>CAMGHE010000078.1 GCA_946055775.1 uncultured Bacteroidales bacterium
GCACCCGTCTGCAGAGCGCTCTGGCCAAGAAGTTTGGCGTCATGCAGAGCGAGGTGAAGGGTTGCGCCACCTACGGCGGCCACGGCGAGCAGATGGCTGTCTTCGGCAGCCGCGTCACCATCGACGGCAAGAAACTCTCTGACCTCATCGGCACGCCCGAGTTCACCGACGAGGAATGGGCACAGATGCGCCACGACGTTATCCAGGGCGGTGCCAAGATCATCGAACTGCGTCGCCGCAGTTCCTTCCAGAGCCCCGCATATCTCTCCGTAGAGATGATTCGCTCCGTCATGGGCGGCGAGACCTTCCGCTTCCCCGCAGGTACCTTCGTCAACAACGGCAAGTACAGCCACATCATGATGGCCATGGACACCACCCTCGACGCCACCGGCTGCCACTACGTCATGCCTCAGGGTACGGAGGAAGAACTGGCCAGCCTCGATGCCAGCTACGCCCACCTCTGCAAGATGCGCGACGAACTGGTCACCCTCGGCATCGTGCCCGAGATTTCCAAGTGGAGCGAAATCAACCCCAACCTCTAAGTCCCTCCGTCCACAACGGACACACAACCCACAGCCTTGGCTGCAAGCGCCCCCCGCGCCCAGCCAAGGCTTTTGCATTGCTGGCCGCCAGCAGCATGGCAGCGCTGATACATGGGAAGAACATGGGTAAACAGGTATACTTTACCCAGCAGTATGGCTGCGTGTCAAACAATTCTGCTAACTTTGCAACCACAGCAAGACCCCACACCACAGATAACGCTGAGTAAAGTATGAACGAACGATTGACAGTAAAATCATTTGGGCCGGTCAGCGACCTTGACATCACCTTCGGCAAGGTCACGCTCTTCATCGGCGACCAGGGGACGGGCAAGAGTTGCATAGCCAAACTCTTCTCCATGTTCAAGTGGACCGAGAAGGTACTGAGCCAAAAGAAATACAAACCGACCTACTTCGAGCAATACAACCGCTTCAAAACCCGGTTGTGCGCCTACCACAGGCTGGAGTCGTTCGTGCGCGACGATTCGTACATCCGTTTTGAGGGCAGCCTCTACGACTTTTTCTATGATGGTGGCAGACTCAGCATCACCCCAAAGGACAATAATATAGAGGGGGTGGCCAAGATAATGTACGTCCCGGCAGAGCGCTCCATCGTGAGCGTGGCCGAAAGCAAGTCGCGACTGCTGAAGGAATTGCCCGATTCCTGCGAGACCTTCAGCGATGTGTTCGTCAACGCCAAGAAGCATTTCCAGCAAGGTTATACCCTGCCCTTCGAAGGTCTGCGCTTTGAGTATGACGCCCTGAACGACGCTGGGTGGATTATGGGAGACCACTACCGAGTGCGCCTGACCAACGCCTCGAGCGGAATACAGTCGTCACTGCCCATGTGCATGGTGTCGGAATACCTCAACAGCAAGATTGCCAGACGCGAGGAGATAAAACTCTCAAAGGAGGAGAAGGACCGGCTGGAGAGGAGGGTGGCCGAAATCATGCAGGACGACCGTTTCTCAGAGAGCATAAAGGATATGATGCTGCGCCAACTATCCTCGGCCAACAGATACGACCGCTTTATCAACATCGTCGAAGAGCCCGAACTCAACCTCTTCCCTCAATCACAGATGGAGGTGCTCATGGCCCTGGTGGCATGCAATGCGGCCTTCGCCGAAAACATGCTGGTCATGACCACACACAGCCCATACACCCTGGCCGTCGTCAACACGATGATCATGGGGGCCAAAGCCATGGCCGGTGCCGATAGCCAGGCCGCCGAACAGATACGGCAGACGCTCCCCGAGAAGTATCATATCCGCCCCGACGAGATAGCAGCCTACCGACTGTTGGCCAGCAATAATTGCTACTGCCAGTCGATCATCAACCCAAAGACTGGACTCATCAGCAAGAACGAACTGGATAGGGCATCGGACACAATCATGCAGACCTTCAACACACTATATATGCACTATGCCAAGACTCGCAAAGGATAACCTGCTGCCCACTGCCATCACGAATATCCGTCTGGGGGCCGCCTTGCAGCATAGCGGCGCACGGAGCGTAGCCGAGGCCTTCGATAAAAGCGAAGCAGAAACCCTCTTCGTCTATGACGACCGCGCGCTGGGCCGGACCGACTGGACGATGGATGAGCCAGACGACACGGCCCGGTGCTTTAGGGCAGACAACCCCCATAAAGAAACCATCGCCATGCTGCCTCTGGATGGCTGCATCATCACAGGGACCAACACGGTACGGGGCGGCGTATGCGACGGCATGCTGCTGACAGAAAAGGATATGACGCTCATTGAGTTCAAAACCAACGTGACGTCGGCCAACCGCCTGACCATCCTGCAACGTGCCCAAGAGGCCATCGACCAACTGTGGCACACCTACGACGGCATCATCAGACCGGCATGCGCCAGCAAAGACAGAACACTCGACGATAGGCTGGCGGTAGATTTTCATGTGGTCTTTCACAAGGCCATGCTGGTGACCGCAATCAATGCCGAACTGATGGACCTGCAGAGCATGTTCCTGGAAAGCAATGGCCTGCCGCTCTACTTTGACAGCCAGAAGACCTTCCTATGATAAGTGATGATGAAACAATATGTTGCTCCGACTTGGAGTCATATTCTTTAATATAAGGTGACAGGGCAAATAGAAGCAAGTTTATTATCATCACTCAGATAGAAGTTTCCATGGGGAATGAGGCGCCCGCTTCCCAGTATCACCTATCCACCTCAATTCCTGTCCTTCCGTGAACTTCCGCCGCCTGGCGCGCAAAAAATCCTGCGCAGCGCGCTCTGTGTGTCAGATTATTGCTAAATTTGCCGCGCAAAGGAATGCTCAGAGAGAGCATTCCGGAGAAACAACACCACCTAATCACACAAAAACAAAAACATGGGCAGAAAGAGATTCTTTCTATCGCTCATCGCTCTCGGCGCCGCTATCGCTCCCGCGGTAGCGCAAATGCCAAGCATGAGTACGGATGAAGACCCGCAGTGGTACTACATCAAAGTGAAAGGCACCGACACCCGCGTCGGCCTTGTCTTTACCCTGGATGGGGAAAAGAATGTTTGCGGAAAAGCACAGATTGTTTCGACGGACCTGAACGAGGTGAGCAGCCAACTTTGGCGCTTCGAGCAGGTGGGCGAGGGCCGCTACATGATCTACAACATGGCGGGCGAGGGCCGCGCACTCGACATCGTCTATGACGCCACCGAGAAGACGGGCCGCTGCGTGCTGGCCTCGGAACCCTCGGTGACGTTCAACCTCGTGGCCGATGGCGACTACTTCCACATTGTGGCCTCTGAGGCCGCTGCGGGCACAGATGCCTCAGAGGTGTATCTGCACCAGGGCAACAGCGGCTACCACTTTGCCGTCATCACCACCGGTTCCTACTACGGCACGGGCCAGAACTCGAGTTTCACCTTCGTGCCTTTCAAGGACTACAGCGTCGCCATCTCGGACAATGAAACACAGACCTACTACCGCCTGACGAACGCCAGCACAGCCTATGCCGGCCGTTCCATCAACCTGACACAGAGTGAGGAAGGCGCCATGCTGACGCTGGCCGAGGCGGCCGACGGCACGACCGACGCCCAGTGGCGCATGGAGGCTCACCCCTCGGGCACGGGATGGCTGATGATCAACCGTGGGGCCGAAGAGGTGCTCGACGAACCGCTGCCTGCCGGTCCGCTCAACCTCGTCGCCATGGGCACGCTGGTGGCCGACGCCCCGGCATGGGTGCCGCAGTATCTGGGCGACGGACAGTATGTCCTGACGTCAACGGGCAGCGACGGCATCACGCGCTACCTCGGTGCCGACGCTGCCGACGCTACCGCGCCCACACTGCCTGACGAGGATAAACTGAAAAACAGCACCTTTGCCTGGCTTATAGAAAAGACCGAGACCATCGAGACGGGCATCGCTGCCACGGGCGCAACGACCACACCGCGCGGCACCGTCAAGGGCGGCACCATCTGCGTCGAGGGCTGCACCGACTACGCCATCTACAACGCCGCCGGCATCCGCGTAAGCGCCGGCGCCAAGTTGGCACCGGGCCTCTACATCGTGCGCACGCCGCAGGCTGCCGTCAAGGTGGCGGTGAAGTGATAACGCACGCAACGCCACAGCCTATTTCCCAATCCTTACCACACATTTACTTTTCTATACTCCCAGACAAATGAAACGCATCATATCTACCCTTGCCGGGTGCGTCATGGCCTGCGCTGCCTTACAGGCGCAGGTGGTGCTCATCACATCGGCAGCCCCCGAAGGTGCCTCATACCTCAGAGTCGATGGCCAGGCCGAGGCCCTGCAGTTTGAAGCCCAGGCCGCAGAAAGCCAAGTGGGCGTGACCACCAACCTCAACTATACCCTCAACGCCGACGACAGCTGGTGCACCGCCACACGCACGGCCACGGGCTTCACCGTCAGCGTCGCCGCCAATACGGGCACCGCCGCACGCACCACCACGCTGCGCCTCAACGCCCTCGACAACAATAGCCACACCTATACCGTAAGCCAACTGGGCTCGGCACCTGCCATCCTCGTTGGCACCAAGACCATCACCCTCGACGACAACGCCACCCACTTCACCGTCAACGTCAAGACCAACACCGAGGTCACTATCGCCTGCCCCGACTGGATTACCTGCGACACAGCCAGCATCGACAGTTCGGCCATCCTCTCTTTCGACGCCACCCTGCTTGAAGAGGAGGGCACGAGCCGCACGGGCACCATCACCCTAACCGACAAGAGCGGACAGGCCGACGCCGTGCGCATCGAGGTGACGCAGTCGTTCCGCGGCTACCCACGTTTCGCCGTCATGTCCGACACCCACTTTGGCAACACCAAGGGTGAAGGCCCGATGTACAAGGTGCCCAACGCCCTGAAGAACATCCTCTCGAAGACGCCGCGCGTCGATGCCATCTTCATCTGCGGCGACCTCACCGACTGGGGCAAACCCGAGCAGTATCAGCAGTTCAAGAAGGTCTTTGACGACCGCAGCATCGTGCCCGAGGACGTCAAGGTCTATGTCATGATGGGCAACCACGACAACTATGCCGACGGTGCCCTGCAGAACTACCTCGTCCTCAACCAGCCCTACCACCAGCTCATCGACATCAAGGGCTATCCCTTCGTCACGACGAGCATGAACGGCGGGTCGTGGGACGACTACTCGGCCGAGGAGGTACAGGCCCTCGACGACAATCTGGCCCGCGCCACTCGCGAATATCCGGGCAAGCCCATCTTCGTCTTCACCCACGTGCCGCCCATGAACACGGTCTATGGCACCTGCGACGGCGAAGGCGGCTGGGGTTCCAACATCCTCACCCCCGTGCTCAAGAAGTACCCCCACGTCGTCATCTTCGGCGGCCACTCCCACTTCCCCCTCGGTGACCCCCGCTCCATCCACCAGGGCATCTTCACCACCATCAACGACGGTAGCGTGACCTACTCCGAGATTGAGCCGGGCACCGTCGATGCAGGCATCCACCCCGCCAAGTACGAGTATGTCACCGAAGCCTGCATCTGCAGCGTGGACCGCGACACCACCGTCGAGATTCAGCGCTGGGACACCTACGGTAACGAGGAGATGCTGCCCCGCTGGTACGTCAAGGCGCCGCACGACGGCAGCCAGTTTGTCTATACCAACGCCCGCACCGGCGGCACGGCGCCCGTATGGGCCGAAACGGCCAAGGTGACGGTGAGCGGCGTGGCCGACGGCAAGTGCACCGTAGCCTTCCCCCAGGCCGCCGACGATGAGAACGTACACCACTATGTCATCGAGCTCGTCAGCGAGGGCAAGACCGTCGCCACCCACGGCCTCTTCTCGGGCTACTACCTGAACAGCCGTATGCCCAAGGCGCTCTCCATAACGCTTCAGGGCGTGCCCGACGGCAAGACGCTCACCGCACGCGTCAAGGCGCTCGACTCGTATAAGAACGCCTCGGCATGGCTCGTGAGCGAGCCCTTCACCACCGAAGCCTACAAACCGGCCGACGACGCCGTCATGCCCGTGGCCGACCTCTTCGACGTGCGCTTCGGCAAGGATGGTGCCGCACAGGACGTATCGGCCCACCAGGTGACGGTAACGAAGGGCTCCACGACGCCCACCACCTACCTCAACGAGACCTACAACCGCTATGCCGCCACATTCACTGGCAGCGGCGCCTGCCACTACCGCATCGACTACCTTAACGATGACGCTATCAAGCAGGCCCTGCAGAACGGCTTCTCGCTGGAGGTGATGTACAAGCCCAACAGCACCAGCAACATGTGCCCCTTGAGTGCACAGGAGAGCGGCGGCGCCGGCATCGAGCAGGCCTCGGGCGGACAGATACAGTTCTTCTGCCACGTAGGTGGCTCATACAAGACGCTCAAGAGCAGCGTTACGGCCAAGGCTGGCGAATATTACCACGTCGTGGCCGTCTATGACAAGGCTGCTGCCAAGGTGCGCATGTTCGTCAACGGCGCTCCCGCCGGCGAAATGGCCGCCTCGGGCGCCTTCGGCTTCCCCTCGGCCACCGCAGCACAGTGGTTTGCCATCGGCGGCGATGCCAGCAAATCGACCACGACGCAGTATGCCCTCGATGGCGAAGTATGCGTAGCCCGCATGTATGCCCACGCGCTGACACGCGACGAGGCATGGCTGCTCTTCGACGACATAAAGACCGCCAACTACACGCCCGATCCTTCGGTTGTGGCTCCCGTGGCTTCCCTCTTCGACGTGGCCTTCAACGAGGACGGCACGGCTACCGATGCCTCGGCCAACCAGATTGCCATCGCCCAGGGCACCAACCCGCCCACCGTTTCCATGAACGAGACATACCACCGCCGCTCGGCCACCTTCGTGGGCAATCAGCAGTGCTTCTACCGCATCACCTACGCTGACAACGACGCCATCAAGCAGGCCCTCCAGAACGGCTTTGCCCTCGAGACCATCTACCGCACCGAAAACCTCAACAACGTATGCCCGCTGAGTGCACAGGAGAGCGGCGGCACTGGCATCGAACAGGCCAAGGGCGGCCAACTGCAGTTCTACTGCCGCGTAGGTGGCAGTTATAAGGTAGTCAAGACCAACGTCACCGTCGAAACCGGCCGCTACTACCACGTCGTGGCTGTCTATGACAAGGACGCTGAGATGTGCCGCGTCTATATCGACGGCAAGCCCGCCGGCGAAGTCGCCGCCGCCGGCTCCTTCGGCTTCCCTCCCAAGACCGAAGCCCACTGGTTTGCCATCGGCGGTGACGCCCACCCCGAGGGCCGCGCACAGTTTAACTTGACAGGCGAGGTGGTCGTCGCCCGCATGTACGACCACGCCCTCACGCGCGATGAGGCCTACCGCCTCTTCGAGCAGGCCGAGCAGAGCAAGCAGCTGGCCCGGTAAGTGCCCCACCCCATCCGGCGCAGCATCCCCGCTGTCGCCGCCATCCTCCCTCACAGCCCGAGGCTCCCCGCATCCAGCGGGCAGCCCCGGGCTTTTTCGTGAAAAGGGTACGGGCCTCGCTACGACCACTCCGCCAGCCCGTGCATAACTCCGTGGATAAGGTGGGGAAAAGGGTGGGGATAATGGGAGAGGGAGAGGGCGGGGAGGCCAGTCGGTTATTATACACCGCAATCCACCGGGCGGGAGGGCCTTTTCCCCACCTCCTTCCACTGCGCGGGACACAGAAATTTTTGGGGAGGAAAGGTTATGCACAGGCGGTGGAAAGATTGGGGGACGAGGACGCCGAAATGCCCTGCAGCAGGGGGAGGGAGGACCATAAAGGGCTGTGGATAGCGATGTGGATAAAGCGGGGCAAAAGGGGGATAACGGAATAAGCAAGGAAAAAGGGTAAAAGTTTTCCCCGCTTTCCACAGCCTATTATAATCATCATGGCATTTCTCTTCTTATTATAATCTCCAAAACATAGAGAATCCCATAATAATTATAGAGCATCGGGCGACGGGGGATAATTTTCTCGTCCGTCCTTTGGGAACGCCCGGAACGCCTGCTCACCGCTGGTTGCGCGGGAAGCACGCCATGATCTGCTGGCGCAGGAAGGGCTGTGCCAGGTGCATATAGACGTCGGTGGTGGCGATGCTCTCGTGGCCCAGGAGCATCTGGATGACGCGCAGGTTGGCGCCGCCCTCGAGCAGGTGTGTGGCGAAAGAGTGGCGCAGGGTGTGCGGCGATATGGGGCGCGTGATGCCCGCCAGTTCGGCGTGTCGCCTGAGGTTGGCAAAGACCGTGATGCGCGAGAGGTGCATGCGGCGCCGTGCGCTGAGAAAGGCATAGTCGGCCTCGCCCTCTTTGGGGTTGATGAGGGCGCGGTGGGCCAGCCAGGCCTGCATCTCGCTGATGGCGCGCGGCGACATCGGCACAAGGCGCTGCTTGTTGCCCTTGCCCGTGACGCTGAGGTAGGCCTCGTCCATATACACCTCGGAGAGACGCAGGGTGCATACCTCGCTCACGCGCAGTCCGCAGCTGTACATCATCTCCACCATGGCGCGGTCGCGCTGGCCGTCGGGCGTGGAAACGTCGATGGCGGCCTCGATGCGGTCGATTTCCTCCACGCTGAGCACCTCGGGCAGGTGGCGGCCATATTTGGGCGTGCGCAGCAGTTCGGTGGCATCGTGATCGACCATCCCCTCGATGAGCAGGAAGCGGAAGAAGGTGTGCAGCGCCGCCACTGTGCGCGCCATGGACCGTGGCCCCAGACCGAGGTCGGCCAGGAGCCAGGTGAAGCGGTGCAGGTCGTCGAGCGTCACCTGGCGCAGACTGAGGTGCTGCTGGTCCAGGTGGTCCAGGAAGCGCGCCGTCTCGCGGCAGTAGGCGTCGATGGTGTTGGCCGCCATGGCGCGTTCCAGCAGGAGGTAGGCGCGGTATTTGGCCAGGAGGGTGGGGGCAGATTCGGACATGAGGCTGAAGATGGGACTGAGAAGAGGACAGGAGAGAAGGAAGGAGAGAAGAAAGGAAAAGAGAGGAGCGCGGCGGGAGCGATTCGCGGCAATTTCGTACCTTTGCACGGACAGAGGGGACGCCGCCATACAAAGGTAGTGCTTTTCCTCCATTCTCGAAACACTCCCCGCCCATGAACCTACTCATCCTGAACGGTCCCAACCTCAATCGCCTGGGGCGTCGCGAGCCCGGCATCTACGGCCACCAGACGATGGACGACTATTTAGACGTGCTGCGCGCCCGCTATGCTGGCCATCGCATCGACTACTTCCAGAGCAACAGCGAGGGCGCCCTCATCGACCGCCTCTATCAGGCCGAGGACGAGGGCACGGAGGGCATCGTCTTCAACGCCGGCGCCTACACCCACACGTCGGTGGCCCTGCACGACGCCATCCGCGCC
>CAMGHE010000079.1 GCA_946055775.1 uncultured Bacteroidales bacterium
TGCTCAGCGTGGCCAAGCGCCGCCTGCACCACGCCGTTGACCGCAACCGCGCCAAACGCCAACTGCGCGAAGCCTACCGCCGGCACAAGCACCTGCTCATCGACAGCCTGCCCGAAGGTGCTGCATGGCACGTGGCCTTCATCTGGCTGGCCGAGGGACCAGCCGACAGCGCCCATATCGACAGCCGCATGCAGAGCCTGCTGCACCGCCTGGCCGAACGCACAACAGCCGCCAACACCAGCGCCGAACCATGATACGCCTGCTGCACACCCTGAGCCGCCTGACGGTGAGGCTCCTGGTGGCCCCCATCCGCTTCTACCAGCGCTACCTGTCGCCGCTCAAGCCGCCCTCGTGCCGCTTCACGCCCACCTGCTCGCAGTATGCCATCGAAGCCCTGCGCAAACACGGCCCCCTGCGCGGCCTCTACCTGGCCGTGCGCCGCATCCTGCGCTGCCACCCCTGGGGCGGCAGCGGCTACGACCCCGTGCCCTGAGCCGAAACAGTATGCCGCGTCACGCCCCTTTGTCCACACTTACGCCATGCCTGCCTTCGACTTTCACACGCACAACCTCACCGCGCCGCCCGGCAGCGCCATCGTCAACCTGCCCGACGCCTGGCTCCTGAGCCCCGACACCTTCCGCCCCGTGCCCGGCGCCCTCTACTCGGCCGGCATCCACCCCTGGACCACAGCCACGGCCGACAGCGCCACCCTCCACGCCATGACGGCAGGCCTGGCGCGCCTCATCGACCGCCAGTGGCTCACCGCAGTAGGCGAATGCGGCCTCGACATGCTGCGCGGCGGCCCCCTCGACGTGCAGGAGACCGTCTTCCTACGTCAGGCTCTGATGGCCCGCGACGCTGGCCTGCCCGTCACCATCCACTGTGTGCGCGCCCACCACCACCTGCTGCGCCTGCACGCCCAGGTACGCCCCACTAAGCCCTGGACCGTCCACGGCTTCCGCGGCAAACCCGCACTGGCACGCCAACTGCTCGACGCTGGCATTGACCTGAGTTTCGGACCATGCCACAACGCCGAAAGCTACGCCCTGACGCCACCCAACCGCCGCCACGACGAGACCGACAGCCCACAACCACAAAACGCCGCAGAAAAAGCGAGCCAGCACCACGGATAATCCAAAATAAATCTGCACCTTTGCAGGAAGAACACACATACCCATCACAAACACAATACGATCATGTACGGTAAATTCCAGGCCCACCTCCAGGCCGAACTGGCAGGCATCAAGGAGGCCGGCCTCTACAAGAACGAACGCCTCATCGAAGGCCCCCAGCAGGCTGCCATCCAGGTAGCAGGTAAAGAAGTGCTCAACTTTTGCGCCAACAACTATCTTGGCCTCTCCAACCACCCGCGACTCATCGCTGCCGCCAAGGAGATGATGGACCGTCGCGGCTATGGCATGTCGAGCGTGCGCTTCATCTGCGGTACGCAGGATGTGCACAAGCAGCTTGAAGAAGCCATCTCGGCCTACTTCAAGACCGAGGACACCATCCTCTACGCCGCCTGCTTCGATGCCAACGGCGGCGTGTTCGAGCCCCTGCTCACCGCCGACGACGCCATCATCAGCGACGCCCTCAACCACGCCAGCATCATCGACGGCGTGCGCCTGTGCAAGGCCAAGCGCTACCGCTATGCCAACGCCGACATGGAAGACCTCGAGCGCCAGCTGCAGGCCGCACAGGAGCAGCGCTTCCGCATCATCGTCACCGACGGCGTCTTCTCGATGGACGGCAACGTGGCCCCCATGGACAAAATTTGTGACCTGGCCGAGAAGTATGACGCCCTCGTCATGGTCGATGAGAGCCACTCTGCCGGCGTCGTAGGCGCTACCGGCCACGGCGTGAGCGAGTTCTTCAACACCTACGGCCGCGTAGATATCTACACCGGCACCCTGGGCAAGGCCTTCGGCGGCGCCATGGGCGGTTTCACCACCGGCCGCAAGGAAATCATCGACCTGCTCCGTCAGCGCAGCCGTCCCTACCTCTTCTCCAACTCCGTAGCCCCCGCCATCGTCGGCGCAGCCATCGAGACCTTCAAGATTCTCGGCGAGAGCAACGCCCTGCACGACAAGCTCGTGGAGAACGTCAACTACTTCCGCGACAAGATGATGGCCGCCGGCTTCGACATCAAGCCCACGCAGAGCGCCATCTGCGCCGTCATGCTCTACGACGCCAAGCTCTCGCAGGTCTTCGCACAGCGCATGCAGGAAGAGGGTATCTACGTCACCGGCTTCTACTATCCCGTCGTGCCCAAGGACCAGGCCCGCATCCGCGTGCAGATTTCCGCCGGCCACGAGCGCGAGCACCTCGACAAGTGCATCGCCGCCTTCATCAAGGTGGGCAAGGACCTCGGCGTGCTCAAGTAAGCCCCCCACTCCACGATTAGCAGACACACACAGGCCATGCCTGCAGGCAGGCTCCCCACCGTGGGGGCAAGCCCGCAGGCATGGCCCCTATTTGTGCGCCACACCGCAAAAACGCCGCCGCGCCGCCACTATTGACCGAAGAAACAGCAATTTTCTCCGTTTCATTTCCCCAGTAAGAAAATAAGGCTTATCTTTGTGGCAAATAGCACGGCGCCGAGGCACAAAGCCCAGGCCCACGCACTAACCTACTAACCCATAACGAGTGAAAGGACGCCGGCCACCGCATGCGGCCGGCATCCTTTCGCGTTTCATTAACACCCCATTCTCAACCCCAACTATGGCTTACATGACCCAAGAGGGCTACGACAAGATGGTAGCCCAACTCCGGCACATGGAGTCGGTAGAGCGCCCCGCAGCCTCTGCCGCCATCGCCGAGGCGCGCGACAAAGGTGACCTGTCGGAAAACAGCGAGTACGACGCCGCCAAGGAAGCCCAGGCGATGCTCGAAATGAAGATTAACAACCTCAAGGCCACCATTGCCAGCGCCAAAATCATCGATGCCAGCAAGCTCCGCAGCGACATCGTCCAGATTCTCTCCACCGTCAAGATGAAGAATGTCAAGAACGGCATGGAGATGACCTATACCATCGTCAGCGAGAGCGAAGCCAACCTGCGCGAAGGCAAAATCTCCTCCACCACACCCATCGCCCAGGGCCTGCTCGGCAAGAAGGTGGGCGACGTGGTCGATGTGAAGATTCCGCAGGGCACCATCCAACTCGAGATCCTCGACATCACCGTAGCCTGACAAGGTGTACCGGCAGCAGCCATACACACTTACAAAAACGCTTCAGCCATGACCATCTTCTCAAAAATCATCGCAGGGGAAATCCCCTCTTACAAGTGCGCCGAAGACGACCGCTTCTACGCCTTTCTCGACATCAACCCCATCACGCAGGGGCACACCTTGGTCGTGCCCAAGCACGAGGTAGATTACTTCTTCGACCTCTCGGACGAAGAGATGGCCGCCATGATGGCCTTCACCAAGCGTGTGGCCGCCGCCATCCGCGAGGCCTTCCCCTGCCGCAAAGTGGGCATGACGGTGCTCGGCCTTGAGGTGAACCACGCCCATATCCACCTAGCGCCGCTGCAGAACGAGGGCGACATGGACTTCTGGAAAGAAAAGAAACACTTCACACCCGAGGAGATGGCCGACACCGCGGCACGCATCCTCAAGGCTTTCCGATAAACAGCATACCATTCCCGGCCTGCAGACCGCACCGTGGGGGATGGGTGAAGGCTGCAGAACCCGCATCACGCACAGCGGGCAAGGCATGCAGCCTCCACCCGTCCCCTCTTTCTATCCTCTACGCACAACCCTACATCTGACACCCTATGAAACGCCACATCATCCTTGCCGCCATGGCCCTTGTCGCTATGGCCGCCGGTGCACAACCCTACACCGTGCGCTTCTCCGAACCTACCTCTTTGAAGGGCCGCGCCATTTGGAACGAAGGCAATAAAAAGTATAACCCCACCGGACTGCCACGCCCCGACGCCGGCGGCGCCAACTACAACCCCGACCGCGAGTGGGAACAGCGCTCCCTGCCTCTGGGCAACGGCTCCATCGGCGCCAACGTCATGGGCTCGCTCGAAAGTGAGCGCATCACCCTCAACGAGAAAACCCTCTGGCGCGGCGGACCGGGCACCGGCGAGGGCAACCAAAAGGGTACGCCCGAGGGCGCACGCCACTACTGGGACGTCAACAAACAGTCGGCCCACCTCATCCCCGAAATCAGACAAGCCTTCCTCGACGGCGACAACCAGAAGGCGGCGCAGCTCACCTGGCAAAACTTCAACAGCAACGTGCCCTACGAGGCCACGGGCGAGGCGGCCTTCCGCTTCGGCAGTTTCACCACACTGGGCGAACTGAACATCGACACTGACGCCCGCCCGGCCAACGTCACGGGCTACACGCGCGAACTCTCACTCGACAGCGCCATCGCCACCGTGGCCTACACCATGGATGGCACACGCTACGTGCGCCGCGCCTTCATCTCCTACCCCGACAACGTCATGGTGCTCCGCTTCACCGCCTCGGGGGGCAAGGCACAAACGCTGCGCCTGGCCTATACGCCCAACCCGCGGAGCAACTTCGAGGTGACGCCCACCGACAACGACGCCCTGCTCTATGACGGCCGCCTGATGAACAACGGCATGCAGTATGCCGTGCGCCTCAAGGCCATCGTGCCCGACGACGCCCTCAACGACGACGTCGCCATCACCAACGACGGCGGTGCCCTCACCGTAAAGGGGGCGGCCGACGTGCTTTTCCTCTTCACGGCCGACACCGACTACGCGCCCAACTACGACCCCGACCCCGCCGACCCCCATGCCTATGTGGGCATCGACCCGCTGGCCACCACGGCCGAATGGATGGACATGGCTGTCGCCAAAGGCCATGACGCCATCTTCGCCGACCACGTGGCCGACTACCGCGACATGTTCACCCGCGTCGATTTCCGCCTCAAGGGCGATGGCGACAATGGCAAGGACACGCCGCAACGCTTGGAGGCTTATCGCCACGGCGCCGCCGACCCGGGCCTCGAAACGCTATACTACCAGTTTGGCCGCTACCTCCTCATTGCCTCGTCGCGACCGGGCAACCTGCCGGCCAACCTGCAGGGCATCTGGCACAACAACATCGACGGACCCTGGCGCATCGACTACCACAACAATATCAACCTGCAGATGAACTACTGGCCGGCGCTCACCACCAACCTCACCGAGTGCGCCGAGCCCCTGACCGACTTCATCCGCCTGCTCGAAAAGCCCGGCGAGCGCACGGCCAAGGCCTACTGGGGCGCACGCGGATGGGCGGCCGGCATCTCGGCCAACCCCTTCGGCTTCACCGCACCGCTTGAGGGACAGGACATGTCGTGGAACTACAACCCCATGGCCTCTTCGTGGCTCGCTACCCACCTCTGGGAATACTACGACTTCACACGCGACAAGGCCTTCCTCCGCCATACGGCCTACCCCCTCATCAAGGGCTGCGCACAGTTTACCACCGACTTCCTCTGGCGTCACCCCAAGGGCTACTACACCGCCGCACCGAGCACCTCGCCCGAGCACGGCCCCATCGACCAGGGCACGACCTTCACCCACGCCGTATGCCGCGAAATCCTCAAGCAGGCCATCGAGGCCGCACGCATCCTCAAGTGCGACGCCGACGAGGCCCGGCAGTGGCAGAACGTCCTCGACAGCATCGCCCCCTACACCGTAGGCCGCTACGGCCAACTCATGGAGTGGAGCACCGACATCGACGACCCCAAGGACCAGCACCGCCACGTCAACCATCTCTACGGCCTGCACCCCGGCTCGACCATCACCCACATGGCCACGCCCGACCTCATCAAGGCTTCGCGCATCGTCCTGGAACACCGCGGCGACGGCGCCACGGGATGGAGCATGGGATGGAAACTCAACCAGTGGGCACGCCTCTGGGACGGCAACCACTCCTACACGCTCTATCGCAACCTGCTCTCTAACGGCACGGCTGACAACCTCTGGGACGTACACCCGCCCTTCCAGATTGACGGCAACTTCGGCGGCACGGCCGGCGTCACCGAGATGCTCCTCCAGAGCCACGAGGGCGACATCCGCCTGCTGCCCTCGCTGCCCGACGCCTGGGCCGAGGGCCATATCAACGGCCTGCACGCCCGCGGCAACTTCCACGTCAACATTGTCTGGGCCGGCGGCCAACTGACGCGCGCCGACATCACCTCGCTCGCCGGCGAGCGCCTCGTTGTGCGCTACAAGGACAGCGAACTGGCGCTCAAGACGAAGAAAGGCAAGACCTACACCGTCGTGGCCGATGCCGCCGGTCGCCTGAGCCTGAAACGATAAAACAATGGCGGGGGCGCTGTCTGCCGGCGACGCACCCGCCCACATACAGGGCGAAAGCCGCACCCGCGTTGCCGTGGTGCGGCTTTTTTGCGTATATTTGCAGGCGAATTGGCTTACTGACGTACATACTCCTATGAACATACCCGAGATTTCTGCCGCCGAGGCGGCGTCATTCATACAGGACGGCGAGTGGATTGGCGTGGGCGGCTTCGGCCCGGCTGGCTCGCCCAAGGTCATCACTCCCGCCATCGCCGCACGCGCACGCCAGTTGCACGAGCAGGGGCTGCCCTTCAAGGTCAACGTCGTCACTGGCGCCTCCATCGGCGCCACGACAGACGGCGAACTGTCGCTGGCCGACGCCATAGACCGCCGCCTGCCCTTTTCGGTCAACGCCGACCTACGCCGCGCCTTCAACAGCGGGCGTGTGCGCTATACCGACCTCAACCTGTCGGACAACGCCACGTTCCTCCGCCAGGGGCTAACCGGACCCGTGGACTGGGGCATCATCGAGGCCTGCGACGTGCAGGAGGTGCGCGGACGCATACGCATCTACCTCACTGCCGGCATCGGCATAGCACCCACCATCTGCCACTTGGCACGCAAAGGGGTGTTCATCGAAATCAACACCTGGCACTCCACACGCCTCATCGGCATGCACGACATCTATGAGATTGAGGCGCCGTGGTACCGCTCGCCCATACGCATCACGCAGCCGGTGGAGATGATTGGCACACCCTATATCGAGGTAGATCCTGAGCGCATCAAGGGCTACGTCATGACCCACTGTCCGGACGAGTCGCGCGCCATGACGCCGGCCACCGACGTGACGCAACGCATCGGCCAGCACGTGGCCGACTTCCTCGTAGATAACATTCGCGAAGGCTACATCAACCCCCGCCGCCTCATCCTGCAGAGCGGTGTGGGTAGCGGCGCCAACGCCGTACTGGGTGCCCTGGGCGAATGTAGCGAGGTGCCCGACTTCAACATCTACACCGAGGTGCTGCAAGAGGAGCCTCTGCGCCTCATCCGCGAAGGCCGCGTGGTGTCGGCATCGACGGGCGCCCTGACCATCTCGCCGGAACACCTCCAGGCGCTCTACCGCGACATGGCCGAGTTCCGTGGCCGCCTCCTCCTGCGCCCCTCCGAGATTTCCAACTGCCCCGAAATCATCGCACGTCTGGGCATCTGCTCGCTCAACACGGCCATCGAGGTGGACATCTACGGTCACGTCAACAGCACCAAGATTTTGGGCACAAAGATGATGAACGGCGTGGGCGGCTCCTGCGACTTCACCTGCAACGCCATGCTGGCCACCTTCACCTGCGGCAGTACGACGAAGGACGGGAAAATCAGTTCGATTGTGCCCTTCTGCTCGCACGTGGACCATACCGAGCACTACGTCGATGCCGTGGCCACCGAATATGGCGTGGCCGACCTGCGCGGCAAGTGCGCCATGGACAAGGCCCGCGCCCTCGTCGCCATTGCCCACCCCGACTACCGCCCGCTGCTCAACGACTACCTGCGGCTGGCTGAACGCTACGGCGGACACACACACCACGTGCTCAACGCGGCCTTCGCCATGCACGACACCTACCGCCGCAAAGGCGACATGCGCCTGACCGACTGGAGCGAATATATCAAGGAATAAGTCTCTCTCCCCCTCTCTCTTCCCCGACCATGACGAACGAAAGCCCGCAGGCCCCGCTGACCGATGTGGCCGTCCTCATCCTCTTCTTCAACCGTCCCGACCGCCTCAGCCAGGTCTTCGAGGCCGTGCGCCGCGCACGCCCCTCGCGCCTGTTCCTCTACCAGGACGGACCGCGCTCGGAGGCCGACATGCCGGCCCTCGAAGCCTGCCGACAGGTGGTGGCCGAGGTGGACTGGCAGTGTGATGTGCGCCGCAACTACTGCACCGAAAACCATGGCTGCGACCCCTCCGAATACTACGCCCAACGCTGGGCCTTCTCCATGGCCGAGCAGTGCGTCATCCTCGAGGACGACGACATCCCCTCGGACGACTTCATCCCTTTCTGCAAGGCCATGCTCGACCGATATGCCGACGACGAGCGCATCGGCATGATAGCGGGCTTCAACCACGAGGAACACACCACCGACATCGGCGACGACAGTTACTTCTTCACCACCAACTGCTCCATTTGGGGCTGGGCCTCGTGGCGCCGCGCCTTCGAGCGCTGGGAACCGGATTACGCCTTCCTCCGCCGTCCCGAAAGCGTGGCGCGCATCGAAGCCGTCATCCGTGAGCGCCGCCTGCGCCGCGACTTCCTGGCCACCTGCCGCGCCCATGCTGCCACGGGCCGCGAATACTACGAGACGCTCATCCAGGCGGCCCTGCTGCTCAACGGACAGATGTCCATCGTGCCGCGCCACAACATGATCAGCAACATCGGCGTCACCGACGAGAGCACCCACTACGCGGGCTCCATCGCCACCACGCCGCGTGGCCTGCGCCGCATCTTCACCATGGGCCGACACAACCTGGAACGCCCCCTGCGCCACCCCGCCGACGTCATCGACCATGTAGCCTTCCGCCGCCGCGTCTATCGCATCATGGCCTGGGGCCACCCATGGGTCAAGGCCGCGCGCTCCCTCGAGGAACTCTGGCTCAACCTGCGCCACGGCGACACAAGGCGCATCACCAGCGCCCTGACCAACCGCCTGCGCATCATCTTCGGCGGACGACGGTACCATTAGAGTATTGCATGACGACAACATAGACAACTTATACAACATTCCAAGTTGTACCGGTTGTTGTGGTGGTTGTCCCTGTTGCCGTATCTATTATAGGACGACAACAGGGACAACTTGAGCATTGTATAAGTCGTTATGGCTTTCAGACAGAAAACTCTCGCCTCGGGACAAACTTTTTTTCGAGGAAGTCGCGGAAAAGGGCGATTTGCATTTCGCCCAAAAATGTTGTATCTTTGCTTAGCAAAGTGAGAAGGGCTCCCGATGGGGCCCTTTTTTCGTG
>CAMGHE010000080.1 GCA_946055775.1 uncultured Bacteroidales bacterium
TCATGCCCATGAGGGTGGTGGGGGCCATCTGTCCGCCGGTCATGCCGTAGATGGCATTGTTGACGAAGATGATGGTGATGTTGTCGCCACGGTTGAGGGCGTGTATGCTTTCGGCCGTGCCGATGCAGGCCAGGTCGCCATCGCCCTGATAGGTGAACACCAGACGGTCGGGCCACAGGCGCTTGGCGGCGCAGGCCAAGGCAGGCGCGCGGCCGTGCGCGGCTTCCTGCCAGTCGATGTCGATATAGCGGTAGGCGAATACGGCGCAACCTACGGGACTGATGCCGATGGCGCGCTCCTGCATGCCCATCTCGGCGATGACCTCGGCGATGAGTTTGTGCACCACGCCGTGCGAGCATCCCGGGCAGTAGTGCATGGGGGTGTCGTTCATGAGCGCGGGCTTGCTGTACACCAGGTTTTCCGGGCTGATGATGTCCTGCTTACTGGCCACGGGGGCCGTCATATCTTGTTCTGTCATATTTGGGGTGAAGTGTCAGTCTTGTTTCTGGGCCTTGGGGGCTTGCGGGTGAGCCGGAATATCCGGGTTTTCCGGGCTTTCCGGAGTGACGGTCATCTGCCGGCGGTCGGCGAAATCGTCCAAGGTATAGGTCTTGCGGTCGGTACGGTCGCGGCGGTCCTTACCCTTCAGCATGATGGGCATACGCAGAGCCACCTCGACCATCTTGACCAGTACGGCCACGACGCAGAGGTAGGTGGGCCATACGGGCGCTGGTCCAACTTCCATCCAACCGTAGGCCATGCCACCCATGGCGATAGCGGCCATAATCATGAAGATGCCGTTGAGCCAGTTGCGCAAGACGAACAGGCGGTCGCGCTGGGGCGTGCGGTCGTGTCGGCCGGCAGCGGGGCGGTGATGGGGTGTGGTGCTCATGCCTTGTCAAATTGGTCTATCTCGGCGATAATCTCGTCGGGGTCGGGCACGATGCCACCCAGACGTCCGTAGTGATGTACGGGGACGCGGCCTGCTGCAGCGGCGCGCACGTCAAAGACCATCTGACCGGCGTTAATCTCTACGGTGAGCAACCCCTTGACGCGATCGCACAGGGCCGATATGGCATCGGTGGGGAAGGGCCAAAGGGTGATGGGGCGGAACAGACCGACGCGCTTGCCCTGCTCGCGGGCGGTCTCCATGGCTTTGTGCGAGATGCGGGCTGCAGAACCGAAGGCGACGATAATAATGTCGGCATCGTCACAGTTGACCATCTCGTAGCGCACCTCATTTTCGGCAATGAGGCGGTATTTGGCCTGCAACTGCAGGTTCTTCTTCTCCATCTCGGCGGGATCGAGTTCGAGCGAGGTGATGACATTCACGCCACGACTTTTCAGCCCGTGGCCGTTGGCGGCCCAGGGGCATTCGCGGGCAATCTCTTCTTCGGTGCGGCGGGGACGGAAGGGCGGCAGCACCACCTTTTCCATCATCTGCCCGATGACGCCATCGGAGAGAATCATGACGGGCGTGCGATACTTGAAGGCCAAGCGAAAGCCCTCATCGACAAAGTCGGCCATCTCCTGCACCGAGTTGGGCGCCAAGACGATAACGTTATAGTCGCCATTGCCACCGCCGCGAGTGGCCTGATTGTAGTCGCTCTGCGAGGGCTGTATGGTGCCCAGTCCGGGACCGCCACGCTGCACGTTGACGATGAGGCCGGGCACTTCGGCGCCGGCCATGTAACTGATGCCTTCCTGCATCAGGGCAATGCCCACGCTCGACGATGACGTCATGACGCGCTTGCCCGTGCCGCCGCCACCGTAGAGCATGTTGATGGAGGCCACTTCGCTCTCAGCCTGCAGCACCACCATGCCGGTGGTCTCCCACGGCTTAATCTCGGCGAGGGTTTCGAGCACTTCGCTCTGGGGCGTGATGGGGTAGCCGAAATAGCCGTCGCAGCCGCAGCGTACAGCAGCGTGTGCGATGGCTTCGTTGCCTTTGAGTAACAGTATTTCTTTTTCCATTTTCCGTTGTAGAGAGAGGAGGGAGCGGAACAGACAGCATCACTGCCCGCGCCCCGTCCGCACTGGGGCGACAACGTGCCGTCCCTGTGGGGTTCAGCCGTTGACTTTCTTCTTATAGACCGTGATGCAGGCGTCGGGGCACACGATGGCGCACGACGCGCAGCCTATACACTTATCGGCCACGTTGCGGCAGAAGGCATAGCCCTTGTGGTTGACTTCGCCTGTGGTCAGCGCCAGCGTTTTTGTGGGGCAGGCCACCACGCAGAGATTGCAACCCTTGCAGCGGGCTTCGTCGATGACGACGGCTCCAATAATCTTGCTCATCTTTATTGTTTCAGATCGTATGATTGGGAGGGGCGTCCGCCGAGTGGGCGGTGCGCCTACTTTTCGTTGGGCGTTACGGAGGGAACGGGTGCGGACAGGGCTCAGGGGTTGTAGAGGTCCTTGCAGTAGAAGTCCATGATGCCGCGCCACATGGCCAACTGTTCGGCGGCCGGGCTGTCGGGGTCCAGCCGGCTGGCGCTGAGGTAGGCATTCATGGCCTCGGTGCGGCGTCCAGCCTTCATCAGGGCGTTACCAGCCAGATAGTGCAGATGGGCATCATCGCCCTGCCGCAGCCCTTCGGCAGCCAGGGCCAGAGCGCCGTCGGTGTCGCCGTCTTCGGTCAAAGCCTTTATTTTGCCATATAGACCTTGCATTCCTTCGTCCTTCATAATTTCGCAATGCAAAGTTATCTTTTTTCCTGCAAAACTTGTCTCTTTGCCCGTCTTTAGGCTCTTTTGAGAGGATTAAATTATGCCAACGAAGTTAAACTTACTTGTATCACACTGATTGTCTGCGCATTTGAGAGTTTTGCCAAATTGATTGTAAAACCAACTAACCCGTTCGCGTGTCTATACGCCGCCGCTGAATTTTGCACACCTCGGCGCGGTGTGTGCCTTTACGCCTTCGGAGCGGGGGGTTCGGCGGGTACGTGATAGGAAACTCTCCCTACCTGAAGAAGAAATTTTGAGAAAAGTGGCGAAAAAGTGCGATTTGCATTTCGCCCTTCCATGTAGTATCTTTGCAACGGAGTATAGCCAAAGGGCCCGCTGGGTCCTTTTTTTCGTGGCAAAAAGTCTGATTTACAACTTGGGCGACTGAAAAAACGGTCGCCCAAGTTGTTTTTTCAGTCGCCCAAGTCGTGTTTTGAGTTTCCCAGGTAGTGTTTGCAGTAGCCCGAACCCCCTCCCGCAACGCCCATCCGCCGTTAAATTTTCCTAAACTTTTCGTCCGCCCGACGGGCGTTGATAGAAAACTCCGTGCAAAAACGTGAAGTGACCGATAGGCTTTTTTTGCACTTCCTAATGCTGCTTCGAGGGGGCTGCGTGGGCTGCATCTATCTTGGGCTACACCTTATATATATATTGCGCGCGCAAGGCACGGCGCTTGCGGTGCTTGAGCCACATCCAGTAGCCGGACCAGGGCAGCAGGGCGCCGATGAGGGCGCTGAGGAAGTAGAGGGTCTTGGTGAGGAGGCCGCCCCACTGGCCGGTGTGGAGGCTGTAGAACAGGCGGCGCACCTCGTCGGCGGGCATGAGGCCGTCGAAGAGGCCGTAGGCCATCTGACGATACCAGCCGAAGGACCACGTCAGCCCGGTGAGGGCCATGAGCAGCAGAAAGGCGGTGGCATAGATGCCGAGGGCGACGTGGCTGTCGTAGAAGGCGGGGCGCCAGCCCTGCCGCCAGCGCAGGGTGAGGCGGCGCCGCCACTGTCCGGCATGGCGGGGCCACCACACCACGACGCCGCTGATGAGGACGACGACCATCATGAGCGTCGAGATGCCCACCACCCATTTGCCCACGGAGGGCTCGCCCTTTTTCGCCGGGGCATCGAGCAGCCAGCGGTGCAGTTTGCGCACCTCGCGGAAGAAGGGCAGTTGCGGCGGGCGGGCATGGCCGGCGCGCGCGGTCCCGGCCTGCGGGGCGTGGGCGGTGGCAGGACGGTCGGCAGCCGGAGCCGTCTGCGCATCCTGACGCGACGGGCGGGCGTGGGCATGGCCGGCGCCATCTGGACGAGAGGCGCCATTTGGACGAGAGGCGCCATCTGGACGGCCGGCGCCATCGTGCCGCACCGCATCGGCCGTGGCCGGTGCGGGGGCTATGGCGGCGGTAATCTCTTTCTCAAAGACCAGGAGGGCGCCCGTCAGGCAGATGATGGAAAACACGATGCCGAAGGGCAGCGAGAGCCAGAGGTGGAGGCGACGGAAGAGCGTTTTCATAATCACGTAGGACGTTTAAGGGTGAAACAGGCGGGTGGCGGGCGGTTTAGCGTTGCATCTCCAGCACGCCGGCGGTCTGGAGGGCATCGGCCTCAACGGTCAGCCCCTTGACGGCGCGGCCGGTGGCGGCATCAATCTCGTAGAAGGCGGGGTAGTCGCCGCCGGTCACGCTGACGGCGATGTACATCTTACCGTTCTCGCCGTAGGGCTCGCCGCCGAATCCGGCCAGGTCGTCGGGCAGGCCGGTGACGGGGATGAGGGTGCGGGCTTCGGCATGGAAGATGGCCAGTTCGCTGACGTCGGCTTCCTTGCCCTTCTTCATCTCGTCCACGCCACCGCGGTAGAGTTGCAGCAGGAAACTGTCGCCCGAGATATGCCAGCAGCGGAACATGGGATGCTGCGTGCCGAGGGCTTCAAGGTTGACATAGTAGGTGTCGTCAAACGTGGTCTGTCCGGCCTTGATGCGCACCACGCCCGAGGGTTTCGTGCCCACCACGCGCTTGAGGTCGTCGGTTGATTCGACGGTACGGCCGTAGCCGGGCGAGAAGACGTAGAGGTCGCCGTTGTCGGCCGGCCAGATGGTCTGGTAGTACTGCGAGCGGTAGCGTCCGCAGGCGTAGCCTATGCGTCCGGTGCGGGCGATGTGGGGCGTCTGCTGGAGCAAATTGCCGGTGTAGATGGCCACATAGGCGCTGTCGGGATACTGCGTAGAGGGTATCTCGCCGGCCGTATAGGCGCTGCTGGCGCTGCCGCCGTCGGCCGTGGCGATGAGGGCGGGGTCGGTGACGCACTGGGGCCAGCGGGCTATGCCGTAGCGGCTCATGCCGCCGGGGATGACGGAGGCATAGAGGCGGCCGTCGGCCTCGGCCAAGCCGGCCAGGTGGACCTTCTCGCCGTTGCCCAGGAAGTTTTCGGCCATGACAGAGGCCGTGGTCTGCGAACCGTCTTCGGCATTGAGCAGGTTGAACAGCAGCACCTGCGGCAGGTTGCCCTCGGCGTCGGCCTGCGTGGCG
This sequence comes from uncultured Bacteroidales bacterium, assembly GCA_946055775.1. Taxonomy (GTDB): domain Bacteria; phylum Bacteroidota; class Bacteroidia; order Bacteroidales; family Bacteroidaceae; genus Alloprevotella. The sequence goes on from CAMGHE010000080.1 coordinate 5,249, forward strand.
GGGGCGCTGCCCGTCGAGGCGGTGACGACGTGCTGGCCCCAGGTGCCGTAGGTGGTGATGCGGTTGTACTCGTAGAGGTATTTCTCGCGGATGGTGCCGGCGGCGTCGAGGTAGTAGGAGGCGCCGGTGCCGTTGCCGCCCTGATTATATACCAGACCGAAGAGGTACTTCTGCCCCTTGAACACCCAGTAGGTGGCGGCGTTGACCTCGGTGCCGTGGCCCTTGACGCTGAGCGTGCCTTCCGACAGACTGGGGGTGGTGAGCAGATAACTGGTGCCATCGACGGTGGCGGCCACGACATAGGCGGTGGCGGGGATGGTGTCAGTGGCGTCGCCGGGGTTGATGGGCATGGTTTCGGGGTCGTCGCTGCTGCATGAAGTAGCGGCGAAAGCGAGGCCTACTGCCGCCAGGACGGCGAGCAGGGCGTGGGGACGTGCGGAGTTTTTCATCGTTATGTAAGTTTTGAGAATTGTGGATAGTGTGTGTGCTGAACAGTAGGTGAAGTGGGAGGAAAGGGAAAGAGCGAGGACTCTGCTACAGGCTCACCCTGGCCTTGACGTAGAGGGCGCGGCCGGGCTTTTGCAGGCTGAAGTTGTCGTAGAGCCGGGCGTCGGTCAGGTTGTCACACTGCAGGGTGAAGGTCCACCGCCCCTGGCCCAGCCCGAGGGTGAGGGCGACGTTGTGGCTCCACTGCTCGGGGACGTAACTCTTGGTGTCGGCATTGCCGATGCTCTCCCAGTAGAGGGGGAAGGCGTGCTGCCACGACGTGTCGTAGGTCAGGGCCAGCGAGGTGCCCTGTCCCAGGATGCCGGGCCAGCGGAGGGTGAGGTCGCCGCCGGCATAGCGGTAGGGGATGTTGGGCAGGCGGTCGCCGTAGTGGACGTTGGCCTGTCCGGAGCCTCCGGTGTAGCGGGGCTCGTTGTCGCGGGTGTCGGTGTTGTTATAGGTCAGGCCGGCGGCGAGCCATTTGCCATAAGTGTAGCGCAGGGCCAGGTTGTAGCCGCGGGTGCGCACCCGGCCATGGTTTTCGTAGATGCCATACTGCAGAGCGCCGCGCTTGCCGATGCCGCGCTTGATGAAGTCTTTCGTGTTGCGGTAGAGCAGCGTGCCCTCGGCCCTCAGGCTGTGGCGTCCGAAGCGGCGGGTGTAGGCCAGGTCGAGGTTGACATTGTGGCTGTGCTCGGGCCGGAGGTCGGTGCGCCCGGCCTCCAGGTCCTCGTCGCCGAAGAGTTCGTCGTAGGTGGGCAGGCGGCAGGCACGTTCGTACGACGCCTTGGCCTGCAGGCCGTCGAGGGGGAACCAGGTCAAGGCCGCCCCGAGGCCCCAGGTCGTCACGGTTTGGTGCCGTTCCTCATAGTTGCCCACCCCATCGGTGCTGGTCGAGACGGCACCGCGCACGCTCTGCGCATAGTGCTTGGCAAAGGCCGTGGCGTTCCATCGCTCGGAGGGCATCACCTTCCATGCCAGGCCGGTGATATGCTTGGCCGAGCGCTTGGGGATGGTGTAGTCGGTCAGCGTGGCGGTGGCGCCGATATAGTCACGACTGGTGCGGCGGAAGGCGCTATAGACGTGGTTCAGACTGACCTCGTGCCAATGTGCGGGCCGCCATACGAGGCCGGCGGTGGCGTTCCAAGCGTCGTTGCGCTGCTGCGCGTGCTGGTAGGATTGCTCGCCCTGCGTGGCGGTGACGTAGTAGTCGCCCAGCCAGTTGTAGTAGCGTGCGGCGGTATCGACGTTGGTGGTGAGGTTGCGGGTGTAGTCGGCATGCAGACTGACGTCCAGGACGCCGCCAATGCGGCGCTTGCTGTAGTCGATGGCTGGCGACAGGCTGTAGCCGTGACGGTGCTTCTGCCCGAAGACGATGTCTTGATAGACGCCGGTCTGAATTTCCTTATAAAACTGGCTGGCGGTCATCGTGACCCACAGGCGGTCGGCCCACGAGGTGCCGGTGAGCCCGGCGCGCGCTGTGATGGCCTCGTTGTGGAAGGTGTCGTTGAAGCGACGCACGTGGCGCACGTCGCTCTGATCGACGGGGTGGCGGGTGACGCTGCCGTCGTCGTTGACGGTGAAGGTGCGCACCCAGTTGTCGATGCGGTAGTCGTTGTCGGAATAGTTTTGGAAGGCGGTCAGCGCGAAGGTCCATCCGCCGCCCGTGCGGCGCAGCAGGCGCAGGTGGCCCTTGTGGGTGTTGAACGAGCCATAGGTATAAGACGCGTCGAGGGCGAAGGGCCGGGGGTCCTGCGCGGTGACGACGTTGATGACGCCACCTATGGCATCGGCGCCGAAGGTGACGGGCACGACGCCCTTATACACCTCGACACGCTCGGCATAATCGACGGGCAGGTTGTTCAGGCTCATGGCCATGCCGCTACCTTCGTGGGGCACGCCGTCCACGAAGATGCGGACGTGGCGGCCGCCGAAGCCGTCGATGAGCAGGTGGCTGTCGGAGCCCACGCCGCCGCTCTGCCGCAGTCGGAGGCCGGGCAGGGTGCCGAGGGTCTGACCCAGACTGAGGTTGCGGTGCTGCAGGGCCCGGGTGTCGGCCACGACGGCGCTGTAGGCCGAGCGGCGCACGCGGTCGCGCCGCGTGGTGGTGACGGTGGCCTCGCCCAGGGTGGTCTGCTCCATCGGGCGCAGGCTGTCAGCGGGCAGGGCGGGCTCGGCGGACATGGCGGGAAGGGCCAGCAGGAGGGAGAGAAGGGGGTGCAATCGGTTCATCGTTCTGTGAGGTCTTGTCGGTTTCGGACTGCAAAGGTAGGGGCTTGCCGCCGGCGCGGCAATACGCAGAAATGGGGGTTTTGCGCGGCCGCCGCGGCACGTCTGCCCCCACTGGTGAGGAGCGCGCTACCCGCAAAGCATGAGGGGGAGAAGGGGACGGAAAAGGGCGATACCCACTATTGGGGATTGCACGAACGGGAAAAAATGGGTTACTTTGCAGCCATAAATACGACGCGCCATGAAACGGATGAAACTCTACGAGGCCGACGACAAGATGATCGACCTCATCAGCGACAACTACAGCATGCTGCAGGGCCTGAGCGCCTTCGGCATACGCCTGGGCTTCGGCGACAAAACGGTGGACGAGGTATGCCGCGAGCAGGACGTGGATGCCTACACGTTCCTGGCCGTGGTCAACTTCGTCATCAACGGCTACGCGCCCAAGACCACGGACGAGCGACTCAGCGTGCGCACGCTGCTGGGCTACCTGCGGGCCTCGCACCGCTTCTTCCTGGACTTCCAACTGCCGTCCATCCGCCAGAAACTGGAACAGACGCTGTGCAGCAACGACCACCTGGCACCGCTCATCCTCCAGCTCTACGACGCCTACGCCCACGACATCCGCAAGCACATGACCTACGAGGAGAAGACGCTCTTCCCCTACGTCGAGGCCCTGCTGCGCGGCGAACAGACGGCGAAGTACAACGTGGACATCTTCTCCAAGCACCACAGCGACACCACGGGCAAGTTTCACGAACTGAAGAGCATCATCATCAAATACCTGCCGCACGACGGACTGGCCAACAGCCGGCTGACCGACACGCTCTACGACCTATATAATAATGAGGAGTGGATACGCAACCACAGCATGGTGGAAGACCTCATCTTCGTGCCGGCCATCCGCTGCCTCGAGAAGAAGGTCAAGGACGAGGAGGTCTCCACACGCCTGCAAGACATGATCAAGCCGATGGAGGGCCGCGAGACCCTGTCGGAACGCGAGAAGGACATCATCATCTGCTTGGTGCAGGGCATGTCGAACAAGGAGATTGCCAGCCACCTCTTCATCTCGGTCAACACCGTCATCACCCACCGGCGCAACATCGCCCGCAAACTGCAAATCCACTCCGTGGCCGGCCTGACCATCTACGCCATCGCCAACAACCTCATCGACAGCAAATGCTTCAGCGCCATGTAGGCGCAAGGCCGGCGGCCGTCCCGGATTTTTTCCCAGCCCTTGGGAATCGTGTTCCCAGCCCTTGGGAATCATGTTCCCAGCCCTTGGGAAT
>CAMGHE010000081.1 GCA_946055775.1 uncultured Bacteroidales bacterium
TCGTGGCCCGTGCGGTTGACGGCGATGACCGGCAGACCGTTGGCGACGGCATGGCCGCGCTGCACCGTGGTCCATGCCTCGCGCTGCCGCTCCTGTTCGTCGGGCGTGTCGCTGCTCTCGTAGCCGATGGCCGTGGGGTAGATGAGCAAGTCGGCCCCTGCCAGCGCCATCAGACGGGCACCCTCGGGGTACCACTGGTCCCAGCACACCTGGACGCCCAGACGGCCCACGCTCGTGTCGATGGGCTGGAAACCCAGGTCGCCGGGAGTGAAGTAGAACTTCTCATAGTAGGCCGGGTCGTCGGGGATGTGCATCTTGCGATACTTGCCCGCTATCGTGCCGTCGCTCTCAAAGACCACGGCCGTGTTGTGGTAGAGACCAGCCGCGCGGCGTTCGAAGAGCGACGTGACGAGGACGATGTGGTGACGGCGGGCCACCTCGCCGAAGAAATCCGTTGATGGACCGGGGATAGGCTCGGCCAGGTTGAAGTGCTCGACGTTCTCCGTCTGGCAGAAATAGGGTGTGTTGTGCAGTTCTTGCAGCACCACTAACCGGGCGCCCTGAGCGGCAGCCTCGGCAATGCGTGCGGCAAGTTTTTCCTTGTTGGCCTGAGCATCAGTCTGGCAGGCCATCTGTATGAGTCCGACTTTGAGTGTCTGCATGGGAAGAGAGAGAGAAGGTTTTGGAGAGTTTCAGGAAATGACGCCGAGGGGAAACTGCATCGTGGCGCAGTGGAGCGAGCCGTGCTGGCGTATGAGGGCGCGGCAGTCGATGCCCACCAGGTCCGTGTGGGGGAAGGCGCGCTGCAGGGCCAGTCGGGCCTCCTCGTCGCGGTCAGGCTGGGCATAGGTGGGATAGAGCACGGCGCCGTTCATGATGAGGAAGTTGGCGTAGGTTGCCGGCAGGCGTTCGCCGTCCTCGTCGTAGATGGCGCGAGGCATGGGCAGCGGCACCAAGCGGTAGGGCTCGCCGCGGAGGTTGCGCATCGTGCGCAACTGCTCCTCCATGCGCCGGAGGGCGGCATAGTGGCTGTCGGTCGTGTCGTCGCAGGCCACGTAGGCAATGACGCCGTCGGGGCAGAAGCGCGCCAGCGTGTCGATATGGGCGTCCGTGTCGTCGCCCTCCAGGTGGCCGTGGTCGAGCCACAGCACCTGCTTCATGCCCAGGTCGCGGCACAGGCGCTCCTCGATCTGCGCCTTCGTCAACGCGGCGTTGCGGTTGGGGTTGAGCAGGCAGGTCGATGTGGTCAGCAGCGTCCCTTCGCCGTCGCTCTCGATGCTGCCCCCTTCCAGGGTGAAGTCGTCCATGTCGCGGCGTGTGCCGTTCAGCACGCCCGCGTCGCAGAGGTGGCGCGTGATGGCGTTGTCCAAGTCGGCGGCAAACTTACCGCCCCAGCCGTCGAAGCGGTAGTCGAGCAGACTGATGCCCTCGGGCCCGATGACCGTCAGGGCGCCGTGGTCGCGGGCCCAGGTGTCGTTGGTGGGGCACTGGGCCCAGCGTATGCGGTCGTAGATGCGGGCCGGCAGACGCTGCCGGAGCAGGGCCTGCACCGGCGTGACGTCGGGCGCCACGATGAGAAGCGTTTCGCGCAGCGCAATCTCGTAGGCCAGGCGGACGTAGCATTCCGTCACCTCGGCCAGCATCGGCGCCCAGTCGGTCCGGGCGTGCGGCCACGTCAGTTGGACGCCGCTCTGCGGGTGCCATTCCGCCGGCAGCATGGGCTGCATGAACGGCGCGTCGTGGTCGTTACCGTCGCCGCCGCCGAAGAAGCGGTCCAGGTTGAGGTCGGCGCGGGGTGGGGCAGGAGGGGTGGCAAAGAGAGACATGGGAAGGAGTTTGTTAGATCGTGGGCAGAGTCTTGAGATAATTGATAAAGGCGTCGGTGGTGGCAGGGAGGCCTTCCACCTTCATTTCCAAAGTGTCGGGAAAGAGTGCCGGCGCATAGCCGTCGCCCCCGTGCGTCATGAAGTCGTCCGCCACCACCAGCACCTCGTCCTCAGCCTTCAGGCGTCGGGACTGTCCCGTCGGGCCCTGATAGGTCATCGCCGTGACGTGCTGCTTGGCGTCGGCCGTGATGTCGAGCCACGACGTCTGTATGCGTCCGTAGGCAGTGTTGGCCAGACCCGCCTCGACCAGGCGTTGCAGGTCGGCCCCCTTCATGCGGAACACGCGCAGTTCGTTGCTGAAGGGCAACGCCTCGCCCACGTCCAGCACGCGCACCGGTCCGTCAGCCAGGCCGCCGCGTATGCTGCCGAAGTGGCTCACGCCGACGATGGGCAGCGTGTCCGGCAGCGCCAGATGGCGGCGCAGGGCTTCCGCATAGGCGCGGCACACCAGGGTGCCCAGCGCCGTCTGTTTCATGTGGTCCCTGCGGCTGTGCGTCAGCGGCGCTGCGGCCGTGGTTAGCCTTTCGCCCAGCGGTGTGCCGCCCGCCGTCCGGGTGTGTGCCAGCAGCGAGTCGGTCAGGGCGGCAAAGCGTGCCGCGCCGCCTGTGAGCGGCAGGTCCGTCCGCGTGCGGCACAGTTCGGTCTCCACCTTCAGTACGCGGTGCGAGCGCAGGTCGATGGTGGCCTTGACGATGCTGACGTAGCGGCCCTGACAGAGGCCCTGCACCACGGGGATGGCCGTGCTGTTGATGCGGCCCTCTACCGCCTGGTGCGTGTGCGACGTCAGTATGCCGTGCCAGTTGTTGGCCGTGAGGCCAGCCAGGTTGTCGGCCGCCATATCGTCCCACACCGCCTTGCCGTCCTGCATGGCCGTGCCGATGTGCGTCAGGAGCAGGCGCACGTCAGCGTCGCCGATGGTCGTGGCGTAGTCGGGCAGGCGCTTGACGCTGTCCAGCACCGCCGTGTAGCGGGCGTCGAAGGTCAGTCCCTTGATGCGCGACTTGCTCACCTGCTGCGGCGTCGAGCCTGTCAGCAGTCCGACGAAGCCCACCTTGACCTGACGGCCCCGGCCCACGTCGATGCTGCGTGCCGCATAGGGACGCAGGTAGGGCGGAATGGCGCCGTCGGCCCCGCGTACGTTGGCGCAGACATAGGTGAAGGAGCCCGGGGCGAAGCCCTCCGGGCCGTCGGCCCAGCGGCGGGCCAGTTTGTCCTGCCCCTCGTCAAACTCGTGGTTGCCGACGGCCGAGAGGTCGATGCCTAAGCCGCGGAAGAGCGGCGCCATGAGGCGTCCCTGCGTGGCGTAGTAGAAGTAGCTACCGCCGAAGTTGTCGCCCGCCGTCACGACGAGGTGGTGCGGATAGACCCGCTTGAGCGAATCGACGGTCTGCCAGAGGGCGGCGCCGCCCGGTATGCCCTTGTAGTCGTCGCGGGCAAAGGCCCCGTGGAAGTCGTTGATGGCCATCACGGCCACGGTGACCTGCTGCGGCTTTTTGCGTGCAGAGGCGGTATGTGGCGTAAGGAGCGCCAGCGCCAGAGTGAGGCAAAGGAAGTGTTTCATGGGGGTGGGAGAGGGATAGAAGGAAAGGTGTTGTGCCGCTCAACTGCGGCTCATCTTGCCGCCTAACTGCGGCTTATCTGTAGGCCCGTCTTCGACAGGCTCATCTCAACGAAGCGTGCGCCCGGAGCGGCCGGGCGTGCTGTCAGTTCTTCGCGGATGCGCAGCGCTGCCATGGGGTCTTTGGCCACCATATAGAGGAAGCCGCCGCCGCCCGCGCCCGGCAGTTTGTAGCCCAGACAGTAGTCGTCGATGCGCCGGCACAGCGCCTCGATGACCGGCGGGTTGGTACCGCTGTCGAGGGCCTGGTTCTGCTCCCATGTGCGGCGCAGCAGTCGGCCGTAGGCGTCGAAGCGTCCCAACTGGATGGCCTCGTACATCTGCATGGCGTGCTGCTTCATGCTGTTGAGCAGGTCCAGGTGCTCCGTGCTGTTGAGGAACATGCCGCGGACAATCTCCGCCAGGATGTGCTTGGCCGTGCGGGTGAGCCCCGTGTAGTAGAGCAGGTGGCAGGGCTTGATTTCCGGGTCGGTGAAGAGCGTGTCCGGCAGCCATCGCGGCGTGGCCACGGGCGAGAGTCCCGGCTGGCTCTGCAGCAGTTTGACGCCGTGCAGTACGCCGCCATACTGGTCCTGCCATCCGCCGCCCGTGGTGAGCAGTTGTTCGAGCATCAGCGTGCGGCGGCAAATCTCCGTCTTGTCCCATCCCAGTCCGCAGAAGTCGGCCACGGCGCCGAGCACCGTGGCGGCCAGGATGCTGCTTGTGCCCAGTCCGGAGCCCGCGGGAATGGCCGAGAGCAGGGTGATTTCGATGCCGCAGCCGAAGGCCTCGAGCTGGCGTTCGAGCGAGGCGTGGCGTTCGCCCGCATACCGGGGCAGGAAACCCGCCAGCGCCAGCGCCGCCTTGGGGATGGAGAAGGGCGAGCCCACCTTGGCAAAGTCGGCCAGCGCCTCGTAGGTGGTGATGCGCTCCATGGCGCTCAGGTCGATGGAGCGGCAGATGATGGCCTTCTCACGCGAGGGCTTGATATAGACCTGCAGCGGCTGCTGTCCGTTCAGTTCGATGGCCATGTTGACCACGTTGCCACCCGCCAGCAGGGTGTAGGGCGGCGTGTCCGTCCATCCTCCCGCCAGGTCGATGCGCACGGCGCTGCGTCCCCACACTATCTGGTCCGGCAGCGTCGTCATCTTGGGGTGGCAGGGGCGCAGACCCGCCTCGGCCGTGAGCACGTCGCTCAGCATGGCAAAGGCGCGCTGCTCGTGGTGCAGGGCCGCCTCTGCGTCGGTGGGGCGCAGCACCTCCGAGCGGAACATCGCGTCGTGGATGCGCGTCATCACCGGTGCGTCGTTAGGCAGAGCGTCCGGCATGGGCAGGTGGCCCTCGTTGAAGTGGCGCGCCATATCCTTGAGGTTCACCTGGTAGAAGACGCTCTTAGGCCAGTTGCGTGCCAGCGTGGGCAGCGTCTGAAGGCACAGGTCGTGGCGCTGGGCGAAGAGGCGGCGCAGGTTCGCCCTGTCGGTGAGCATGTCGGCTGAGTAGCGCGGCAGGCTGCGCCACAGCGCCGTGTCGGCCGCGTCGGGCTCGTCGGTGATGAACCAGCGCAGCAGGCGTTCCAGCACGCCGGTGTCCGTGCTGATGGGGAAAAGACAGGCGCGCTGCAGGTCGTCCGTGTGGACCAGTTCGTCGGCACTGATGCCGCGCGCTGCCAGCCATTCGGTGACGGGGCGCTCCAGGAAGTGCGTCGTCGGCGCCGTCACGTCGCCGCGGAAGGCATCCGTAAAACCGTAGGGACGCAGGGCATAGGCCGCCTCGTCCACCGGCACCACATCCACGCACACCCCTTCCGGCAGGTCGATGGTCCACGAGTCGGTCGGGATGCCCGTCAGCACATGGCGGGCGTGGAGCGTCCAGCCGTCGCCCAGGCGGCAGTTTTCGAGCCATATCCTGTTGAGCGAGGCGTCGGGGCGGTGTTGCGCCACCACGTTTTGCGTGAAGACGGCGCTGTGGCGCTTCACGCGCTTCTGGATGATGAAGCGCTGGTCCTTCACGCGGTTCTGTATGGCCCATGCCGAGGCTATCATCTCCTCGGTGGTGCCGAAGTGGTAAAACTCGCCCCCTTCAAACGGCACGATGGCCACGCTCAGGCGGCCGGCCTCTTCGTCGGGCGCCGACGGGTGACGTCCCAGGGCGCAGCCCAACTGACTGTACAGGTCGTAGGCCGTGAAGCGGTCTGTGGCCAGCGCCTCGTCCGTGGCCTCGGTGGTGGCGGCGTCGGCCGTGGTGCAGCGGCGTGCCAGCACCTCGACGGCGCGGTCGGAGAGCAGCCACAGGCCGATGTCCATCAGGGCGAAGTGGGTGGGCATGAGGGCGGCCTGCACCTCGGTCGAAGGCTTTTGCAGCATGAAGTCGAGCGCCGTGGGGGCGTTGCGGTCTATCATGAATACGCCATGGTGGGACGCCTGTTCGGCATCGCCCCAAAGGCCGAAGCATACCACGTCGGCCTCGGGGATGGGCTCGAGCGGGGCGTCGCAGCGCAGATACACGTCGCCGCTGGCCACCAACGTGCGCAGACTCTGCGGCGCCTGCTGCATGACGTGCTCGAAGAGCGGCATCTGCAGGTCCAGCAGCGTCTGACTGATGCGCTGTCCGCGCTCCCAGCGGAAGACGGGCACGGGGGTGAGCACCTTGCCGCCCGGCGCATAGGCCGGCAGGCGGCGGCTCTGTCCGGCGGCGTGCAGCAGGATGCGGCGCTCGCGCGGCAGCCATTCGGAGAAGGGCGTTTCGGGCGCTTCGGCGCGGCGCTGGGCTTCCAGCAGCCAGATGGTGCCGCCGCCGCTTCCCAGGCGATGGCCTACGGGATCGGAGGTGCAGAAGTAACTGTCGGTGGGCAGGCCCGTGACTTCGTGGAAACACTCCACGACATGCGGAGGCAGGGAGAGCAGTCTTTTCATGATGATTATCGGGATAGAGAGTGACGAGTGGGAGCAAAGGTTACCAGTTTATTGTAGGCAAAGCCGGCCGCCGTATATACCGCCATACCTGCCAGCAGGGCGATGCCCTCGGGCAGGTGGCCGACCATGAGGCGGAAGGCGCCCCATTGCAACAGCCAGCACAGGCCGCAGCCCGTGACGAAGAGCAGGCTCTGCCGCAGCACGTGGCCATGCCCGTTGCGGAAGGTCCACCATTTGTTCAGCACGAACGAGCACACCATGCCCGCGGCATAGCCCGCGGCGTTGGCCACGTCCATGCTGCACGCGCACTGCCGCAGCAGGGCATAGACGGCCAGCGTCAGCAGCGTGTTGGCCACGCCCGTGGCGGCATACTTCAGCATCTGGCGGTAGGTGGTGCGCATGGGGCAGATGGGGAGAATGGGGGATGTTGGGGGGATGAACTGAAGCGAGAGCGTCAGATGTGGAAAGGGCAATGGCGCCCGCCGGTTGCGGCGGGCGCCATTGGTAGGGGGTGCGGGCCGCGGGATGCTTATCTGTCGAACACGCCGCCGCGGGCGGCCTTGAGCGTGTTGAGCATGAGCATGCAGATGGTCATCGGACCCACGCCGCCCGGCACGGGCGATATGTAACTGCACAGGGGTGACACCTCGTCGTAGCAGACATCGCCCGACAGGCGGAAACCGCTTTTGCGCGTGGCGTCGGGCACACGGGTGGTGCCCACGTCGATGACCACGGCGCCGGGCTTCACCATGTCAGCCGTGACATAGCCCGGCTGACCGATGGCGGCGATGATGATGTCGGCTTCGCGACATTCGGCCTTGACGTTGGCCGTGTGGCTGTGGCATACGGTGACGGTGGCGTCGCCATAGTTTTTCTGCATCATCAGCTGGGCCATGGGCTTGCCCACGATGTTCGAGCGGCCGAGGATGACGCACTTGCGTCCCGACGTCTCGATGTGGTAGCGCTGCAGCAGCGTGATGATTCCCAGCGGCGTGGCCGAGATGAAGCAGGGCAGGCCGATGGCCAGACGGCCTACGTTGACGGGGTGGAAACCATCCACGTCCTTGCGCGGGTCGATGGCCTCGATGATGCGCTGCTTGTTGATGTGTCGCGGCAGGGGCAGCTGCACGATGAAGCCGTCGATGTCGGCGTCGTTGTTGAGGCGGTCCACGCAGGCCAGCAGTTCGGCCTCGGTGACGTCGTCTTCATAGCGCACCAGGGTGGAACGGAAACCGCAGGCCTCGCAGGCCAGCACCTTGTTGTGCACATACGTCTCGCTGCCGCCGTCGTGGCCGACGAGGACTGCTGCCAGGTGCGGGCGCTTGCGTCCGGCCTGCACCATGCGGCCCACCTCTTCGGCAATCTCCTGTTTGATTTGGGCCGCGGTGGCCTTGCCGTCAATGATTTGCATGCTCAGTTCTGTTTATTTTTGGGGAAATCCGGGCATACCGCCGGGCAGCTTGGGCATACGCATGCCCATCTTGCCGCCCTTGGCGCCGGTCATCATCTTCATCATCTTGCGCGTCTGGTCAAACTGCTTGATCAGGCGGTTGACCTCCTGCATATTCGTGCCCGAGCCTTTGGCGATGCGCTGCTTGCGGCTCATGTTGATAATCTCGGGGTTGGTGCGCTCCTTGGGGGTCATGGAGAGGATGATGGCCTCGATGCCCTTGAAGGCGTTGTCGTCGATGTCGATGTCCTTGATGGCCTTGCCCACGCCGGGAATCATGGAGGCCAGGTCCTTGAGGTTGCCCATCTTCTTGATCTGCTGAATCTGCGCCAGGAAGTCGTTGAAGTCGAAGCGGTTCTTCATGATCTTCTTCTGCAGGCGCTGGGCCTCCTTCTCGTCATACTGCTCCTTGGCGCGCTCCACCAGACTGACGATGTCGCCCATGCCCAGGATGCGGTCGGCCATACGGTCGGGGTGGAACACGTCGAGCGCTTCCATCTTCTCGCCCGTACCCACCAGTTTGATGGGCTTGGTCACCACCGTGCGGATCGAGAGCGCCGCACCGCCGCGGGTGTCGCCGTCCAGTTTGGTCAGCACCACGCCGTCGTAGTCGAGGCGGTCGTTAAACTCCTTGGCTGTGTTGACGGCATCCTGGCCCGTCATGGCATCAACTACGAAGAGCGTCTCGTCGGGGTTGGTGGCCTCTTTGATGGCGGCAATCTCCTGCATGAGGGCCTCATCCACGGCCAGGCGGCCGGCGGTATCGATGATGACCGTGTCGCAGGCCTTGGCCTTGGCCTCGCGGATGCCCTCGAGGGCAATCTGCACGGGGTCTTTCGACGTCAGGTTCATGTAGATGGGCACCTCCACCTGCTCGGCCAGCACGCGCAGCTGCTCGACGGCGGCCGGACGATAGACGTCGCAGGCCACGAGCATCGGGCGGCGGTTTTTCTTCTTCTTGAGCATCAGGGCCAGTTTGCCCGACAGCGTCGTCTTACCGGCACCGTTCAAACCCGCCATGAGGATGACCGCCGGCCGACCGCTCAGGTTCAGGTCCTGCGCCTGTCCGCCCATGAGCGTGGCCAGTTCGTCGTGCACGATCTTCACCATCAGTTGTCCGGGCTTGATGCTCGTCAGCACGTTTTGGCCCAGCGCTTTCTGCTTGACCGTGTCGGTGAATGTCTTGGCCACTTTATAGTTGACGTCGGCATCGAGCAGGGCGCGTCGCACGTCCTTGAGCGTCTCGGCCACGTTGATTTCGGTGATTTTGCCTTCACCCTTGAGTATTTTGAAAGACCGTTCCAGTCTTTCGCTCAGATTTTCAAACATA
>CAMGHE010000082.1 GCA_946055775.1 uncultured Bacteroidales bacterium
CGTATACCATGCGTGAGAGGCATGTATCCTAACCATTAGATGAAAGCGCCATGTGATGCGGAAGCTGGGGGATTCGAACCCCCGGTACGGTAATCCCGTACGTCAGTTTAGCAAACTGGTGGTTTCAGCCACTCACCCAAACTTCCTTGCCTTATGTATGGGACCTTCGTCCCGTTTGCGAGTGCAAAGGTACGACTTTATTTTTACCCACCAAACTTTTCCGCTTCTTTTTTCTAAAAAATTATCGCAGGCTTCAGATGGCGGACTAATCGCTGAGGACAAGGACGCGGAGATAGTCCTTGAGTTGGAGGCCGACCTTGCCGTAGCCGCCCTGCGAATCAGCGACGAGGAGGATGGTCTGCCGACCATCTGTCAGGCGGCGGCCGAGGCACATGCCCTCATAGTTGGCGAAAGCCAGACTGAAGGGCGACAGACGCGTGGTGAAGGTATGGAGCAGGCGCTTGACCAGGAAACGGTTGGGGTCGAGGCGGCGCAGGTCGGTCTGCGAGTCAATCTGCCAGCCTTGGTCGGGCTGGACGACGAAAATCTTGCACACAACCTGCGAGCCGACGTAGTTGGGGGCCACATAGGCTTCGCGCTCAAGCACCAGCAGGCGGCCGTCGGGAAGGGCCAGCAGGGCGGATACGCCCAGGGCGTAAATTTTACCGAACTTCTCCTTGCGGCCGCGGTCCATGCGGTAGGCATACTGGGCCACGGGCTGCAAACTGTCGTCGAAGGCTTGCAGGCGGAGAAGGTTTTGCTCACCGGGAGCAGAGGGACTCGCGGCAGGACCGTCGGCTTTGAGCGTACTCTCGGTGGTGGTCCAGAAGCGGTGGGTGGCAGGCTGGTAGGTCAGGGCCTCGAAACCGTAATTGCCGACGATGCGGTCGGTGCCGAAGATGGCGGGCACGGCAAGGCGACGGCCGGTGGGCTGCCCGTCGAGGGCATACTCCAGTATTTGCTGGTCGCCCTCGCCGGAGACGAACAGGGTGCCGGCGGGAGGGAAGAAGGCGATACCCTCGGCATCGCGGCGGCTCATGCCGTCGCTACTCAGGGTAGCGGCGGGACGGCCGCGGAAACCTTCGGTGCGGATGCTATCTACGCGGCCCGTGGCGGCGTCCTGCACGATGTGCATGACGTAGAAACCGTCGGCGGACTCCTTATCGCTGACCAGGGCATAGCGGCCGTCGCCCAGCGAGGTGATGCCGCTGTAGTTGGCCGCAGGCACACCCCAGCGCGACATGGGTACCTGGCCCAGATCGGTCACCTGCTGGCCGCGGGCGGCGGAAGCCAGCAACAGGAGAAGGGAGCAGAGGAAGGCGTTCGGGCGGGTCATTGACTGAGGGAGGAGGAAGAAGAGGGCTAGGGCGTTATTCGTCGAGCATCATCTCGACATACATGGGATAGGAACTCAGGAAGAGGGCGGCCAGACCGCCAGGCGTAACGATGGTTTCGGGGCGCTCATCGGTAATACTCACGCGACCGTCAGCCAAACGATAGAACCCATTGTTTTCGGGAATAAACAGGTCGCCATCGACGCCAATAGTCATCTCCAAGTCGGGATAGGCGCGTATGATGGTGCTCAGGAAGCGCTCCACGTTGACCACGCGGGCCATGGCATAGGGCTTAACCTCAGGGACTGAGCCGGGAGCGGGCACACGGGCAAAGACCTGCTCCACTGTCTCGTCCTGCATCAGACGGCTGACGAAGGCATCGCGGACGGTGTCGTCGTCTGCCACCAGCGAGCGAACGAAGACACGGCCGTCGGCCTCGCGCACGGCCAGGCAGATGCCGCAGATGCGGCGGCCCTTGTAGGCGACGAGGATGTGACCGCCGGCCAGAGAACAACTGTCGAGCGCGGCGAAGAAGTCGGTATCGGAGGGGTGCACCATGAAATCGCGTGCAGTGTGACGGCGGAAATAGACGTAGAGGTCGGCTGTCCAGGCCTCGGCCTCGACGATGCTGAGGCGCTGCGGCGTTTCGCCCAATGGCCGTGGCAGGGGCGTCTCCAAGCGATAGGTGGTGGTCCAGAAGGCGCCGTGCTGCGGTTTCTCGTAGAAGGCACGCAGACTGTCGTCTGAGGGAATGAGGAAACTGATGACGCCCCCCTGCTGGTAGAGTCGGCGGTGGGCATCGAGAAGCAGGCGTGAAGCCAGACCGTGACGGCGGAAGTCGGGCATGACGCACAGACCAGAGACATAGCCGCTGTGCACGCTCTGCCCGTAGATACTGGTGCGGTAGGGCAGCATCTGCATGGCGGCGGCCACATAGCCGTTGGGGCGGAGGGTGAAGTTATTGCGGTCGGTATATTTCTCGTCGAAGTATAGCGAGAGGAACTCTTCGTCGTCGTGGAAGGTGTCGCGCCAGAGGTTGCGCGTCTGTAGTTTGATTTCTTCGGGAGAGAGCAGCATGGTGTAGGCTGACGTGGGGTTAGGACGATGTGTCGCTACCTCCCATGGGGTGGCGCGACATGATGCGGTATTTGTACAGGATGATTTCGGGGTGGTAAGACAGTTTGGCCTGTCGCAGTCCGGCTACGCCCAAGTCTTCCTCGCGGTTGACGTAGGTGTATTGCGGAGGGATGAGGCGTGCCATCTCGCGGTTGACCACGGCATAGGCGCCGGGCAGGTCGGCGTCGGCCTTTTCCACGCAGATGTCGAAGGTGTCAGCATTGATGGGCGCCCCGACAGTGAAGGCTACCAGACGTCCGCCGACATCCAGCGCCCCCCCGTTGACGCCGAGGTCGTCCCAGTGGTCGAAGACGTACAGCATGCTGCGCCGTTCGTTGTCAAGCCCCTGAGCGTCGCCGGTCTCAGCCTTGCGTGCACTCCACCGGCGCTCCAGATCTACGCACTCACCGAAGCGCTGCGGCGTGAGCGGCGTAAAGCGGCAGTCGGGATGGTCGCGCAGGAAGCGGTTGACAAAGTTGCGCTTGGCCTGCAACTTCTTCCCCGCCAGCGTGGCCAGCGCCTCGCGACGGTAGATATAGTCGGCGTAGTCGCGGTCTTGACTGATGGAGAAATGGGGCGGCAGACAGCCGCGCAGGCGTTCCAGTCCTTCGTCACACACACCGAGCAAGAGAAAAGCATGACCAGCGCTCTCGGCATCTTCAATGAGGTCGTTCACGACGTCGGCCAGAGGCCCCGGTCCAACGGGCATCTGGTAGGCCAAATGACCGTTGGTGCGGAAACGAAGCACCAGCATACCGCGATGCAGGGCCACCTCGGTACCGTAAAGAAAGCGCCAACTCATGAGGTTGCTGAAGCAGAAGTCGCAGTTACGGCGATCCGACTGCTGGATGAGGGGCACAATCCACTGCCTGTCGGCCAGGGTCAAGGGGCGAAAGTCTATCATCTCTTGCTTATGGGTCTGTGTGTGTACGCTACGGTCAGTAGGGCAGGCGTTGCTTGCGCACGCCTTGTGCGGTATAGACGGTTACCTCGATACTATCAGTGCCGCGTGTCATGACGCCGGCATAGGGCCACAGGGGCATCGAGAGGTAGGCTGTGGCGGGATAGTTGGGACTGGCACTGCCGGCATCGTGGCACAGCGTGATGTGCAGCAGGCGGCCACCTGAGGGCAGAGCAGTGAAGCCTCGGTCGGCGAAAGCCAGGGCATGGCGGCTGCCGTCGGTGGGCAGGGTGATGCTGAGGTTGACATACTCGCCGCCGCGCCAGATGGCGGTGACCTGTACGGGGTCGGTCTTCATCTGTGCGTCGGTCATGGCCACGGCATAGGGGGAGAACACCGAGGCCAACTGCTGCACGTCCACCTGACGGCTGCCACTTTCGGGCGCCGTATAGATAGCATAGACGCGATAGACGGTGTCGGGCACGAGCGTGCTCCAATCGGCGGCATTGCTCACGCCGTAGGTGTCGCCGTTGTCGCGTACCAGATGGCTTATGCGCCCTGCAGCCGTGGTGTGTATTTCGGCCAGGTCGGCCACATAGGGCGGAGCATAGCCGTCGTCATCGCCGCAGGCGGCAAAGGCGGCGGCGGTGAGCGCAATGGGGGCAAGGCGGTGGGAGGTCATGGCGTACTCTATATATAATGGCGTACTCTATATATAATATGGTGGGCCGCGGGCAGTGCGTCAGCCCTCCTGCAGGGCGCGGCGCTGGTTGCGTGCGGGGTTGGCGTACATGGTTAGGATGCGTTCACGCAGGTAGTCCTCATCCTTGTTGGGCAGGTCAATGAGGGCCACGCGCTGTGCAACATAGTGCTCGAAGGCTTCGCGGTCTTCGCGGGTGTAGCGGTCGGCAAAGGCGCCATCGCCGTCCAGCAGGTCGGCGGCGACACAGTTGGAGGGGTAGAGGCGATAGCGGCGGTGTATCTCGCGGTCCATGCGCTCTGCCACGGCGGCGAAGAACTGCGCCTTGGGCAGGTCGGCCAACTGGTCAATCCATGTGTTGATACACGGTGCGGCCTCGTAGTGTATGTGCCCCTTGTAGCCCATGATGCCGGTCTGCATGTTGTCCAGGTCGTCCTGACGGCTTTTCTTGAAGGCGGCGTCGTCGCGTTTTTGCTGAAACTCCTTGGCCTTGAGGAAGTCGCACGGATCGTACTCGTAGGATATGGCCAACGGCACGATGCGCAGGGCCTTGAGGTTTTCCAACGGTGAGCCCTCGCCGCCCATGGCCATCATCTTGAGCAGCGACTCCTGCGTGCGGTCGTCCGAGTCTTTGGCGCGTCCTTCACGCTGGGCTATCCAGATATTGGCGCCCTTCTCGGCGATGGCGAAGTGCATGTAGCGGCTCATAAGCAGACTGTTGTGCAGCATCTCGCGCATGACGGCGGAGCGGCGGACGATGAACGACTTGTTTAGGCGCACCAGGGGCTCTATCCACGGCAGTCCCAGCAGGTTGTCGCCGATGGCTATCTCGGCGGTGGTGGCGAAGCCGTTATCTACCAGCAGCACGTCGAGCAGGGCCGAGTCGAGGACGATGTCGCGGTGGTTCGACACGAAGGTGTAGCGGCCCTCGGCGACACTGATGGCCTCGCAGTTCATGGTGAGCGACTTGCTGCAGCGTGCCACCAGTCCCTTGACAATGCTGTAGATAAAGTTTTTCTGCAGCGCGAGGGTGTCGCCGCACTGCTTCATCTTAGCCTGCAGGGCGGGCTGGGGCACGTCCTTGAAGAACATGGCCAGTATCTGGCAGAACTGCGGTTCGGCAAAAAGGCGATCAATGACCGCGGGCATCTCTTCGGCCTCGTAGGGGCGGAAGCTGTCAAATTCGGCGGGGATTTTCATGGTATAGGCGGGTTAAAAGGTTCGTTGCGGGAGGGTGTGCCGGGGAGGGGATGGGCAGGGAGTGCGAAAGGCTGGAGCAGGAAAGGTGTAGCGGGCCGTTCAGACCATCTTGCCCTCGATGATATCGGAGAGGACGTCCTTGATGGCCATGCCCGAGGCGCGGACCTGCTGGGGAATGAAACTGGCGGCGGTCATGCCGGGCGTGGTGTTTATTTCAAGCAGATTGATGGTCTCATAGCCTTTCTCACCCGTCAGGATATAGTCGATACGGATGATGCCGTAGCAGCCCAGAATGGTGTAGATGTGCTTGGTCAGGTCGCTGACGCGGCGGGCGGTGTCGGGGGCGATGCGGGCGGGGGTTATCTCCTGGCTCTTGTTGAGATACTTGGCTTCGTAGTCGAAAAACTCCTGCTCGGTGACCACCTCGGTGATGGGGAAGGTGACCACTTCCTGACCGCGCTTGTAGCAGCCGCAGGTTATCTCGGTGCCGACCATGATTTTCTCCACCATCACCTCGTCGCTTTCGTTCATGGCCTTCTCGATGGCGGGCATCATTTGGTCGGCGGTCTTGACCTTGGTCACGCCGAAACTGCTGCCGCCGGCATTGGGCTTGACAAAGCAGGGCAACCCCAGGCGGGTGATGAGGTCCTTGACGGCGGGCATGGCCTGACCGCGGCGAATGAGCACGCTGTCGGCGATGTGCACCTCGGGGTAGGCACGCAGGAAGTTGTTCAGCGCAAACTTGTTGAACGTAAGGGCCTCGACGAGGACGTCGCTGGTGGAATAGGGCATGCCAATCAGGTCGAAGTAGCCCTGCAGGATACCGTCCTCGCCGGGTGTGCCGTGGATGGTGATGTAGGCAAAGTGGAAGGTATGGCGGCCGTCGGATGCGGTGAAGGAGAAGTCGTTGCGGTCGATGGGACAGCGCTCGTCGCCGTAGTGGGCGGTCCAGTGGCTGCCCGTGATATCTACGACGTAGCAGTCGTACTTTTCGCTGTCCATAAACGATAGGATGCCGGCTGCGCTGCGCAGCGACACGTCGTGCTCGGAGGAGTCGCCTCCGGCAACAATGGCTATTTGACGTTTCATATAGCAGAGGGGATGTTATGGGGTTGGGGTGCCGGCATGGCACCCACGTTCTTTTCGTTGGTAAGGGTCGCATGCCGCCTATTGTTGCAGACCTGCGGCATAGGTGCGCCAGCGTTCGAGCAGCGTCCGCATGTCGTCGGGCAGCGGCGCCGAGAAGTCCATTTCCTGCCCCGTCACGGGATGGCGGAATCCCAGAGTGCGGGCATGCAGGGCCTGACGCGGACAGGCTTCGAAGCAGTGGCGTATGAAGGCAGCATAGGCACCGCCTGTCGTGCCGCGCAGTATCTGGTCGCCGCCGTAGCGTGCGTCGTTAAACAGGGGGTGACCGATGTGGCGGCAGTGGGCGCGTATCTGGTGCGTGCGACCGGTTTCGAGCACGCATTCGATAAGGCTGACGTAGCCGAAGCGCTCGGCCACGTGATAGTGGGTCACGGCGTGTTTGCCTATGCCTGAGTCGGGCGGGAAGACGGCCATCTGCAGACGGTCGTGGGGATTGCGGCCGATGTTGCCCTCGATGCGGCCGCCTTCGCCGTCGGGGTTGCCCCACACCAAGGCCAGATACTGCCGGCGCGTGGTCTTGTGGAAGAACTGCAAGCCCAGACTAGTCTTGGCCTCGGGCGTCTTGGCCACGACGAGCAGGCCGGAGGTGTCCTTGTCTATGCGGTGCACCAAGCCGACGGCGGGGTCATTGGGGTCGTAGCCGGGACAGTGGCGCAGGTGCCAGGCGATGGCGTTGACCAGGGTGCCGCTGTAGTTGCCGCAACCGGGGTGCACCACCATGCCGGCGGGCTTGTTGATGACCATCAGGGCGTCATCTTCATAGACCACGTCGAGGGGAATATCTTCGGGCTCGATGGTGGTGTCGTAGCGCGGACGGTCGAGCAGCAGCGTGACAATGTCGTGGGGCTTGACACGGTAGTTGCTCTTGACAGGCTTGCCGTTGACGTGGATGAAGCCGGCGCGCGCGGCCTGCTGTATGCGGTGGCGTGAGGTGTCGGGCAGGTGATCGACCAAGAACTTATCCACGCGGAGCAACTGCTGCCCGCGGTCGGCCACCACGCGGAAGTGCTCATATAGGGCGCCATTCTCGTCGCCGCTGTCTAAGGCGTCGGCCTCATCGACATCGTCATCGGCGGCGACATCCAAGGCGGCGATGGTCTCCATGGTCTCTTCAACACCGCTGACCTTGTCGCTGTCTATGGTCTCATCGCTGTCAAGGGTGTCGGCCGGCAAAGATTGGGACGTAGCGTCCCCGTCGCTGCCGGCAAGGGCATCGCGCCCGGCCATAGCATTACAGCGTTGTATGATTTCGTTGGTGGTCATCATCACTCAAACTCTCCTTCGTCATAGTTCTCCAGCGGGTCCATACCGAAGTCGAGACTGTCGCTGCCATTATACTCTTCCTCCACCACACCATTGCCCACCACGAGGGTCAGCGTCGCGGTGATGGGGGCACGGTCGCCGCTCTTGGCGATTCGGCCATCCACCTTGAGGGTATAGACCCAGTCTTTGTCGCCCTTGATGGTTTCGATACGAATGTCGGTGAAGCCCATGGCGCGCAGGCGGCTCTCGGCCTGACGGCGCGAGGTGTTACCCGCCACATCTGGCAGGACGAGGGCCCGCGGCCCACTGGCGTTGACGGTGACGAAGATTGTGCGACCGGTCTTGACGCGCTGGCCTGGGCGCAGGCTCTGCTCCAGCACCACGTCGCTGACATAGGTATCAACGTAGCCGGTATCGCGCACCTCGAGACGCAAACCTAAAGCCTGCATCTTGCTCGCGGCCACGTCGGTCTTCATACCGCGTATGTTGGGCACGACGACAGCCTCGCCATGGTCGGTGTAGCACTGCAAAAACTGCAGCGTGCCGAAGATAAGCAGCGCGGTCACCACCACCATACCGAGGCAGTTGCCAACGACGATGGGGCTAAATATCTTTTGAAAAAAACTCTTGATAGTCATGGTATATCATCACTTGTCCACGCACGGAATACCCATGCCGGCCGTTTTATTCTGCAAAGATAAGGCAACGCTCGCGAAGGGCAAACGCTGGACCTCACTTTTTTCCCCTGGCACGGTCAAGCACCTTTCGCGAAAAAGAAAATTTTGGAGAAACGGGCATCACTGCCCCATGGGCCGTCAGCGCCCATCCGCTCCCTCTTGGGCCAGCAGGTGGGCCAGCAGGCCCCCGGCGGCATCTTCGAGGAGGTCGAGAACGTGCTCGAAGTCGGCATCGTCGCCATAGTAGGGGTCGGGGATGAGGTCGGCGGTGTGGGCGGTGAGGAAGTCGGCCATGCGGAGCATCTGTGCCTCGACGGGCGGCGCACGGGCGGCCAGGCGGGTCAGGCCCTGCATATTGCGCTCGTCCATGCCTACGATGTAGTGAAAACGGGCGAAGTCGGCCACAGTGACGGGGCGCGAGCGATGGTTCAGGTGGTAGTCGCAGCGAGCGTATTATACGTGGGGCGGACAGTTACAAAAAGAGGTGTTCCTATGAGAATTTCGGCAATTTTCAGCATGGAACCTGTGAGAATTTCGGCGGTTATCATCATGGCCACTTGCACCCGTTTCCACAAGTGTTGTTCCCTTGCACCTTAAATAAACCCATGGGCAATGCCAAATCTGGTCAATGTGGCTGAAATCTGGTCAAGCAACTCCATTCTGTGAGCAACAACCAGGATGTGAATGTCGCGATGTGCTTCCTTATATGCTGCAAGCAAGTCATTCACTATAGATGTAAATAGATAGGTCTTGCCTGTACCAGTGGGCATTTGCAACATGACAGCGTCATATTTATCCCAGGCATCAAATATCTTGC
>CAMGHE010000083.1 GCA_946055775.1 uncultured Bacteroidales bacterium
GACAAGGACAATGCGGCCCGCACCTATCTCAACGGTAAGGGCATCACCTACAACCGTGTCATCGAATGCCTGAACATACGTCCGGGTGTTCGCGCCGCCTACGGCATGACGGACGAAGAGTCACTGCCCCCCGGTTCGGGAAAGGGGAACGGCGACGCCGTGACGGGAGCACAGAATGCAGCCCCCGGCGAGAGCGATACGCCCATGCTCGACCGCTTCGGCGTAGATTTGACCGCTAAGGCCGCCGACGGCCTGCTCGACCCCGTCGTGGGCCGGCAAAAGGAGATTGAGCGCATGACGCAGATTCTGTGCAGAAGAAAGAAGAATAACCCCATTCTCATCGGTCAGCCCGGCGCAGGCAAGAGCGCTGTCGTGGAAGGATTGGCTGGTCTTATAGCCAGCCGTAAAGCACCACATGTCTTGCTGGACAAGCGCATCATGGCGCTCGACATGGCGTCTGTCGTGGCCGGCACGCAGTATCGCGGCCAGTTTGAAGAACGTCTGCGCAAACTCATCGAGGAACTGCGCGACCACAAGGAAATCATTCTCTTCATCGATGAGATTCATACCATGATAGGTG
This sequence comes from uncultured Bacteroidales bacterium, assembly GCA_946055775.1. Lineage (GTDB taxonomy): Bacteria > Bacteroidota > Bacteroidia > Bacteroidales > Bacteroidaceae > Alloprevotella. Next base: position 581 of record CAMGHE010000083.1, read on the forward strand.
CCGGCTCTGCCGCAGGTACCCTCGATGCCGCCAACATCCTGAAGCCCGCGCTGGCACGTGGCGAAGTGCAGTGCATTGGCGCCACCACCATCGATGAGTATCGCAAGACCATCGAGAAAGACGGAGCTCTGGAGCGACGCTTTCAGAAGATTCTCATCGAGCCTTCGTCGGCTGAAGAAGCCTTGGACATTCTCCGCAATCTGCGCTCACGCTACGAAGAGCACCACGGTGTTACCTATACAGACAAGGCCATCGAAGCCTGTGTGACGCTGACGCAGCGCTATGTGACAGACCGCTGTCTGCCCGACAAGGCTATCGATGCGATGGACGAAGCGGGCAGCAAGGTACATTTGGCCAACGTGGTGGTTCCGCAGTGCATCATTGACAAAGAACAGGAAATCGAGGCCCTCAAAGTTCAGAAAACGCGCGCGGCCCAAAACCAGGACTATGAGCTGGCGGCCCGTCTGCGCGATGCTTTGGGTACGCTGACCACGGAGCTCGAACAACTGAAGAAAGACAACGAAGGCGCCTTCAAGACACAGGCCGTCGTCGATGAAGATGTAGTGGCCGAAGTGGTGTCGATGATGTGCGGTGTGCCGGCGGGCAAGATGAAGCAGGGCGAGACCGAGCGTCTTGGACGCATGAAGCAGACCCTCATGGAGCGCGTCATCGCTCAAGATGAAGCGGTAGAGAAATTGGTCCGCGCCATTACGTTGAGCCGTCTTGGCATCAAAGGTCAGGACCGCCCCATAGGCAGTTTTATGTTCGTCGGACCCACCGGCGTCGGCAAGACGCATCTCGTGAAGTGCCTGGCCGAGTGCCTGTTCGACAGCAAGGATGCCCTCATCCGTATCGATATGAGCGAGTATGGCGAGAAATACAGTACCAGCCGTCTGGTGGGCGCTCCTCCGGGCTACGTGGGCTACGAAGAGGGTGGACAATTGACCGAGCGTGTGCGCCGCCATCCCTATTCCGTCATCCTTCTCGATGAGATAGAAAAGGCCCACCCCGACGTGTTCAACACCTTGCTTCAGGTGATGGACGAAGGTCGCATGACGGACGGCAACGGCACGACGGTCGATTTCCGTAATACCGTCATCATCATGACGTCCAACAGTGGCACACGCCAACTGGGCGAGTATGGCAAGGGCATCGGCTTCAACAGTGCCGAACAGACGGCTGCCGCAGTGGACGGCATCATCCATAAGGCGCTGAAGAAGCAGTTTGCTCCCGAGTTTCTCAACCGTCTGGACGACATCATCCTGTTCCGCCCCTTAGACAAGACGAGTGCGGCCCGTATCGCACGCCTCGAACTGGACCAGCTGGCCGTTCGCTTGAACGCTATGGGCATTGCGCTCGATATCAACGACGCCCTCATCGACTACCTTGTCGCACATGGCTTCGACACCACCTATGGCGCACGCTCCCTCAAGCGTGCCATCAAGACGCATGTCGAGGATGCCCTCTGCGACGCCATGATTGGGGGAACAAACCTTCAAGGCCAGACCATACGCTTTGAATTTGAAAACGACAAACTCGTGCTGCACCACCAGCCGGCATAACTATAAGGGCTCATGCGCCACATGCCTCACGGCTATGGTGCAAAGCCCTTAATTATCATATAAACACATTACCATAGACACTCTTTCATCCGACAGACATGGAATATATTGCCACAGAGATACCCGACGTGTGGATTCTTAATCCGAAAGTCTTTGCCGATGCCCGCGGCTACTTCATGGAGACTTGGCGCGAGGCCGACTTCAATGCCCATATTGGCCATGACGTCCACTTTGTACAAGATAACCAGTCGTTTTCCAGCCGTGGCGTGCTGCGCGGCCTGCACTATCAGCAGGGCGAGTTTTCCCAAGCCAAACTGGTGCGCGTGCTGGCGGGTACCGTAGTGGATGTGGCCGTCGATTTGCGCATAGATTCGCCCACGTTTGGCAAGCACGTGATGGTGGAACTCTCGGCCGAGAACAAGAAACAGCTGTTCATACCCCGCGGTTTTGCCCATGGCTTTCAGGTGATTTCCGAGCAGGCGCTCTTTACCTATAAGGTAGATAACATCTACGCCCCGCAAGCCGAGCGCTCCATACGTTACAACGACCCGACGCTCAACATCGCCTGGCCGATTACCGACGAATCGCTGGTTCAACTTTCCGAAAAAGACCTGGCACACGCCGTGTCCTTCGATGACGCTGAAAAGTTTTGAGCAACTCAGCCTAACGGCGATATATTCTCTCCTCCCTCACGATAATAACCCTACGCGGGGCACACTGTAGATAGGCATTATGCCGGTTGCCTCGCCACATACCCTACCCTTCTTGTGAAGCACATTCGTAACTTTTGCATCATCGCCCACATTGACCATGGTAAAAGTACCCTGGCCGACCGCCTCCTCGAAACCACGCAGACCATACAGGTGACCGAGGGACAAATGCTCGATGACATGGACCTGGAGCGCGAGCGCGGCATCACCATCAAGAGTCACGCCATACAGATGGACTACACCCTTGACGGCGAGCACTACAAACTCAACCTCATTGACACGCCGGGACACGTCGATTTCGCCTATGAGGTGTCGCGAAGCATTGCGGCCTGCGAGGGGTGCCTGCTTGTCGTCGATAGCACCCAGGGCGTGCAGGCTCAGACCATCTCCAATCTCTATATGGCCATCGAGCACAACCTGGAAATCATCCCCGTGCTCAACAAATGCGACATGCCCAACTCCATGCCCGAGGAGGTAGAGGACGAAATCATCGAACTGCTGGGGTGCAAACGAGAAGACATCATCCGTGCTTCCGGCAAGACGGGACAGGGCGTGGACGACATCCTCCGCGCCGTGGTGCAGCGCATTCCCGCTCCCGTCGGCGACGAGAATGCGCCGCTCCAGGCGTTGATCTTCGACTCCGTGTTCAACCCCTTCCGCGGCATCATTGCCTACTTCAAGATTGTCAACGGCTCGATCGCCAAGGGCGACGACGTCCTCTTCGTCAACACGCAGAAGCGCTACAATGCCGACGAGGTGGGCGTCCTCAAGATGGACCTCTCGCCCCGGCAGTCGCTCCACTGCGGCGACGTGGGCTACATCGTCAGCGGCATCAAGACCGCTACGGAAGTGAAGGTCGGCGATACCATCACGCACACCCTCCAGCCCTGTGACAGTGCCATATCGGGCTTTGAGGAAGTCAAACCCATGGTCTTCGCCGGCGTCTATCCCATCGAGACGGAAGACTTTGAGCAACTGCGGGCCAGCCTGGAGAAACTTCAGCTCAACGATGCCTCGCTGTCGTTTCAGCCCGAATCGTCCGTAGCCCTCGGCTTTGGTTTCCGCTGCGGCTTCCTCGGTCTGCTCCACATGGAAATTGTGCAGGAGCGTCTGGACCGCGAGTTCAATATGAACGTCATCACCACCGTGCCCAACGTAAGTTACCATGTGTTCGACAAGCACGGCACGATGCTCGACGTGCACAACCCCGCCGGTATGCCTGACGCCACGGAGATAGACCACATCGAGGAGCCTTATATCCGCGCCTCCATCATCACCAAGAGCGATTACATCGGCCACATCATGACGCTGTGCCTCGGCAAGCGCGGCGAACTGGTCAAGCAGGAGTATGTCTCCGGCGACCGTGTCGAACTCTACTACGACATGCCGCTGGCCGAGATAGTCATCGACTTTTATGACAAACTGAAGAGCCTCTCGAAGGGCTATGCCTCGTTCGACTATCATCCCATCGGTTTCCGCCCCTCGCGCTTAGTGAAGCTCGACATTCTGCTTAACGGCGAGCCCGTCGATGCCCTTTCTACCCTTACCCACGTCGATAACAGCGTCACCTTCGGCCGCCGCATGTGCGAAAAACTGAAGGAGTTGCTCCCCCGCCAGCAGTTTGACATCGCCATACAGGCCGCCATCGGCGCCAAAATCATTGCCCGCGAGACGGTCAAGCAGGTACGCAAGGACGTGACCGCCAAGTGTTATGGCGGCGACGTCAGCCGTAAGCGCAAACTCCTTGAGAAGCAGAAGCGAGGCAAGAAGCGCATGAAGGAAATCGGCAATGTGCAAGTGCCGCAGAAAGCCTTCCTTGCCGTGCTGAAACTCGACTGAGCCCTGCGGCCTACAGAAGCATAGGTTCATTTTACCATTCCCCGTTCACAACCATTCCCAACATTCTTACGCTGTGCGCATCTCTCTCAAAAATGTCCATTTGAGCGTGGAGGACAAGACCATCCTCCACGACATAGATTTCCATGCCGATGAGGGCGAGTTTATCTACCTCACCGGCGTTGTGGGAGCCGGAAAGAGTTCGCTCCTCAAAATCATCTATGGAGAAGCCGTCCCCTCCGGACAAGGCGAAGCCCGGGTGCTCGACTTCGACCTCTACCGTCTGAAATCGCGCCATCTGCCCCTGCTGCGCCGCCAGATAGGCATCGTCTTTCAGGACTTCCGCCTGCTCACCGAGCGTACCGTCTATGACAATCTCGACTTCGTTCTCCGCGCCATAGGGTGGAGAAAGAAGGCGCAACGGCAGGCGCGTATCGGCGAACTGCTCACGCTTGTGGGTATGGAATCGCGCGCCGACGCTTGGCCGCACCAGCTCTCCGGTGGCGAACAGCAGCGCATCTGCATAGCCCGCGCCTTGGCCGGCAATCCAAAGATTATCCTCGCCGACGAGCCCACAGCCAACCTCGACAGCGAAAACGCCAACTTTATCATGTCCCTCCTGCGCCATGAGGCCGAACGGGGTGCCACCGTCATCACCGTCACGCACAACAACCAACTGCTCCAACAGTTTCCGGGCATCGTATATACGCTTCACGAAGGGCGGCTCAGCGATTCCTCTGCGGAAGACCCGCAACTGCTGACAGCCCCGGCAGACCACGAGGAAGAAGGAAAAGATAACGCCCCCCATGCCGACGCATTGACTTGGGAATAGCCCCACGACACATAGATATCTAATCAATACACCCAATAACAGCATACCATGAAAGTTCAGAAATTTGGTGGAACTTCCGTAGGCTCACCTCAGCGAATGAAAGAGGTGGCCCAACTCATCACCGCAGAGAAGAAGAATATCGTTGTCCTCTCCGCCATGTCGGGGACGACAAACTCGCTCGTCGAAATTGCCGACTACTTCAAGAAACGCAACGTCGAGGCCGCCAACAGCGTCATCGGCAAACTGCGTGCCAAGTATATGGACCACCTGCCCAACCTCTATAGCAAGCAGGAAACCATCGACAAGACCCGCGCCTTCCTCGAGGAACAGTTTCAGGCCCTGCACGACTATACCAGCGTGCCCTTCGACGACAACGTAGGCAAGGCTATCCTCTCGCACGGCGAAATCATGAGCACCAACATGGTGACCAACTACCTGTGCGAGCAGGGCGTCAAGACCATGCTCATCCCCGCCCTCGACTTCATGCGCATCGCCGAGAATGGCGAGCCCGATATGGCCTTCATCGGTACCAAACTGAAGGAAATTCTTAAGGCCAATCCCGACTACGACCTCTACATCACGCAGGGCTTCATCTGCATGAACAGCAGCAACCACATCGACAACCTGCAGCGCGGCGGCAGCGACTACACCGCCTGCCTCATTGGCGCCGTCCTCCGCTGTGAGGAAATCCAGATTTGGACCGACATCGACGGCATGCACAACAACGACCCCCGCGTGGTCGATAACACGACGCCCGTCCGTCAGCTCAACTTTGAAGAGGCCGCCGAACTGGCTTACTTCGGTGCGAAGATTCTCCACCCCACCTGCATCCAGCCCGCCCGCTATGCCGGTGTCCCCGTGCGTCTGCTCAACACCATGTGCCCCTCGGCACCCGGCACGCTCATCAACAACGATATGCAGTTGGGCAGCATCAAGGCCGTGGCCGCCAAGGACAATATCACGGCCATTAAGATTGTGTCGTCGCGTATGCTGCTGGCTACGGGCTTTCTGCGCAAGGTGTTTGAAATTTTCGAGACCTACAACACCAGCATCGACATGGTGACCACCTCCGAAGTGGGCGTATCGCTCAGCATCGACGACACCAGCCATCTGGCCGCCATCGTCGAGAAACTCAAGCAGTACGGCACCGTCGAGGTCGATGAAAACATGTGCATCATCTGCGTCGTCGGCGACCTGCGCTGGAGCAATGTCGGCTTTGAGACCATCGCCACCGATGCTCTGAGCGAGGTGCCTGTCCGTATGATTTCCTACGGCGGCAGCAACCACAATATCTCCTTCCTCATCCGTGAGGAAGACAAGGCCAAGGCCCTCTGTGCCCTCTCTGCACACCTCTTCAAGGCTGCCAACTGACGAAACTGCCACTAACGCAGCCCCCATCAAGCACAACCACCGCGAAGCCGTCGGATGAGCGTCCGCCCCTTCGTCAACTATGAAAAACACGGACAATACGGAGCAATCCCCCCGCTCATCGCTTCCTGTTTCTCAGGCGTGAGCGTCACGGGATGAACTGCCGCATTGCCCGTGTTTTCCATCATCTTGCTCACTTACAGTATATCCCTTCATAACCCTACCCATGTCCTTTCCTATACAACGATTCACACAGGCCGCCACGCCCTGCTACTACTACGACATGGCGTTGCTCCGGCGCACCATCGATAGTCTGAAGGCGGCCCTTGCCCCCTACCCTCATTTCCACGTCCACTATGCCATCAAGGCCAATGCCAATCCGCGCATCCTCGAGTGCCTCTCGCAGGCCGGCCTCGGTGCCGACTGTGTCAGTGGTGGCGAGGTAGAGCAGGCCGTGGCCTGCGGCTTCCCTGCCGACCGCATCGTCTTTGCCGGCGTAGGTAAAACGGACGACGAGATTCGCGCCTCGCTCAAGGCCGGCATCAGCCGCTTCAATGTGGAAAGTCTGGCCGAACTGGAAGTCATCAACGAACTTGCCGCCGAGATGGGCGTCGTAGCCCCCGTGGCCTTCCGCGTCAACCCCAACGTCGATGCCCATACCCATGCCAAGATTACGACCGGTCTGAACGAGAATAAGTTTGGCATCGCCATTGAGGACTTGCTGTCCTGCATCGAGAGCGCGCAGGCCATGGCCAATGTGCGCTACTGCGGCCTCCACTTCCATATCGGCAGTCAGATTCTTGACCTTGAGGTCTATGAGACGCTCTGCCGGCGCGTGGACGAGATACAGACCATGCTCGAAGCCCACGGCATCTCGACGCCCACCATCAACCTGGGTGGCGGCCTGGGCATCGACTACGACACGCCCGATGCCAACCCCATCCCTGCGTTCAACGACTGGATTGGCCGCATCGCCAAGCACCTGAAGGTACGCCAAGGCCAAGAGGTGCACTTTGAGCCCGGACGCTCCATCGTGGCGCAATGTGGCACCCTCATTGCCCGCACCATCTACGTCAAGCAGGGCCATGCCAAGCAGTTCGTCATCGTCGATGCCGGCTTCACCGAACTCATCCGCCCGGCCATGTACGGCTCGCATCACGCCATTCAAAACCTCTCCGCCGAAGAGCGCGGCGAACAGACGACGGCAACCTACGATGTGGTAGGCCCCATCTGCGAGAGCAGCGACGTCTTTGCCAAGGACGAAGTGCTGCCCTTGACGCAGCGCGGCGACCTTATCGCCTTCCGCTCGGCCGGCGCCTATGGCGAGGTGATGGCCTCGTCGTACAACTGCCGCCACCTGCGCCCCACCATCTATTCTGACGAATGCTGAACGCCTATGAAATTTCTCATTCTCTCCGACATACACGGTTCTGTCCCTGCGCTCGACGCCGTCCTGCCTTTCTTTCATGAACAGGCATACGACATGCTGCTCCTGCTCGGCGACATCCTCAACTATGGACCGCGCAATGGTCTGCCCGACGGACTGGATGCCCCCGGCGTGGTGGAACGCCTGAAGCCCCTCGCCCCCCACATCGTGGCCGTCCGCGGCAACTGCGACAGCGAGGTTGACCAGATGCTCCTCCCCTTCCCCATCATGGGCACCTATGCCCTGGTCTGCGACGGCAAGCACCGCATCTTCCTCACCCACGGCCATGTGTTCAACCCCGACAACATGCCCGCTGCGCCCGCCATCGACCTGTTCCTCTACGGTCACACCCACCTGCCGCACATCACCGCCGCCGCCGACAACCGCCCGGCGGTATGCAACTGCGGTTCGCCTACCTTCCCCAAGGGCGGCAATCCCCCCACCTTCGCTACCCTTGATGACGGCATCCTGCGCTTGCGTCACCTCGACGGCAGCATCATTGAGGAAAAAGCCCTTTGGTAAGTCAACACACTGAGCACTATTCAGATAGAGGTCGTCCCACTCATCTATGGGACGGCCTCTATCTGTTTGTGACCACAAACGCAGTACGTCGTTCGCGATGGTGTCCATTCAATCCGTATGGCTGCGACATAAGTGTCTATCCTTTCAGGGCATGTAGCACAGGAGTGTATAGTAAGTCAGGAAAAGCCAGACAGTCAGTGTGCCAAATTTTTGCCCTGTCCTTGGCACTTCGAGTGCCAGCGGCCGGTACTTCGAGTGCCAGCGGCCGGTACTTCGAGTGC
>CAMGHE010000084.1 GCA_946055775.1 uncultured Bacteroidales bacterium
GAATGGCTTCGACTGCCGTCAAATTCCCTCATCCCTGCATAGCTGAGTAGTTACAAGGCGGTCGGGCGACCGCCGACACGACCCGGGCGACGCGAAACACGACCCGGGCGACTGAAAAAACAACTTGGGCGACCGTTTTTTCAGTCGCCCAAGTTGTTTTTCGGCCTTTTGGACACGAAAAAAGGGCCCCATCGGGAGCCCTTCGCACTTTGCTAAGCAAAGATACAACGTTTTCGGGCGAAATGCAAATCGCCCTTTTTCGCCACTCCTCTTGAAAATTCTTTGAAAAGTAGCACAAGTTTTCAATCGCGCGGACACGGACGCCGCTATGAGGTGCAGACTATTGACGGCACCGTGGGCGTCGATAAGGCGGAGAAGAACCGCCCCATGGGCTATAGAAGCGGCGGCGGATGGCCTTCAGCCATCCTAAAGTACATGGCCAAGCCCGAATGCCGATAGCCACGAAGCAGATTGGCCATTATGACCACCGTCTGCGCCTCAAACCCTGGCAGAACATGAGGGCATGCTGCACCTTTCAGCGGGTCGCCGACAACCAAAGTACTCCCAGGGATTGTGTCTTATTACAGTTGGACTCCGTGCGGGAGCGTATTCCGCGCGGGATATCTTATTACAGTCGGACAAAATAGACACTGTCTTGGAGTCCGATTATATTCGTCCCTCCGCCGCATTAACACTCCTTCACCACCCCACCCCAGCGTCTCTCAGACATTTTGCCTATCTTTGCCATACCGAGGTCCGCATGGACACGCCCATCACATCATCCTTTTTCTGTCTCATCCCCAAAAGCGTCTTGTCATGGAAATGCTCATCACCCTCCTCATTCTGGCCGCCGCTGCCGTAGGCTTCGCTACGGGCCGTCTGCGCTCAGACGTTGTGGCGCTCAGTGCCCTCCTCCTTCTGTTGCTCACGGGCATCCTCACACCCGAAGAAGCCCTGGCGGGCTTCTCCAACCCCATCGTCATCATGATGATTGGCCTCTTCGTCGTCGGCGGGGCCATCTTCCGCACGGGTCTGGCGGCCCGTATCGGCGGCAGTCTGATGCGTCTGGCTGGCAGCAGCCAGCGCCGCCTGTTCTTTCTCGTCGTGGTGGGCACGGCCGTCATCGGCGCCTTCGTCAGCAATACGGGCACCGTGGCCTTGATGCTCCCCATCGTCGTCAGCATGTCGGCCCGCGCCGGCACCGACGCACGCCGCCTGCTCATGCCCTTGGCCTTCGCCAGCAGCATGGGCGGCATGCTCACCCTCATCGGCACCCCGCCCAACCTTGTCATCCAGGAGCAACTCGTCGAGGGCGGCTATACCCCGTTGTCGTTCTTCTCGTTCACCCCCGTAGGTCTGATATGCATCGCCGTCGGTGCCTTGGCGCTCTACCCCCTGAGCCGCCATCTGGTACGCCATGGGGTACATGGCGACGCGCGCCAGAAGGGTGGCAAGAGCCTCAGCCAACTGGTCAGCGAATACCGCCTGGGCGAGCACCTGGCCCATGTCACCGTCAGTCCATCGTCGCCCCTGTGCCGCCAGAGTCTGGGCACGCTCGACCTGCAGGCCCGCTATGGCGTCAGCGTCATCGAGGTGCGCCGGCAGTCGCGTCAGGGTGTCCTCATCCGGAGCGTCAGTCAGGAGTCTGCCGGTCCTGCCACCGTCGTGCAGGGCGGCGACACCCTCTACCTCACCGGCGACGATGCCGATATCCGCCGCTTCACTGCCGACTACGGCTTGACGCCCGGCGATGCCGGCAGCAGCGACGGCCCCGCCGACGATGGCGGCCTCCACTTCTACGACACGGGCATCGCCGAAATACTTCTCCTCCCCACCTCGCGGTTGGTGGGCCGGCGGGTACGCGAGTCGGGCCTGCGCGCCAAGTATGGCATCAACGTGCTGGCCGTCCGCCGCAAGGGCGAGTATCTGCGCGATGGCCTGGCCGACCTGCGGCTGCTCAGCGGCGACGTCGTTCTGGTGCACGGCGCATGGGCGCAGATAGGCCGGCTGAAGGACGACGAGGACGACTTCGTCCTCCTGGGCCGCCCCCTCGACATGGCCGACCGCGTCACCCTCGACTACAAAGCGCCCATCGCCGCCCTCATCATGATTGCGATGATTGTCCTCATGGTGTGCGACTTCATCCCCGTCGCTCCCGTCACCGCCGTCATGCTCGCCGCCGTGGCGATGGTCCTCACCGGCTGCTTCCGCAACGTCGAAGCCGCCTATAAGACCATCAATTGGGAGAGCGTTGTGCTCATCGGGGCCATGCTCCCCATGTCCGTCGCCTTGACCAAGACGGGTGCCTCGGCCCTCATCTCCCACAGTCTGGTCAGCGCCCTGGGACAGTTTGGTCCGCTGGCTCTGCTGGCGGGCATCTATCTGGCCACCTCCGTCCTCACCTTCTTCGTGAGCAACACCGCCACCGCCGTCCTCATGGCTCCCATCGCCATCAGTTCGGCCACCGCCCTGGAGTGCAGTCCCTATCCCTTCCTCTTCGCCGTCACCCTCGGCGCCAGCATGTGCTTCGCCTCGCCCTTCTCCACACCGCCCAACGCCCTGGTGATGCAAGCCGGCGCCTACCGCTTCACCGACTACCTGCGCGTCGGCCTCCCCCTCCAACTGATCATCGGCACCGTCATGATAGCCGTCCTCCCCCTGCTCTACCCCTTCTGATGCCACAGAAGGATGAGGATTTTTCTTGACGTCGATGACCGAGCGCCTCAAGCATTTTTCGTAATATTGCACGGGCTTATTGACGCTATAGGCTGCACAACACCCCATCATCAAGGAAACTTCAGCGGATGAAATCGAACCGCGACCGTAAAACAGACACATTATGACTGGCAATGACATAGATTTTATCACCTACAGCATCGGCAATCTCTCACGCCGGTTGAACATGAGTGCCGCAGAGGTGTATCGTCGCCTTAAGCAGTCTGGCATTCTGAATGGGTACATTGTACCCAGCTACGATGTACTCCATACATTTAGTAAAGAATATCTTATGGAAGACCTCATCGAATATATGAGAGAGAAAGGAGTGTTAGCGTAATGGAAGTACATTGGAGGAATAGCCAACGACAAGGTGTTCCGTACCGTTGACCTCTATTTTGCAGGCGACATTTCAAAAGAGGAATGCCTTCGTCGCCTTATCTTCGAGGCGCCCAACAACCAGATTTGCATCCGCTCACAGCAGGTACTCAACGCATGTCTAACCTTCAAAAGTTCCCAACGCCTATGAGCCCGATACATGATGAAGCCTTCCATGCCATCTTGGAAGCAAAGTACGCTCGAATCATCAACGAGATTAGCCAGATGCACAGTGTGAGTCTTGAAGAAGCCATGGACATTTTCTACACTTCTCCGCTATTGCCTCTCCTCGAAGAAGGCGTAGCCGACCTGCATTGCCGAAGCGACAAATATCTGGCAGAAGAGATTTGGCGAGAACGAGAAGACGCCATCGGGCACCAAGCGCAAGGGGTGGACGCCTGTGTTGTTTTTCCAGCCGACACGGGGGAGCCAGACCCCAGATAAGCCCAGGCAGCGGGGGCCGGGCGGGGGCCTGGCTTCCCCTCTTTTCGTCAAAAAAGCGTCGCGTCCCCTCCTCACTCAGAAAAAAGCATTATCTTTGCACCCGATATGCGCTTGTGGCGAAATTGGTAGACGCGCCAGACTTAGGATCTGGTGGCCCCGGCCGTGTAGGTTCGAGTCCTATCAGGCGCACCGCTGTTCATTCACAAAAAAAGGCAACAACTTACACCGCTTCCCCGCCGGGGAAACCATGTAAGTTGTTGCCTTTGTTCGTACAGCAGCCTTGGAAGGCGGCAGTGCGCCGCTATTTCAATGCTTATTCCACTTTGACATACAAAAAAAACAGAGAGCGTTCACCCCCGTCGCCGTGGCCAAAACAGGAATGCGCAAAACTGCCACATTCCCCATAGTACGTCCTTTATCATGCCTCGATGGCCTCCTTGATGCACGCCACGATGTAGCGCACGTCGTCGTCCGATACATACGGGCCGGCGGGCAGACAGAAGCCCACCTTGAAGATGGCCTCCGACACACCGTTGACATACGCCGGAGCATCCTTATATACCGGCTGCTTGTGCATGGGTTTCCACACCGGGCGGCACTCCACCTTCTTGTTCAACATGAACATGCGCAGCGCCTCCACGTTGTCGTTCGGCTGGCAGTCCGTCGTAGCGCTCTCCACGGCCTTGATGACGCCTGCCGCACCGCCGACGGCGGTCTTGATGACCTCCTTGTAGGCATTCTCCTGTCCCTTAATCCGCACGTCGGCGTCGAGCGTGGCGGCGCAGAGCCAGAAGTTGGCATCGTAGCGCGGGTCGGCAGGCTGGCAGTGCAGCGTCACGCCGGGCACGTCCTTCAGCAGTTGCTCATAGAGCGCCTGCACATGCTTGTGGTGGGCAATATGGTCGGCCAGCACCGTCATCTGTCCGCGGCCTATGCCGGCGCAGATATTGCTCATGCGGTAGTTGTAGCCGATGGCGGTGTGCTCGTAGTAGGGGTAGGCATCGCGGGCCTGCGTGGCGTACCACATGATGGTGTTGGCGTCCTCCGCGTCGCGGCAGATCAGGGCGCCGCCGCCCGAGGTGGTAATCATCTTGTTGCCGTTGAACGACAGTACGCCGAAGCGGCCGAAGGTGCCCAGCACCTGTCCGTCGAAGCGTGAGCCCATGCCCTCGGCGGCATCTTCGACCACGGGGATGCCATACTTGTCGGCGATGGCCATGATGCGCTCACAGTTGTACGGCATGCCGTAGAGCGCCACGGGCACAATGGCCTTGGGGTAGCGTCCCGTTTGGGCCTTGCGGTCGAGGATGGCCTGCTCGAGCAGGTCGGGGTCCATGTTCCACGTGTCGCGTTCGGAGTCGATGAAGACGGGCGTGGCGCCGAGGTAGGTGATGGGGTGTGACGAGGCGCAGAAGGTAAAACTCTGCACGCAGACCTCATCGCCGGGTCCTACGCCGCAGGCCAGCAGCGCCAGGTGCACGGCGGCGGTACCGGCCGAGAGACACACCACGCGGCGGTCCAGCCGGCTGCCGTCGCTGTTGGCATTGGCAAAGGCGGCCAGGTCCTGCTCAAACGCATTGACATTGGGCCCCATCGGCACCACCCAGTTGGTGTCGAAGGCTTCCTTGACATACTTCTGTTCCCATCCCTCCTCGCTCATGTGAGCCAGGCAGAGATAAATCATCTTACGTTCTTCCATGACGATGATGTTATATGTTATTATTGCTGTTTTGGTAAATCGTGGTAACTATGGGCCACCGGCGCGACCCGGTAGTGGACCCATGTCCATTGACGTGGGTCGTCCACACGCCATCGCGGCGAAGCCGAGATACTGCACATTAAAAGAGGCTGCCGCGCGCCGGCAAAGAATGCAGCGCAGTGCACATTTCTCCCTAAATCGAGGAGAAAATGCAGCGGAGTGCATTTTTCTTCGTATTTATTGCTAAACTTGCAACAGAGTGCATTTTCTCTTCTTCATTCAAAAGCTTTACGCCCCCCCCCATGAAACAGATACCCCGCAGCGCATACCTTGCCCAACTGGCCGCGTGGCGCGACAAGCAGATTATCAAGGTCATCACCGGCATCCGCCGTTCGGACAAGAGCACCCTGATGGCGCAATATCAGCAGCAGTTGCTGTCGGTCGGGGTGAAGCCTGAGCAGATACAGGCGTACAATTTTGAAGACCTGGCCAACGAGCCGTTGCTGGACTACCGCACGCTACATGCCCGCGTCAGCGAGCGTCTGCTTCCCGACAGCCAAAACTATCTGTTCTTCGATGAGATACAGATGGTCAGCGACTACCAGAGCGCCATCGACAGCCTGTTTCTGCGCGCCAACGTGGACATCTATCTGACGGGGGCGAACGCCTATCTGCTGTCGAGCGAGATTGCCACGCTGCTGTCGGGCCGCTACGTCGAGATACGCCTGCTGCCGTTGTCGTTTGCGGAGTACTGCTACCGGTCGCCGCTGTCGGCAGAGGAGAACTATCGCCGCTACCTCTCGCTGACTTCTTTTCCCTACGGCCTTCAGTTGCCCGATGCCGAAGCGGTCCGCGAATACCTCGACGGCCTGTACAGCACCGTCGTGCTGAAGGACATCGTCAGCCGCCGCAAGTTGCAGGACATGGACCTGCTGCGACGCATCGTCTGCTTCCTTTCCGACAACATCGGCAACCTGACGTCCATCAAGAGCATTGCCAACAACCTGCTGGCGGGAGGGCGCAAGGTGTCGGACCATACCGTCGAGTCGTATGTGCTATCGTTAACAGAATGTTTCCTGTTTTACCGCATTGAGCGCTACGACATCCGCGGGAAGGAGCGTTTGAAGACGGGGCATAAATACTACATTACGGACTTGGGCATCCGCCACCTGCTCATCGGCCTCCGTGGCGGCGACTTGGGCCATCTGCTGGAAAACGTCGTCTGCCTCGAACTCCTCCGCCGAGGTTATCAGGTCATGGTGGGCAAGATGGGCGACGCAGAAATCGACTTCGTAGCGCTGAAGTCCGGCCAACCCACCTACTTTCAGGTCGCCCTCTCCGTCCGTGACGAATCTACCCTCAAGCGCGAACTGACCCCGCTGCTTCAGGTCAGCGACCACTACCCCAAATACCTACTCACCCTTGACCCCGACCCCCTCATCCTCCACGACGACATCCGACAGTTCTATGCCCTCGACTGGCTGTTGACATAATCCTCTCCTACCCTGCTCACGTCAATCGTTCGAATGCCTGCCTCGATAACGAGAACTATGGGTATTCACCACACCGCCCTCCCCCAATTGCGCCGAGGGATGCCTTTTTTCACAGAGTGCACCTCGTAATATAACACCTGTCAGCCCCTCGCTACTGCAAATCGCTGCAAACAGACAGTCGCGAGAGTGTTGCGGAATGTTAATGTTTTAATCTGTTGATTGAAAGCCACAAGAATGACTCTAATAGATTTTCATTATACACCATTCTGTATTTCCAACGGTTATTCCACCATCGTAGGCTTTTCCCTATTCCATAGTTCATCTTCTTTATTCCTGCTATGCCACTCGTATTCATTGGCAATGCCTGCTTGTCTTCAAAGATGTCATCGAGCACCTTATCAGCCAGTTCATACGAATGAGTGTAACCACAAAAGGACTCTTCATTAAACCCTAAATCCCCTACGCATATAGTGGCAATCGAGTCGTAAAATCTTTTCATGCCTTCCTTATTATAGACAGATAGCACATAATCCCAATCAATCTCATTGTGAAACCGCTCAAAGAAAAATCCCAAATCCAACACATGCCTCAGAGAGATTTCGTTAGTTGCAAAATGTTCACCAGCATGACGCAGAAGGAACAGGGCATTAAAAGTTGGGGAAGGGAGAAAGCAGTTGCGTATAGGTGATTCAACCAAGTTTCTTTCATCCTCATCCAGTATCTCTTTAAGACGCAGTTCAAAACTGGCATTGCTCTTGTGTTTCTCGTCATCAAAAAACTTGCCATGGTTCTCCACGGCAGCCCCCTCGTAAGAGAAATTGGAATGCTTATGGTAGGCGCGGTTGACAGGAATGTTCAGTTCCCATTCAACCATATCGTCCCCATGCTCTTTTTCTCCAAATAGGTAAATGTCAATATCCCCAACATTCCTCAGTTCTGGCTTCGGATAATTCAGTGAGAGTCCATACCCTTTGAGCAAAAGCATCCGAATGTTTTGAGTGGCATAAAATGATGCCAAATTGGAGACGGCTTGCACATATCGACCATAAGTGGACTTCTGGAACAAAGACTGTCCCAGCCACTCAAACATTACTCTTTTGGGAAAATTGACATTCCTACCTTCACGCTCTAACAAGTCAAATATTATGGCCGCAACCGATTGTTTGACAGCATTGCGGTATATGTTCCCCCAATCAGTAACTATTATTGGTTCACCATTGTTTTCCGTTGCTATGGCTTTTTTCAGCAGACACAACAGTTCTTTATGTTCATTCTTCATGTTGACTGTAAGCATTCACTTCTCCAACCCCCTTGATTTTCGACTTTTTTCGTTTTGTTATTATTTGGAGGATTATATCTCAGACAGGTCCGTCGCTTATGGTACCTGATTGTATTTCCTATCTATTTGCCTTAAAATGTAAGTTTCGGGAAAGGTATAATCTAAAACATACTTGTCCAATTGTCCTTATCATGACCAGCCATGATTTCTCGAACTTTGGAAAGCTTTAAAATTTTCTCTTTTGAAATCTCTGCCAGTGCGCGATTACCCTTAGGTAATTTGGTCACCACAGGAACCTCTGGTATATATGAATCGCCTGTAAAGACGTAATTATCTGTGTAGAATGTCAGGCAACTTGGACAGTGCCCTGGGGTTGCCATCACATAGAGTTCGGCATCTTCGAATAATGCCACAGTATCTCCATCATGAAGCACCTTTACATTATCACCATTATAGACAACGGATTGCTCATGATATAGAGAGAAATTTTTCTTGTCAGAGTACAATGCATCTTTACCACACTCCGATGTATATACTTTACATTCAGGAAACATCCGGCATAAGCCATTTATTCCAGCCATGTGGTCGAAATGAGAATGAGTCAGGAACACGCCCTTCACATTCATGCCATCGGACAACCCCTCTGCTATGGCAGAAGAGTCTCCGATGTCAATGAGATAGCAGTCGTCAATGCCTTCCTCATACAGTAAATACATGTTAGAGGAAAGCAGTTTGCCAACAATTTTCTTGACTTGCAACATTAGCCCATGAAAGCGAGAATGTCACCAACAGTCTTGAACTCACGGATTTGTTCGCCAGTGAGCTTCTTACCACACTCCTCGTCCATCAATACGATGAGAGAAAGTTTGGCCATTGAATCATACTCTTCAATGTCTGCCAAAGCAGTTTCAGGAGTCAGAGTGTTTGCATCCAACTCAAGCATGTCTTCCAACAATGCAATTTTTTCTTCTTGTGTCATAATTGAAAATTTAATAAGTTGTTAATAAATTATTTATGATGATAATTTTCCTCCATCAACAGCAATGCAGCTGCCAGTAACTTTCTT
>CAMGHE010000085.1 GCA_946055775.1 uncultured Bacteroidales bacterium
CCCGTTCAAACCTCATCACCGCCAATTTATTCACATCAGCATCAAACCTTCTACAATGACTGAAGCAATCAGACACAAACTCAGCGATTCCAAGTCCGCCCGCTGGACCGCTCTTCTCATCGTCAGCCTCACGATGATGGCCGGCTATTTCTTCACCGACGTCATGTCGCCCATGGAAGCCCTGCTCACGGCCAACCCCGCCAAAGAGGATATGGGCTTGGGCTGGAGTAGCGACGAATACGGTTTCTTCTCCGGCGCCTACGGCTATTTCAACGTTTTCCTTCTCCTGCTGTTCTTCGGCGGTATCATCCTCGACAAGTTCGGCATCCGCTTCACAGGCATCCTCTCCACCGTGCTGATGTTCGGCGGTGCCCTTATTAAATACTGGGCCGTCAGCCAGTCGTTTGAAGGCACTATGACGCTGCCCCTCGGCATCGGCACCTATAGCACGCAAGTGGTTTGGGCCGTGCTCGGCTTTGCCATCTACGGCGTAGGCTGCGAGATTGCGGGTATCACCGTCAGCAAGGTCATTGTGAAGTGGTTCACCGGCCACGAGCTCGCGCTGGCCATGGGCCTGCAGGTAGCCTTGGCCCGTATCGGTACGGCCGGTGCGCTGGCCGTTGCCCTACCCTTCGCCAAGTCGTTTGGCGGCGTACATGCCTCTGTCGCTCTCGGTGCCGCCATGCTCTGCGCCGGTATGCTGGCCTTCCTCGTTTACTGCGTGATGGACAAGAAAGAGGACGCCTCTGCCGCCACCGCAGCCAATGGCAGCGAAGAAGGCTTCAGGCTCTCCGATCTGATTATCCTTGTCAAGAGCCCCGGCTTCTGGTGCGTCGCCCTGCTCTGCCTCATGTTCTACGCCGGCGTCTTCCCCTTCCTCAAGTTTGCCACCAAACTCATGGTCTTCAAGTATGGCGTAGATGCGGATGTGGCTGGTCTTATCCCTGCCATGTTGCCCTTCGGTACCATTTTCCTGACCCCCTTCTTCGGTGGACTGTATGATAAAATTGGTAAGGGTGCCACGTTGATGATTATCGGTAGCGTGCTGCTCACCTTGGTCCATTTCATCTTCGTCCTGCCTTTCCACTCTTACCTGCTGGCCATCGTATGTATGATCATTCTCGGCATTGCCTTCGGTCTGGTGCCCTCGGCCATGTGGCCCTCCGTGCCCAAGATTATTCCCATGAAACTCCTCGGTTCGGCCTACGCCCTCATTTTCTATATCCAGAACATCGGCCTCTCGCTCGTGCCTGTATGGATTGGTAAAGTCAACCAGCAAAACACGGGTGCCGACGGGGTCATCGACTACACCCAGACCATGACCATCTTCGCCGGATTCGGCGCCGTAGCCATCCTTATCTCCTTCCTGCTTCTCTTCCTCGACAAGAAGAAAGGCTATGGCCTTCAGAAACCCAACGTCAAATAACCCGTTCCACGCAGAGCCATGCAAGAAATGAACAAGAAAGAAGAGGTACAACTTCCCGAGAACGCCTTCCGCGAGTTGAAACCCGGTGAGGAGTATCAGCCCTTGATGCGTCCCGACAAGACCTACCCCGAAGTTACCCCCTGGTCGCTCATCTGGGGTCTGGTGATGGCCGTCATCTTCTCGGCCGCCACCGCCTATCTCGGTCTGAAGGTCGGTCAGGTGTTTGAGGCCGCCATCCCCATCACCATCATCGCCGTCGGCCTGTCGGGTATGCGCGGCCGGAAGAATGCCCTTGGCGAGAATGTCATCATCCAGAGCATCGGTGCCTGCTCGGGCATGATTGTGGCCGGTGCCATCTTCACCCTGCCCGCGCTCTATATCCTTCAGCATACCTATCCCGAACTCACCGTCAACTTCCTCCAGGTGTTCCTGGCGTCGGCCTTAGGCGGTGCGCTCGGCATCCTGTTCCTCATCCCCTTCCGCAAGTATTTTGTGAAGGACATGCACGGCAAGTACCCCTTCCCCGAAGCCACGGCATCCACCCAGGTGCTCATCTCCGGTGAGAAAGGCGGCAACCAGACCCTTTGGCTGCTGCTGGCCGGCGGCATCGGCGGTCTGTACGACTTCGCCGTAGCCACCTTTGGCGCGTGGACGGAAAACTTCACCAGCCGCGCCATCCTGTGGGGCGATACCATTGCCGAGAAAGCCAAGGTGATGTTCAGCGTCAACACCGGTGCCGCCCTGCTGGGTATGGGCTATATCGTCGGTCTGAAGTATGCCGCCATCATCTGCGCCGGCAGTGCCCTCATCTGGTGGATCATTGTCCCGGGCATCGGTCTTTTCTTCCCCGATCTCATCGTTGACCCCAAGGCAGGGCTTAGTGCCGCCGCTGCCTCGCCCGAGCAAATCTTCGGCTATGCCAAGAGCATCGGTATCGGCGGCATCGCCGTGGCCGGCGTCATCGGCGTTGTCAAGAGTTGGGGCGTCATCCGCAGCGCCTTCTCGCTGATGGGCAAGGTGGCCAAGGGCGGCCAGGAGGCCGACCAGACGCCCCGCACGGGTCGCGACCTGCCTATGAAGATTATCGCATTCGGCGTCATGGCCACCCTGCTCGCCGTGCTCCTCTTCTTCTATTTCGATGTCATGGAGGGCAATCTGCTCTTCACCATCGTCGGCATCCTGATTGTCGCCATCATCGCCTTCCTCTTTACCACCGTGGCCGCCAATGCCATCGCTATCGTGGGTTCCAACCCCGTCAGCGGCATGACGCTCATGACGCTCATCCTCTCTTCTATCATCATGGTGCTTGTCGGCCTCAAAGGTCCCGGCGGCATGGTGGCTGCCCTCATCATGGGCGGCGTGGTATGTACGGCCTTGTCATCGGCAGGTGCCTTTGTCACCGACCTTAAGATAGGCTATTGGCTGGGGAGCACGCCCGCGAAGCAGGAGGGCTACAAGTTCCTCGGCATCCTGGTCAGCGCTGCCACCGTGGCCGGCGTCATCATGATTCTCAATGCCACCTACGGCTTCACCCCGACCAACTCTGATGTGATGGCCGCCCCGCAGGCCCGCGCCATGGCCGGCGTCATCGAACCGCTCATGAGCGGCGAGGGCGCCAACTGGCTGCTCTATGGCATCGGCGGCGTCATCGCCCTCGTGCTCAATGCCTGTGGCATATCTGCCCTGGCCTTCGCCCTGGGAATGTTCATCCCCCTGCAACTCAACCTCCCGCTGCTCGTCGGCGGTCTGGTGAGCCACTTCGTCATCAAGAGTTCGAAGCAGGAGAGCGTCATCCGTCTGCGTCAGGAGCGCGGCACCCTGCTGGCCTCGGGCCTCATCGCGGGCGGTGCCCTGATGGGCGTCGTCAGCGCCGCCCTCAAGTTTGCCGGCTTCGACTTGGAACTGACCAAGTGGCTGCATACCCTCGGTGCCCAGTGGGTATCGCTGGTAGCCTACGCCCTCATCATCTTCCTGCTGTACAAGGCCTCGGTCAAGGCAGCCCGCTAACCATCCTGTGAGTAAAGACAATGCACACACGCGAAGAAAAAATGGAGGCGTTCGGCCGTCTGCTCGATGTGCTGGACGAACTCCGCGAGAAATGTCCGTGGGACCGCAAGCAGACCAACGAGAGCCTGCGTCCCAACACCATTGAGGAGACCTACGAACTCTGTCAGGCCCTCATCGCCAACGACAGTCACGAGATATGCAAAGAACTGGGCGACGTCCTGCTCCACGTCTGCTTCTACGCCAAGATAGCGCAGGAGAAGGACGACTTCGACATCGCCGACGTCTGCCACAGGCTCTGCGACAAACTCATCTTCCGCCACCCCCATGTCTATCCGCCCAAGGAGGGTGCGCAGTCTAAGGCCGATACCGCCGACCAGGTCATCACCCAGTGGGAGATGCTCAAGACGAAGGAGCGCGACGGCAACAAGTCCGTCCTCTCCGGCGTACCCGCTGCCCTCCCCACCCTCATCAAGGCCTACCGCATACAGGACAAGGCCCGCGGCGTAGGCTTCGACTGGGAAGAGAAGGAGATGGTATGGCAGAAGGTCAAGGAAGAGATAGCCGAGTTTGAGGCCGAAGTGGCCAAAGGCGACAAGGCCAAGGCCGAGGCAGAGATGGGCGACGTCATGTTCAGCCTCATCAACGCCGCCCGCCTCTACGGCATCAACCCCGACAATGCCCTTGAAGCCACCAACCAGAAGTTCATCCGCCGCTTCAACTACTTAGAGGACCATACCATCAAGGAGGGCAAGGACCTCCACAACATGTCGCTGGCCGAGATGGACGCCATCTGGGACGAAGCCAAGCGTCAAGGACTATGATACCGACCACCGAGCGTGCGGCCCGCACTGACCTGCCCGCCGCACGCCCGTGGTTCAGCCATCGCCAACAAGCATGTACCACCTGCTCGCCCTTGTGACCATCTGCATCTGGGGGACCACCTTCGTCTCGACCAAAGTCCTGCTGGGCTACGGCCTGACGCCCTCGGAGATATTCATCGTCCGCTTCCTTCTGGCCTACGTCGGTCTGGTGGCCATCAGTCACCGCCAATGGCTGCTGAACTCCCGGCGCGAAGAAGGCATCGCCCTGCTCGCCGGACTGACCGGCGGCTCGCTCTATTTTTTGGCCGAGAACACCGCCCTCGAAATGGCCCCCGCGGGCTATGTCTCGTTCATCGTCTGCCTGGCGCCGGTCTTCACCGTGCCGCTCAGCGCCTTCAGCCGTAACCGCGACTGCACCTTCACGCCCCACCTCTGGGCCGGCATGTTCCTGGCCCTCACCGGCGTCTTCTTCATCGCCTGGAGCGACATGGACGGCCGCTCGTCCCTGACCGGCATCCTGCTGGCTCTGGCCGCCGCCATCCTGTGGGCTGTCTATCAGAACGTCGTGGGACCACTCACCAACCGCTACGGCACGTCTCTCCTTACGCGTAAGGTCTTCGGCTACGGACTGCTCTCAATGGTGATACTCTATCCCCTGTCTGAGCCAGCCGGCCATCATCCAGGGCGTCTGATCACCCTGCTACAGCCTCAGGCTCTCGGCAGTGAAACCCTCGTCGTATGGGGCAACCTGCTCTTTCTTGGGCTCATAGCCTCGCTGGCCTGCTACGTCACGTGGAATGTCGTGGTAGAGAAACTCGGCGCCGTCATCTCGGCCAACTATATCTACCTCAACCCGCTGACCACCTGCCTCTTCTCCGCTCTCATCTTGGACGAGACCTTCTCCCTCACAGCGGCCATCGGCTGCGTAGCCATCCTGTGTGGCGTGATATGGGCCGTGAAATGCGGCGTCGTCAAGGCTGAGGGACCTACAGCGGCAAAGCCGTCGGGCGACAGCCACCAATGATTCAAACCTTTCCCATTTACGAATATGGAAGACAAACTGACCCTCCGCACAGAGAACCTTGTCAAGAAATACGGCACCCGCACTGTGGTGCAGGGCGTGTCGTTCGACGTCAGTCAGGGCGAGATCGTCGGTCTGCTGGGCCCCAATGGCGCCGGCAAGACGACCTCCTTTTATATGACCACCGGTCTGGTCACGCCCAATGCCGGTCGCATTTTTTTAGGTGACCATGAAATCACCGACTTCCCCGTCTTCAAGCGCGCCCATGCCGGCATCGGTTATCTGGCGCAAGAAAACTCGGTCTTCCGCAAGATGAGCGTAGAAGACAATATCGCCTCGGTGCTGGAGATGACCGGCAAGAGCCGCGAGGAACAGCGCGACATGCTGGAAAGCCTGATAAAGGAATTCCGCTTGGAGAAGGTGCGCAAGAACAATGGCGACCGCCTCTCGGGTGGCGAGCGCCGACGCACGGAGATAGCCCGCTGCCTGGCCATCGACCCCAAGTTTATCATGCTCGACGAGCCCTTCGCCGGCGTTGACCCCATTGCCGTCGAGGACATACAATATATTGTGTGGAAACTCAAGGACCGCAACATCGGCATCCTCATCACGGACCACAACGTCGAGGAGACCCTGTGCATCACCGACCGCGCCTACCTCCTCTTCGAAGGCCGCATCCTGTTTCAGGGCACGCCCGAAGAACTGGCCGAGAATCAGGTGGTGCGCGACAAATACCTGACCAACTCGTTCAAGCTCCGCAAGAAGGACTTCCAGAACCTGCGGCGCTAAACTGTGCCGCGACAGGCTGCATAAGAACAAGAATAGACGCAACACCACAAAACACTAACCCTCATTTGCCATGATTTCACTATTAGCCATGTTGCTGGCAGCACCCGCTGCCGCGCCGGACACCCTCCAGGTCGATGCCGCGAAGGTGACCACCCCCTACAGTTTTCATAGGCCCTATGCCTCCGACAGCACCGACATGCAGGGCAAGACTTATGACGTCAACAAGATATACGACGAGAATGCCTCGTTAGTAAAGCGCACGGCCCTCTTTACGCAGGTCCTCCGCCGCGGCGACGCCCTGCCCGCCGATACGGCCGACAGCCGCCAATCGCTCGTCGGTCTGCGCTTCGCCATCAATGCCGACCGCTTTGCCAAAGTCAGCCTGAACATCAAGGACAATGACAACTACCGCCTCTATGTCGATGGCAAGGCCACCTCTGACAAGAACCTGACGCTCACCCCCGGCCGCAGCATCATCACCCTGCTCAGCATGACCAAGCCCGGCGACAAGCAGAAGTTCAACGTCTTCCTCACAGGCAAGGACCTTCAGGGCATTACCCTCGGCGAGGACCAGCCCCGTGCCTACGACATGGCGCTCATGCTTCAGGGCAAGCACTGCCGCAGCCTCTCGCTCTCGCCCAGCGGCAAGTACCTCGTCACCACCTACTACGACACGCAGGCCGACGGCAGCAACCTGTGGTCCACCGAGATTACCGAGACGGCCAACGGCCGCGTGCTCTATAGCACCAATGGTTCGCTCAGCGTGCGCTGGTGGCCTCACCGCGACATCCTCTACTATACCGGCCAGAACAACCTTGGCACGACGCTCGAGACGCTCGACCCCGCCACCCTCAAGCGCGAAGTGATCGCCACATCGCTCCCCTCCACGTCGTTCACCCTCGCCCCCACCGGCGACTACATGGTGTTCTACCGCAGCACCGGCGGTCGCACCGAACCCCTGCAGGGCCTCAAGCGCCTTGAAGACCCCGACGACCGTATGCCCGGCTGGCGCAACCGCTCGCAGCTCTACCGCTTCGACTTTGCCACAGGCCAGGTGACCCAACTGACCTTCGGCAGCGCCAGCGCCTATCTGGCCGACATCTCGCCCGACGGCAAGCGTCTGCTCATCAGCCACGGCACGATGAAGCCCTCGCGCAAGCCCTTCAACCGCACCACTGTCATTGAGATGGACGCCTTCACCGGCAAGGCCGACACCCTGCTGGCCGACACCACCTTCCTCGGCGGCATGACCTATTCGCCCGACGGCCGCACCATCGCCATCACGGCCTCGCCCGGTGCCTTCGGTGGCATTGGCAACGAAGTGCCCAAAGGCATGGAGCCCAGCCATTTCGACTACCGTATCTACCTCTACTCCCTCGACACGCGCAAGGTGACGCCCGCCCTGCCCCACTTCGCACCGTCCGTTGACCAGGTCAAGTGGGCCTACGGCGACAACCAGATTTACCTCTTGACCACCGAGGGCTGCGACCGCACCATCTACCGCCTTAACCCCAAGACGCTGGAGCGCACCCGCTTCCAGTTGCCGCTGAGTTATATCTCGTCGTTCAGCATCGCCGAGGGCATGCGCAAACCCTATATCGTCTTCACCGGCCAGACGGGCGAACGTGCCCGCGAGATGTTCCTCGCCACCCTCGACAAGGAGAAGCCCGCCGCCCGTCGTATCGGCGATATGGACTTCGACCGCGACTATGCCAACGTCGCCATTGGCAAGTGTCAGGACTGGGCGTTCCGCACCTCGCACGGCGATACCATCCACGGCTTCTACTTCCTGCCGCCCAACTTTGACGCCACGAAGAAATATCCCCTCATCGTCTATTACTACAGCGGCTGCACGCCTACGAGCAAGACCCTCGAGTTTCAATATCCGCTGCAGGTGCTCGCCGCTCAGGGCTACGTCATCTATGTCTGCGAGCCCAGCGGCACCATCGGCTACGGTCAGGAGTTTGCCGCCCGCCACGTCTGCGCCTGGGGCCGCCGCACAGCCGACGACATCATTGAGGGCACGAAGCAGTTTGTCGCCGAGCATCCCTACGTCAATGCCCAGCGCATCGGCTGCATGGGCGCCTCGTATGGCGGCTTCATGACGCAGTACCTCCAGACCCGCACCGACATCTTCGCCGCAGCCATCTCGCACGCCGGCATCTCCAACCTCGCGTCCTACTGGGGCGGCGGCTACTGGGGCTATACCTATAACGAGACGGCCGCCTACGGCAGTTATCCCTGGAACGACAAGCAACTGTATGTAGAACAGTCACCCCTCTTCAATGCCGACAAGATCCACACCCCGCTGCTCCTCCTCCACGGTACGGTAGATACCAACGTGCCCACCAACGAGAGCCAGCAACTCTTCACCGCCCTGCGCATCTTGGGCCGCAAGGTAAGTTATGTACAGGTGGATGGCGAGAACCACGTCATCACCGACTACAAGAAGCGCCTGGCTTGGCAGAACGTCATCTTCGCCTGGTTCGCCCACTGGCTCAAAGACCAGCCCCTGTGGTGGAACACCCTCTACCCCAACGACCATTTTGGACAGGACTGACCACAATCGTCCATATCTCCATCAACCTACAGCATCCCATTGCCGGCATCCCAGCGGGCAATGGGATGCTGTTTTTTTG
This sequence comes from uncultured Bacteroidales bacterium, assembly GCA_946055775.1. Classification (GTDB taxonomy): domain Bacteria; phylum Bacteroidota; class Bacteroidia; order Bacteroidales; family Bacteroidaceae; genus Alloprevotella. The sequence goes on from CAMGHE010000085.1 coordinate 8,704, forward strand.
CCCATCAACACCCGGCACCGCAACGACCCGTGCGTAACGTGTCAACAAAAGCAGCACGTATCTCCACACCGTGTCTATTGAAGCCGTATGGCTAACACATAAGTGTCTAGTGTTTCAGGTAATGTAGCAAGAAAGTGTCTAGTGAAAATAGGAAAAGATGAAACGCCAGCCGAAGTACACATGGATCAGGGTATGCAGCGGAAGATGTGGAAAGAGAAAAAATATAAGCAGGAAGAATGCC
>CAMGHE010000086.1 GCA_946055775.1 uncultured Bacteroidales bacterium
TGGAAGCGGGAACACCGCACATGGGGCACTTTTCGGGTGCGCTATCGCCTTCGTGAACGTAACCGCAGACGGTACAGATGAATTTCTTTTTCATGATGCTTTAGGGTTTTGTTGTGGTGAATGATTTATGGGTTTGCGAACGTGGCGTGGCTGTCGGCCTGCTGCCGGGCCAGACACTCCGGGCACAGTCCGCGATAGGTGAGGGAAACACTTTCCACACGGCTGCCCTCTGGCAGACCACCTACCGCCGGCAGGCTGAGGGTGTCACCGGCCTGAACGTCATGCAGACGGCCACATTGGTGACAGTAGAAATGGGCGTGCGGCGCAGTGTGCACATCGTAGCATGTGCGGCGCTCGTCCACCAGTATGCGCACTACAGCGCCGTTCTCTTCGAGCAGGCTCAGCGTGTTATACACCGTGGCCTTTGAAAAGGTGGGCAACACACGGCTCATCGCCGTATATATCTCGTCGGCTGTGGGGTGGCAACGATGCTCCAGCAGATAACCCATCACCGCCAACCGCTGGACGGTAGGCTTGATGCCATGGGCAACGAGGGCGGCGTAGGAGGACTGACTGAGCATAGATTTATAATAGGTCTAAATTTTATTTCTGCTGCAAAGTTAGAACGATTTTCCGATACGCCAAACTTTTCTCCCACTTTTTTCCAAATTATTTTCGGGGCGACGCGGGCGCAGGCTGGCGCGAGGGCAACAGGGACCGAAAAGCGAAAAATGACAGATTAGGGCTTATTTTGCCCATCGCGGGAGAATCGGGGGCGGAGAGGGCCGATTTGCATTTCGCCTCCAAATGTTGTATATTTGCAGTGCAGAAGTAAGGAGGGCCCTCTCGGGGGCCCTTTTTTCGTATTCACAAAAGGGGGTTTACGACTTGGGCGACCGTAAAAACAGTCGCCCAAGTCGTAAAAACGGTCGCCCAAGTTGTGTGTTCGGTTCGAGCGACCGTGTTCCGAGTGGCCCAAGGCGGCCTTTCAGCCCCTCAGACCGTTAAACTTTCCTAAACTATCCATCTTCGTGCCGCCCGACCTACTGTTAATGTTTCTTAATTATTACCCTCATTGAGCAGCGTCGTCTGGGGCAAAAACGGGGCCGGAGAGCGGGAAGGAGATAAAAGCCCGCCAAAATTGGTCAAATGGCACGGTGCAAAGAGCAATAGGGGGCGGGAAAGGCCGATAAGGAAAAAGGAGAGAGTGGGGTGCAGAGGGGGATTAAGTTTTAGTGAAGTTTTCGTGCTTCCGACCTTTTTATTACCTTTGCTCCTGTTATGGAAAACACCATGCAGCAGATAGCCACGCTCGTGGGCGAACTGCCGCCCATCACGCTCGAGCAGATGAAGTCCATCCGGCTGATGAACCGGACGGACACGAAGTTTGTCACCTCGCTGCCCAACCTGGCGGCCCTGCTGGCCATGGCCAAGGGGGCCTACTATGCCCAGGAGATTGACGGGAAGCGCATCAGCCCCTACACCACGGTCTATTGGGACACGCCGGAGGACCACGCCATGTTCCGCCGCCACCACTGCAAGCACATGCCGCGCACGAAGGTGAGGGTACGCACCTATGTAGATTCGGCACAGAGTTTCCTGGAGATAAAGAAGAAGAACAACCACGGCAAGACCAGCAAGAAGCGCGTGAGCGTGCCCTCGGCCGAAGCCGTGATGAGCGACCACGCGGGCGAAGACTTCCTCACGGAGCGCACGGGCTATACCTTCGCCGACATCATCCCCACTCTGGGCAACCGCTTCAGCCGCATCACGCTGGTCAACTATGCCAAGACCGAGCGCCTGACCATCGACTTCGACCTCTCCTTCCACAACTACGAGACGAGCGCCGACGCCCTCATGAGCAACATCGTCATCATCGAGCTCAAGCGCGACGGCCGGCAGCCCTCGCCCATCCTCAGCATCCTGCGCACACTGCGCATCAAGCCCTCGGGCTTCAGCAAATACTGCATCGGCTCGGCCATGACCAACGACCTGCTGCCGCAAAACCGCTTCAAGCCGCGACTGCGCAAGATGGAGCGCATCGCCGCCGGACGACACTGACCATGGCATCGCCCCGCCTACCAGAGAACAAACCAACACCATAATCTACCCACTAATCTACCATACTCATGATTCTCGAGTATCTGCAACAAATCTTCGGCACAGACCTGTGCAACGGCGCCGGACTGGCAGAAATGACCATCCGCTTCTTCTTCAACCTGGCGATGGTATGGCTTGTCGTCCACTTCCTCTACTATCCCAAGGGCCAACGGCGCGACTATTATTTCACCTACCTACTGCTCTCGGTGAGCATCTTCATGCTCATCTACCTCATGGACGGCTCCAAACTGGAGATTGGCGCCGCACTGGGCCTCTTCGCCGTCTTCGGCATCATCCGCTACCGCACGGAGAGCGTGCCCATCCGCGAGATGACGTACCTCTTCTTCCTCGTGGCCCTGTCGGTGCTCAACGGCACGAAGGCGGACCTCTCGGTGGTGGAGCGTCTGGCGGCCAACATTTTCCTCGTCGGCGTGGTATGGGCCACAGAAGCCCACTTCCTGGTGAGCAAGATAGGCTGCAAGTTCGTCCGCTACGACAACATCGACCTCATCACGCCCGAACACTACGACGAGCTCTGCGCCGACCTTGAAAAACGCCTCGGCGTCAAGGTGGAGCGCGTCGAAGTGGGCGCCGTCGATTTCCTCACCGACATGGCCATGCTCCGCGTCTATTACCACGACGAGAACGGCATCATCAAGCCCGTTGACCGCATGTTCAAGTTGCCCAAAGACATGGTCTGAGGGCACATACTCCTCCCACCCTCCTCAACAACCTACTCGCATGACACGCTTTCTCTCCTCCTGGCGCAGGACAGCCGCCGCGCTCCTCCTGACCGCCACGGCACTGACGGCAGCCGCCGAAGATGACTTCGGTATCTGGACGGACCTGAGCGCCGAAAAGAAAATCAATAAACAGTTTGCCGCCGACCTCTCGCTGGGCTATCGCGCCGAAGACGCCCTCAAGCACAACACGCGCTGGAGCGTCGGCGCAGGCCTGAGCTATAAGCCGGTCAAGGGCATCAAGGTGTCGGCCGGATATACCCTCATCCGCGACTTCTCCCTCAGCGAGGCCAAGGCCAAGTATAAGGACAACGGCAACCTGAGCGGCTACAACGTCGATCACGGCTTCTGGCGCACCAAGCACCGCTTCACCTTCGACATCTCGGGCAAACACACCTTCGGCCGACTGACCGTAGGACTGCGCGAACGCTTCCAGATGACGCACAGCAACAGCGCCAAGACCCTGCGAGACAAGTACCGCCAACCCTTGGCATACCAGCCAGGCTATCCGGGAGAGACCTGGACCTACAACGGCATGGAGTTTTGCAGTTACGAGTTGGACCAGGACGACAAGTCGGGCAAGACCACCCACTACCTGCGCTCGCGCCTCTCAGCCGAATATGACATCCGCCACTGTCCCCTCACGCCCTATGCGGCCGTCGAGTGGAGCCACGGTCTGGACGACGGCATGGCCCTGGCCAAGACGCGCCTGACGCTGGGCACAGACTGGAAAATCAGCAAGAAGCACAGCGTATCGCTGGCCTACATCTATCAGGACGGCGCCGGCGATGACGACAGCGGCACGAACAACATCCACGTCATCGAGGTGGGCTACAAGTTATCGTTCTGACATCCCTCGCCCACGGACAAAAGCCTTTCACACCTTATATACTATATAGACATGAAACGCTATCTTCTCAGCATCGCCCTCTGCCTGGCTGCCCTGACGGCCGGCGCACAGCAGACGGACTACCTGACGCTGCGCATGGCCGACGGCACAGAGTGCAGCGTGCCCAGCAGCGGACTGACCCTGACGTTCGGCAACGGACAGATGACGGTACGCTCCACGCAGGGCACAACGAACTACGCGCTGACGTCGCTGGCCCAAATGTGGTTCGCTGCCACACCGACGGCCATCAGCAGCCTCAGCGGCAGCAACGCCGGCATACGCATCATCGGCGGACAGGTGGTGGCCACGGGCATCGCCCCGGCCGACATCCGCGTCTTCACACCCGACGGCCGCGAAGTGGGACAGAGCGGTCTGCCCCGCGGCCTCTACATCGTACGCACACCGCAGCAAACCTATAAAGTGACGGCACCATGAAACGACTGACACGCTTTTTCCTGCCGCTGCTGCTGGCGCTGCTCGGCATACCCGGCCTGACGCAGGCGCAGGTGATGTATATCCACCAAGGCCACACCGCCGTGGCCGTACCCATGGCCGAAGCGGGCGTGATGAACTTTGCCGAAGGCGCCACGCTGACGGTAATGGGCCATACGTACACGCTCGACGCCGTCGATTCGGTGCGCATCGTGCCGACCGACGCCTACACGCCCGACGCCATCGCCATACGCTACGCGGCCGACGGCGCCCACGTCGTCATGGCAGCGAGCCTCGTCGATGACGTGGCGCTGACCACCGACGGCGCTCACGTCACGGCCATCGCCGCCCCCACGTTGCAGCGCGAAGTGACCTACAGCCTCAGTGGTGCCTCGGCCGACGGCTCCTTCGCCATGGATGGCGAGTATAAGGCCACCGTTGTGCTGGACGGTCTGACGCTGACGAGCACGCGCGGCGCGGCCATCGACATTGCCAACGGCAAGCGCATCGCCGTCATCCTGCCTGCCAGCAAGGCCACCACGCTGACCGACGCCGCAGGCGGCACGCAGAAGGCCTGCTTCTTCATCAACGGCCACGCCGAGTTTTCGGGCGCCGGAAGCCTGACGCTCACGGGACGGACGAAGCACGCCTACGCCTCGGACGAATATACCCTGCTCAAGGCCGACTTCTCCGGCAGCATCACCGTCCTGGCGGCCGAGGGCGACGGCATGCACACCGAGCAGTACTTCCGCATGAAGAACGGCCGGGTGACCATCAGCGGCGTCAAGGGCGACGGCATCGACGCCCCCGTGACCAACGACGCCACAGACGTGGACAACGGCTGCCTCTTCGTCGAGGGCGGCAGCATCAGTCTGCAGGTGACGGCCGACGATGTCAAGGGCCTCAAGTGCGACAACGCCATGACGCTGACGGGCGGCACCATCGAAGCCACCGTGTCTGGCCTGGGCACCAAGGGCATCAGCACGGGCACGGACCTGCTCGTGGGCACCGGCGGCAACGGCCCGACCCTACGCATGTCGGTCACGGGCACGACGTACATGCCGGGCAACGCCGAACTGGAATCGAAGTGCCGCGGCATCAAGGTCAAGGGCCAGTTTACCTTCGACGGCGGCAACATCAGCATCTCGGCCACCGGCGCCAAGAGCAAGGCCATCAGCGTCGATGGCAACTACATCTATAAGAGCGGCAGCATCAACTGCGCCGTCGATGCCGCCAACACCTGACGCCGCCGGGCGCTCCGGGCACTTCCGGATTTTCCGGAACCTCCGGAATCTCCGGGCTTTCCGGGCCTGCGCCCCCTCCCACACAAACACAGCGCCCCCGCAATTCCTCGTGAATTGCGGGGGCGCCGGTGTATCTGCGGGGGCGTGGCGTGCCGTTAGCGCACGTCGCCCACCTTGATGAGGTATTCGGCAATCTGCACGGCGTTGAGGGCGGCGCCCTTGCGAATCTGGTCGCTGACGAGCCAGAAGGTCAGGCCGTTGGGATTGGCCAGATCCTTGCGGATGCGGCCCACATAGACGTCGTCCTTGCCGGCGAGGAAGAGGGGCATGGGATATTCCTTCTCGGCGGGATTGTCCATGAGCGTCAGGCCCTCGCCGTTGGCAATGGCCTGGCGGGCCTCCTCGATGCTGATGGGACGCTCGGTCTCCACCCAGACGCTCTCGGAGTGGGAGCGGAGCGAAGGCACACGCACACACATCGCCGAGGTCTCGACGTCAGAGTGCATAATCTTCTTCGTCTCGTTGTACATCTTCATCTCCTCCTTGGTGTAGCCGTTCTCAGTGAAGACATCGACCTGCGGGATGACGTTGAAGGCCAACTGGTAGGGGAACTTGCTCACCGTCACGGGCTCGTCGGCGAGCACCTGGCGATACTGCTCGTAGAGCTCGTCCATGGCGGCGGCACCGGCACCGCTGGCAGCCTGGTAGGAGCTGACGTGGATGCGGCGGATGTGGCTCAACTGCTCGATGGCCTTGAGCACAACAACCATCATGATGGTGGTGCAGTTGGGGTTGGCAATGATGCCGCGGGGACGGTTGAGGGCGTCCTCGGCGTTGCACTCGGGCACGACGAGAGGCACGTCTTCGTCCATGCGGAAGGCCGACGAGTTGTCGATCATGACGGCGCCGAACTTGGTGATGTCTTCGGCATATTCCTTGGACACGCCGCCGCCGGCCGAGGTGAAGGCGATGTCGATATTCTTGAAGTCATCGCCGTGACGCAGTTCCTTGACCGTATATTCCTTACCGCGGAAGGTATAGGTCTTACCTGCGCTGCGCGATGAGCCAAACAGGGTGAGTTCGTCAATGGGGAAGTTGCGCTCGGCCAGTACGCGGAGAAACTCCTGGCCTACGGCGCCGCTGGCGCCAACGATGGCTACGTTCATAATGCGATATTTATTAGTCGTTGCTTTGAAATCGCTGCAAAATTACGAAAAAGTGCGCAGGGCCAAGGCTGGCGTGCACACTTTTTTACGATATGTCACTTTTCCGAGGTGCGACGTTACTTTTTCGCGGCGTACAGGTCCTGAGCCCCCTGTCCACGCCCATGCCCAGCGGTCTCTGTCTTATGGTCGGGGAACGAGGTGATTTTCCCCAATAATGGGGTTATTACCTAAGAGATCAACCCTTAGCCCACAGACTTTCTTCCTCCCATCCATTCGGGAATCCCATAAGATGCGGACTTACTTTTGGATGACGTTGGAAAAGTTGCTTGATATCTGTAGTAAAACTGTTGTTAGGATAGATGCTTCCCAGCCAATATGCTATGCAGCACAACTGAGGATAGAGGGATTCACGTGGGAATGACATGTTGGATATCCAAGCATTTGGCATACGCACCGGAATCTGTGGCTTGATAGGGTAACGTCTGTTCCACACCCTTGCATGATGGGCACAATAATTGCGTAAGACTGACAACATCTCCATCCAACTGCGAAGAAACTTGTGGTGATTCAAACCGAACTCACGCGCCACAAGGTGTTTGGATGTAGCATCATGGAAGTTGCTATATAGTTTAGACAGCGTTCCAAATGAGACTACTTCGAGAGTTTTCCACACAGGAGGCAAATCGGGTGATGAATATTTCTGGAAATGGTCGGTAATAAATCCTCCCTCGAACGGTTAGTCTCTGTCCTGATATGCTCCAAGTTAGATAAGAAGAATCTTTCGTTTGCTGCATAACCTGGAAGCATAAACCAAAATGCGCCAAATTGAGGTGTAAAATGCTTGATGACTTTGGCACGCATGGCAACCTCTATGGACTGGATGGCAGAAAAGAGCAATGCTTTCAGCTCCTTATCAAAGTAGTAACAATCTACAACTTCATCAAAACGACTTCCAGGTTTGAATTGATGTGTCAAGCGGTCTTCCTCCATAAATCGCCAATAGTCGGCCAAACGGAAATAACTGATGATATCCAGGATTCTTTCTGCTTGAACCTCATCATTAACAATTAGCCCTCGACGTTTCAATACATCAATCTGCTGTGAAATTGTTATCGCCTGCTTCGTGTATCTAATGCCCATAAAAAAATGTCCCGCTGGGTACGCTGTTCTTATGGGAAGCGAGCGGGATTTGTTGGTGCAAAGGTAGGCATTCAATTCCAAAAAACCAAACCTTTGGAAGAAAAACTAATCTAAATACCCTGTGCTATAGAGTCGATAGAGTCATTCCGAGGTGCGACGTTACTTTCCCGCGGCGCACGGGTCCTGAACCCCCTGTCCACGCCTATGCCCAGCGGTCTCTGTCCTATGGTCGGGGAACGAGGTGATAGGTCTGGCCTTTCGTGCCATGCTCCATCTGATAGAGCAGCCAGCCGTCGCCATCGGGGTGGCGCTCCAGGCGCCAACTCAGCTGGGGATTTTGGAGAAGGCGGCGGATAGAGGTGGGGAAGGCATTGGCGCGGCGTGCCTCCTCCCACGTGCGTATCACGCGGAAGATGGCGTATTTCTGCGGACAGCTCTCCACGTCTTTCTGGCCCAGCTTCATGGAGTAGGTGGCGCCGTAGCCCACAGCGGTGGCCTCGATGTGCACCACGGCTTCCGAGCCGTTGGCGTAGGTCAGGGTGTAGCAGTGACGGCGCTTGTCGTAGCGAGCGTTTTGGGGATAATAGTAGCGTCGCAGGTCTTCGTCGTAGAGCGCCATGAGGGGCGAGGGCTGGTCGGCTGGACTGAAGTTGCGGTTGTCCTTGGTTAGGTCGCGCATGCCTGTGATATAGCCGCGGCGGTCAATGTCGAGGCCCATGTAGGCCGTTTCGAAGGTGGTGGTAGATTTGGTGGCGCATCCGCCCAGCAGGAAGCAGGCGGCAAGGAGCCAGAGGCTCCACAGGGTGTGGTCTGTTTTAGTCTTTGTCATGTTTGTTTTGTGGTGTTGATAACGGCGCAGCCGGGATGTCCTGCCTGTGGTTGGGGAGGAGGGACATCCCGGCTGCGCGCATGGAGTTTAGCCGTCAATAGAGGAAGCCGAAGAGCCAGAGGGGAATCTCGTTGCCGCGGCAGATGGTGCTGTTATAGCGGGCGAAGATGGTGGGTGCACCAGCCTTGGTACGTCGCTGACGGTCGCAGACGCATATCTCGGTGGTGCCGTTCACCTTATAGAAGCCATCGCGGCGCAGGCGGTTGACGGTGTGGTGACGCCACAGGGTGTTGACGAAGAAGGTCTCCATCACATACTGTTCGCTCATGCTGGGCGAATAGACGGCATGGATGAGGTTGGTGTCGTGCAGCATGACGGCGGCGGGCTTCTTGGGGAACGACT
>CAMGHE010000087.1 GCA_946055775.1 uncultured Bacteroidales bacterium
ATCTCGTCGTCGTAGATGTTGACGTCGGTGAAGCAGTCGTTGAGCAGGGTGCTGAGGATATCGCCCGTGTTGAAGAGGTCGTTGACGCCGTTGCTGCGGTGTCCGGTGATGATGCTCTTTTCGGCCTTGGGGCTTTTGCGGTAGATCTCGTGGGTGACGGTCTCCTCCACCGAGACGGGCAGAATGCGTTTCCCCGTCTCGTTGCACACCTCAACGTGGTCGCGCAGGAAGGGCATTTTCTTAAACGAGCCCTCCTCAAACATGCGGTCGGTGACGTCGTTGAGGGCGAAGGTCAGTTTGGAATACTTGTCGTAACTGTAGTAGTCGTTCTGCCGGAGGTCACTGCGTCGTTTGGCATTGATGACCTTGCGCATGAGTTCGACGGCGGGGTTGTTCTTTCGCGAGTACTTTGTTCGGCGTCGTGTGACGGTGGCCTCGCCCAGTGCATCCTTCAAGCCCTCGAGCCTGATGTTGTACGTCCCCGCCTGCGTGACGCGCAGGGTCTTGGTGGTGTAGCCGATCATAGACACCCTGAGCTGTCCGGCGCGGAAAGGCAGGGAGTAGCGGCCGGCCTCGTTGGTGCGCGTGATGGCGCCCCCTTCGACGAGAACGTTGGCAAAGGGCAGAGGCTCGCCCGTCTGGGCGTCGGTGACGGTGCCCGTCAGGCGCTGGGCCACGGCCTGCACCATGCAGCACAGGAAGAGCAGCACCAGGGCGGTGACGCGGCGGGGGGCGTGAAGGGTAGAGGGGAGAAGCATAAGTAAGGTAGTGCGCGGTAAGAGGCAGCGACTTGCCAAGGCTTAAGCCGCCGCGTTGAGAATACGCCGCAAAGTTACTTAGTTTTCATGAGATGCGTGCACGCGCGCTTATAAATCTGTGTTAACGGGAGCGGCGGGGGTGGAATCTCTAGCTGTTCTAAAATCTCTATAACTGCCAGAATTGCCAGAGCAGCTATCCGTAACCACCGCTTCCGCCTTGACGATACGCTCGCGTATATCCTGCTGTATGCGTTGATAGAGTGGGCTGATGGTGTAACCCGTGTGTTTGCGTAGCATCTCTTCGATGGGTGCTATGGCGTGGCGGTAGGCCGCCAGTTCGTTTTGGTGCTGCGTCTCATGGACGGCCAAGCGGCGTATGTCGTGCTCGCGCTCGCGGCGCAGCGCCTCGCATACCGTGCCGAGCATGGGCGCCACGATGCCGTCGAAGAGGTCGTGGCCACGCAGGTAGAGGTAGGTGGTCTGCGGCGTAAGGCCCAAGCGGCGCAGTTCGTTGTCTAAAGGCTTGTAGGTGCTGCGGGCCTGCGGAAACTGGCGTTGCAGGCGGCTCACCTTGGCGTTGACACGGTGGCGCAGACTGTTGAGCGTGGTTTCGGGATGGTAGAAGTTGATCTGGTCGATAGCGATGATGTGGTACATGTCGAGCATGGAGAACGTCGTATAGTGGCCGTAGCGGTAGGCCCAGACGTTCCAGACGAAGAGCGGCCAGACGGTCTCGGAGTAGAGGGTGAGGAAGGCTTCGAAGTCGAAAAGGCGGTGGTCGTTGAGCGTGGCCATGACGCAGACGCTGTCGAGTGCCGGAGCGTAACACTGGAAGTTTTCTATGGCATAGACATAGGTGTGGAAGACGTAAGGGTTGTGGCACACCTGTCGCGAGTTTTCCGTCACGCCCTGTAGCAGGTAGTCGTAGTCGGCATCGACGCAGGCTATCATCCATTCGCCCAGTCGTGGCCCCAAGTCGTTGGCCAGGGCGGTCTTCTTGCCCTTGCACAGGGAGGTGCGCGAAGGCAGCATCACCTCGAAACAGAGGTCGGGCGTTTCGAGGGGTCGCAGCAGTTGGCTCCAGAAGAGCACATCGTCGTAGCTTTCGACGTAGGCCACCACGCGATGCCGGGCTCGGCGTCCCGCCAGGCGGTTGGCTGCCGCCACATACTGCGAGTTGAGGTTTTGGGAGAGGCGTTTGGACATGGCGTGGGGGCGTACTTGTATGAGGGGGAGAGGAGGGAGGGGGTCAGAACGTGATGTCGCTCACCTCGGTGACGGCATCTTCCCATCCGTCCATGATGACGGCGGGTGAGTGGGTGGTGAGGATGATCTGCGCGTTGGGATTGATGTCGCGCACCATGGTGATGAGGCGCTTCTGCCACTCGAAGTGCAAACTGGCCTCGGGCTCGTCCATAAAGAGGACGTAGGGCTGGTGGTCCTCGCAGAGCGCGGTGAGCAGGATGACGAGCATCTGCTTCTCGCCGCTGGAGAGGAGGTAGGGCTGAAGGTGCTCGTCATACTGTATAAAACTCAGTTCGTTGCTGCGACGGTCAATCTTCTTCCCCGTTTCGCTGAAGAGGTCGTCCACCAGGTCCTGGAAGCGCGTCTTGACGGCAGCGGCGGTAGCAGCCTGTTGGCGCACGCCCTCGTCGTTGCTTTGCAGTATCTCGATGATGCGGTTGGCCACGTTCACCTGGTAGTCCAGATAGCGGCGCTGGAGGAGGTAGAGCTGCCAGTCGAGCTCGGTATTGACGCGCACGTCCGTAATTTGGTGCAGTTTGTCGCCTGCCACGAAGCGGCGGTCGAAACTGCGTATGATGTCGTAGCGTATGCCATCGGCGTCAGAAGGTTCAAAGTCGATGGTCACGCCCAGGCGCATGCCGTCGTCAGTTATCTCGCCCGACGAGGGCAGTGCGCGCAGGTGCTGCACCATGCGGTTGATGATGGTGCTCTTGCCGGCGCCGTTGCTGCCGGAGAGGACGTTGACGTCGGGCCGGAGGGTCCATACGATGTGCTTGTGTCCGCTCCACAGGCTGCTAATCTCGATGCGCCGGATGTAGTTTGCAGGATATTTCATGGTCGTTGGCGTTGCTTGAGGGGGTGGGGGTGGAAAAGGAGAATGGCGGGTGTGCGGCGGCTCAGTCGTCGCCCCACTGCCCTATGCCACAAAGGTACGGATATTTGGCTGGCGGCGGAAGCGAAACGGCGGCAACTTTCGCCCCATTTCCTTCCATTTTTTCCTTTATGCCTCTCGCCGGCCGGTCACTGTGCCGTACCTGAGGGCTACAGGTCGGAGAGGTCAAGGCGGAAGGTCTGGTCGGGCACCTGCTCCTTCTCCAAGAACATGAGCATGTAGATGGGCATATAGACCACGCGGCCTTTCGTCTCGACGTTGCCGTTGCAGAGCACGAGGCCCTCGTCTATATCATATTCGGTCGAGGCCATGACGTTCGACAGGGCGTGATGGCGCTCATAGTCCTTGCCCGACTTCACCTCGATGGGCAGGATCTTGCCACGGTGCTCCACGACGAAGTCCAACTCGCCCTGCCGCTTACTGTTATAATAATATAGGTCAAAGCCGTGCGCCTTCAGTTCCTGTGCCACATAGTTCTCGTAGATGGACCCGAAGTTGATGGCCTGCTCATCGTTGAGCAACTGCAACTGGATGCCCCCGGCACACTGGCAGGAGAGCAGTCCCACGTCGCTTTGGAAGAGTTTGAAGAGGTTTCGGGTCTTGGCCAGCAGCAGAGGCAGTTTGGGCTCCTCCACGTTGTAGGTGGGCAGGGCCACGCCGGCATCTCTGAGCCAGAGGAAACTGTTTTCGTAGGAGGCAAAGCGCGCTTTCTCGTTCAGGTTCTTGAGGATGAAGCGTTTGTTTTTCGCGTTCAGTTCGGAGGGGATGAGTTGGAAAACCTCGTCGATGTACAGTTTCTGACTGTTGTCGCCCGTCTTATACTTCATGATGTCGCGCTGATACTCTCGGAGCACGCTTTTCTGTATGGCCACCACCTCCTGCAGGTTGTTGGTGTCGAGATAGGTCTGCACGGCCTGAGGCATGCCCCCTACGATCAGATACAGGCGGAAGGCCTGCATCAGCCGCTGGTGCACAAAACTGTCCACGGCGGTCCGTTCCGTCCAGTTGCGGCGCAGGGCCTCCACCACGGTCTGCGACATGCCCACCGCCGTGAGAAATTCCTGCAGGTCCATGGGGTACATGTCCTTGACGTCCATATAGCCCACGGGCTCCGAGCGGAGGTTGTTGAGCTCGATGCCCAGGAGCGAGCCGCTCAGGGCATAGCGATAACTGCCCTCGTCCACAAGACTCTTGATAAGGGTGACCACGTCGGGATAGACCTGCACCTCGTCAAAGAACACCAGGGTGCGGCCTTTGACAAGCGGTTTGTTGACGAAGGCCGACAGTCTGAAGAGCATGTCCTGCGCATCGCGGGCACCCCGGAAGATGCCGACAGCCTCGGGCGAGGTGATAAAGTTGACCTCCACAAAGTAGTCGAAATTGCGCCGTGCTGCCGCGCGTATAGAGTAGGTTTTCCCTATCTGCCGGGCGCCCGTCACAAGCACGGCCTTCTTCGTGCGTTTGAAGAAGCGGTCGAAGTATGCGTCTATCTTTCTGTCTATCATATCGCTGTGTCTTTCGCGTTACACTTTTCCAAGGCAAAACCGCGGGGATTCTTACACTTTTCCAAGGCGAAAATAGGTATTTCTCTACACTTTTCCAAGAAGACGGCAACAAAAATGCGGGCGATGGTGTGGCGATACCCGCTGCGCAGTTGCGCTCCGTCGTGCTGGCATTCGTCGTAAAAAAAAGCCCGTTGGTCTATTCGCAGCATGAGGGGCTTGGAGCGGAGATATAAAATGCCTAACTTCGCCGGCGAAACTAAAAACCTCACTCTCCCCATACCATTTTGTTATGAGCATCTCCATCCCCTCTTTCCTGCGCAAAACGGTGGCCCTCGTGGCCTTCACGGCCGCCGCTGTGACTCCCGCTGTGGCCCAGCGCTTCGTCGTCACTGGTCAGGTGCGCAACGCCCAGACCAAGGCCCCCGAAGAGTATGTGTCGGCCGTCCTGCTGCGTGCCGACAGCACCGCCATCGTCGGCGCCATGACCGACGGCCAAGGCCGCTTCACCCTAATGGCCCGTCAGGCCGGCCGCTATATCATTAAGGTGTCGTCCATAGGCAGCCGCACGGTATATACCAACGTGACGCTGACGGCACAGGCCGACTCGGTCAACGTGGGCACCATCGCCCTGCAATCGACCGACCACCAACTGGGCACGGCCACCGTCACGGCCACCGTGGCCCGCGTAGAGCAGGTCAACGACACCACCCAATATAACGCCTCGGCCTACCGCGTGCCCGAAGGTTCGACGCTCGAGGCTCTGGTGGAGCAGCTGCCGGGTGTCGAGGTGGACGACAACGGCACCATCAAATGGAAAGGCAAAGCCATCACCGAGTTTCTCATCAACGGCAAAGACTTCTTCAAGGGCGACACCAAGACGGCCATGAAAAACCTGCCCGTGGAGATTGTCAGCAAAATCAAGGCTTATGACAAGAAGAGCGACTACACCGAAATGACGGGCATCGACGATGGCGAAGAGACCACCGTCCTGGACATCGTCACCAAACGCGCCCTGAACGAGTCGTGGATAACGAACGTCGATGTGGCTATGGGCTCGAAAGACCGCTACTCGGCCAAGTTCTTCCTCACCCGATTCACCGACCGCTCGCGCATCTCGGCCTACGGATCGGCCAACAACATCAACGACCGCGGCTTCGGTTCACGTGGTCGCATGGGCGGCGGCAGCGGTCTGGTGGCCGCCAAAAGCGGCGGCCTCGACTTCTCGTGGGAGAACGGACTCAAAAGACGCGAGGCCGGACGCTTCGAGGTGGGCGGCAACATCAACGCCTACCACACCTCGTCCGACGCCATCTCGCGCACCTCGTCCGAGACCTTCCTCACCCAGGGCACCAGCAGCTCGTTTGGCGAGAGTTTCTCGCGCTCGGGAAGCAGCAGCACCAGCGTCAACTCGCAGCTGCGCCTGCAGTGGAACCCCGACACGATGACCAACATCTCCTTCCGACCCTCCTACTCCTACAGCGAGAGCAAGGGCAACAGCATGAGCCGCTCGGCCACCTTCAACGACGACCCCAACCAAATTGACGGCATATACACCCCCCTCGACAGTATGTTTGTCGATGCCCTGGCCAACAGCGCCATGGCGGCCATCAACCCCGAACTGCTCGCCATCGCCATCAACCGCAACCAAAGCTACTCCCTCTCCGACAGCAAGAGCCATAACGTCTCGGGCAACGCCAACATCACCCGCCGCCTCGGTAGCAACGGCCGCAACATCTCCATGCGTCTGCAGGCTGGATATCAGAAAAGCGAAAGCAACAGCTACTCGCTCTCCGACATACAGTATTTCCGCAACAACCGCAACGGGCAGTTTATCAACCAATACTCCACCTCGCCCGTGAAAAACTGGAACTACGGCATACGTCTGGGCTACGTCGAACCGCTGGGCAAGCAGTGGTTTGCCGAACTCAACTACAACTACAACTTCCGCTACCAAGACCGCGACCGCGGACGCTACCGCCTCGACAGCCTCGGCGGCGCATGGGCCGACATGGTGCAGAGCCTCGCCATGTTTGGCACACTGCCTACCGTTGACGACTGGATGAATGCCACACGCGACGACTACAACTCGCAGTACGCTACCTATAAATACTACAACCACTCCATCAACGTCGGCGTACGCTACAACACCGAAACCATACGCTTCAATGCCGGCATGGCCGTCAACCCCGAGAAGACCAAGATGGCCTACAACCGCCCCGGGCAGCACATCGACACCCTCATCACGCGCGACGTCTTCACCCTGACTCCACAGGTGCGCCTGCGCTACCGCTTCTCGCGCACCACCAACCTCGACATCCAATATAGAGGCTCGTCGTCACAGCCCTCCATGACCGACCTGCTGGCCGTCGTCGATGACACCAACCCCCTGAACATCTCCATGGGTAACCCCGGGCTTAAGCCCTCCTGGACCGACAACATGAACCTCAACTTCAGCACCTACGACGAGGACACACAGCGTACCATGGCCTTCCGCATCAACGGACAAATGCGCCGCAACGCCATCTCAAACCGCATGATCTATGACGATGCCACCGGTGTAAGTTACCGCCGCCCCGAGAATATCAACGGCAATTGGAGCACCAACGCCAACTTTATGATCAACACGCCCTTCACCTGGGCCCCGACCTTCAGCATCGCCTCACACTCTGAAGTGGGCTACTCTAACGAGGTGGGCTACATCTCCCGCCTGTCCGACTCGCAGGGTAATATCGCCGGCGCCGTGGCCGCACTCGACGGCACCTACGAGGGCTACGACCGCATCTTCGCTGCTGCCAACGCGTCCAAAAACACCACCAAAAACCTGCGACTGAGCGAGAACCTCACCCTCACCTACCGCCACGACTGGTTTGACATCAACCTCAACGGACGCGTCAACTACCAGCACGCCCGCGCCACGCTCCAGGAGAGCGCCAACATGGACACATGGAACTTCTCCTACGGCGGCAGCTTCAACGTGCGCCTGCCCTGGAACATGACCGTCTCCTCCGACCTGCGCATGAGTTCGCGCCGCGGCTACGCCTCATCGACAATGAACACCAACGAACTGCTCTGGAACGCTCAGATTGCCCAGAGTTTCCTCAAAGGCAACGCCGCCACCATCAGCCTGCAGTTCTTCGACATCCTGCACAACCAGAGCAACATATCGCGCGCACTGAGCGCCACCAGCCGCCGCGACTCGTGGAACAACTCCATCAACTCCTACTTCATGCTCCACTTCATCTACCGCCTGCGCATCTTCCCCGGCACCCAATCGGGCAGCAGCTCGAGCAGCGACCAGCCCGGAGAACGCCAACGCGGATGGGGACGCGGACAGGGCGGCGGCATGCCCGCCATGCCCATGGGCGGCGCCATGGGCGGACACGGCGGATTCTAACCTCCACCGACCACCTCTTCTCACAGACTTACACCCCGATGCCCGGCAGCGCCCTACACCACGGCGACTGCCGGGCATCCGTATGCACAGGCGCCCACAAAGCCCATAAATTACCTTAAAACAGACCCCACGGGGAAAGATTATCTCTTTGCTAAGCCGGCATTCCAAAATAAATGGGTAATTTTGCGCGAATTATTGACGAACAACATAGTAAAACCACCAAACCGATGAACGTGATCACGAAGACCGTCGCCCTGCCTGATGGACGCACCATCAGCATAGAGACTGGCAAACTGGCCAAGCAGGCCGACGGCGCTGTCATGCTCCGCATGAACAACACCATGCTCCTCGCTACCGTATGTGGAGCAAAAGATGCTAACCCCGGCACCGACTTTATGCCGCTGCAATGCGACTACAAGGAGAAATACTCCGCCGCAGGACGCTTCCCCGGCGGATTCACCAAACGCGAAGGACGCGCCTCCGACTACGAAATCCTTACCTCGCGCCTCGTTGACCGCGCACTCCGCCCCCTCTTCCCCAGCAACTACCACGCCGAGGTCTTCGTGAACATCACGCTCTTCTCGGCCGACGGCATCGACATGCCCGACGCGCTGGCTGGCTTCGCCGCATCGGCTGCCCTGGCCTGCTCTGACATCCCCTTCGAAGGCCCCATCAGTGAGGTGCGCGTAGCACGCATCAACGGCGAGTATGTGGTCAACCCCACCTTCGCACAACTCGAACAGGCCGACATGGACATCATGGTAGGCGCCACCGAGGAAAATATCATGATGGTAGAGGGCGAAATGAAGGAAGTGCCCGAAAGCGCCCTCCTCGAAGCCCTCAAGGTGGCCCACGAAGCCATCAAGCCCATGTGCCGCCTGCAGAAGGAACTCTCTAAGGAACTGGGCAAGGACGTTAAGCGCGAATACTGCCACGAGGTCAACGACGACGAACTCCGCGAACAGGTGAAGCAGGAATGCTACGCTCCCGCCTATGCTATCGCCGAGGCTGGCGACCACGACAAGCACCAGCGCGAAGACGCCTTCACGCAGATCCGTGAAGACTTCAAGGAGCGCTATGCCGCCGCACACGCCGAACTCACGCCCGACGAACTGGAAGAGAAGAACACCCTCATCGACCGCTACTA
>CAMGHE010000088.1 GCA_946055775.1 uncultured Bacteroidales bacterium
CTCCCGATGGGGCCCTTTTTTCGTGCCCAAAAGGCCGAAAAACAACTTGGGCGACCGAAAAAACGGTCGCCCAAGTTGTTTTTTCAGTCGCCCAGGTCGTGATCGCGGTCGCCCAAGGTGTGTCGCCGGTCGCCCGCCCCCCTCACCGACCGTTAATAAACTCTAAACTTTTCGCCGGGAAAACGGGCCGCGATAGGAAACTCGCGTGCAAAACGTGAAGCGCGCCCCCGCCTTCTATTATCTTTATGGGGCATCCGGCAAACTGCTGGCGCACCGCCATTGGGGCAGGCAGTCAGGGGCGTATCCTCAGTTGCCAGCAGGCGACGGCGGCCGCGGCGGCGACGTTGAGCGAATCGACGCCGTGGGCCATGGGGATGCGCAGGGTGTAGTGGCAGCGGGCGATGGTGGCCTCGGGCAGGCCGTCGCCCTCGGTGCCCATCACCAGGGCCAGGCGTTCCTCGGCGGCGGGGCGCGGGTCGTCGAGCGGCAGCGAGCGGTCGGTCAGCGCCATGGCGGCGCTGCGGAAGCCCAGGGCATGGAGGTCGGCCAGAGGGTCGGCCGTGACGGTCCAGGGCACGAGGAACACCGTGCCCATCGACACACGGACGGCACGGCGGTTGAGGGCGTCGCAGGCCGTGGCGCTGAGGATGACGGCATCGACGCCAAGGGCCGCCGCCGAGCGGAAGATGGCGCCGACATTGGTGGCCTCGACCACGTTGTCGAGGACGACGACGCGCCGCGGTCCGCCCTCGTTGGCCCGCACCACGTCGGCCACGGTGGGCAGCGGGCGGCGGTGCATGGCGGCCAGCACGCCGCGCGTCAGGGTATAGCCTGTTAGACGCGCCAGCAGGTCGCGCTCGCCGGTATAGACCGGGGCGTCGGGACAGCGGGCAATGATGTCGGCGGCATCGCCGTCGATATGGCGGCGCTCGCAGAGCAGCGACAGCGGGCGGTAGCCGGCCTGCAGGGCCACGCGGATGACCTTCGGGCTCTCGGCGATGAAGAGGCCACGCGAGGGGTCGAGGCGGTGGCGCAACTGGGGTTCGGTGAGGCGGGCATAGACGTCGAGGGCGGGGTCGTCAAGGGTGGTGAGGGTGATGATGGGCATGGGGAAGGGCGATGGTGGGCAAAGGCGAGCCCCGCCCTGAATCGCGGCCGATTCGGAGCGGGGCCCAATACGGTAATGGAATGTAGCGGGTGAGCGACGGTGGCTTAGTAGTTCGTCTTCATCACCTCAAAGTAGGCCTTCGGATGGAGGCAGGCGGGGCACTTTTCGGGAGCGGCCTGGGCCTCGATGATGAAGCCGCAGTTGCGGCACTGCCAGAACACCTTGCCGTCCTTTTCGAAGACGCGCAGGTCCTCGATATTCTTCAGCAGGGCCAGGTAACGGGCCTCATGGCCGCGTTCGGCCACGGCGATGTTGCGATACATGGCGGCAATTTCGGGGAAGCCCTCCTCGTCGGCCACGTCGGCAAAGTGGGGATAGTCGGCCTCCCACTCCTCGTGCTCGCCCATGGCGGCAGCGCGGAGGTTGTCGGCGGTGGTACTGATGATGCCGGCGGGATAGGTGGCGGTGATTTCTACGGGACCGCCCTCGAGCCACTTGAACATGCGCTTGGCGTGCTCCTTCTCCTGGTCGGCCGTCTCCATGAAGATGGCGGCAATCTGTTCAAAGCCTTCCTTCTTGGCCACGCTGGCAAAGTAGGTATAACGCATACGGGCCTGCGATTCGCCGGCAAAACTGGTCAGCAGATTCTTTTCGGTCTGCGTACCCTTGATAGACTTACTCATAGTAGATGATGGATGATTGGTGCTTGTGTAAGTAGTGGATAAATGAGGTCTCGGCCGCCTCTCCTTGAAGGCGGCCGCAGCAAAGGTAGGAAAAACTTTACACTGCCGCAACGCGCCGCGGCCCGTTTTTTCGCCTGCGGCGGCTGTATTTATGCAAAATAGATAGTTTACAAGGTTTGGTGGTTTAAGGATAATGTATTACCTTTGCAGCAACATACTCACCCCGCTTCCCATAGAACAGCGCGCTTAGGGTGAGTTTTTTTATGGCATGGCATCAGAAAACCAATATAAGCAACCCCAAATTTCTGTCGAAGACCAGATAGCGACTCTTAAAAGTAATGGTCTTGGCTTTTTAGATGAAGACAAGGCCAAACATTTGCTCAATCACATTAGTTTCTTTCGCATCAAGAGTTATCTATATCCTTTCAGAAAGCCTGGTGAGCGAAACTTTAGAGAGGGGGCTCTCTTTGAACAAGCATATAGTCTTTATAAATTTGATTCGGAACTAAGAAAACTCATATGTTCGGAGCTGGAGAAGATAGAGGTCTCTATACGCACCCAATTGTCATACATACAGACCTTACATTCTGATATTTTTTGGTTCTCTAATCCATCAAACTTTTCTCAGCCGTCTTTCCACCAAACCTTAATGACCAAACTTTGTAAAGAGTTAGAGAGAAGCGATGATGACATAGTTATTGAATTTCAGCGCAGATATAGTGACCCATTCCCTCCAAGTTGGATAACTATGGAAGTCACCTCCTTTGGCACGCTATCCATGCTATTCAAAGGATTGAAGAGGGGGCGTAGCAAACGTGCTCTTGCCCATTATTATGGTCTATCGGACACTGTCATGGAGTCCTGGTTACATGCAATAGTGTATGTGCGTAACATTTGTGCTCACCATAGCCGTTTGTGGAACAAAAATCTTCGTATCCGTCCTCTCGTCCCTCAAAACACCTTGCATCCGTTCCTCTCCTGTCCGATGCAGAACAATCGTGTATTCTTCATACTAAGCATCATTCTATACTTCCTTAAAACAGTCAATCCGCAAAACACTTTTGTAAAGAGAGTACGAATACTGTTGGATAAATACCCAAATGTTGACCATATAGCGATGGGGATTCCTCAAAATTGGGAACAAGAGGCACTGTGGAGATAATACAAGTCGGTGCTTGAGGTCTTGCATATAGCAGGCCTTACGGCCAAGATAGCAAGACCACACACTGCCCCAACGCCCTGCGGCCCGTTTTTTCGTCTGCGGCGGCTGCATTTGTGCAAAATTGCCTACCTTTGCGAGAAGAAGGACCAATTTCTCCTCCCCCCATGACTACACGCAGCGCACTCATCATCGGCGGCGGCACCGGCGGCCTGTTTACCGGCGCATTCCTTGCTCGCGAGGGATGGGCCGTGACGGTGGTGGAAAAGAACGCCATCATCGGCGGCGGCCTGCAGATGTTCCGCCGCGGCAACCACCGCTTCGAGACGGGGATGCACACGCTGGGGGGCTTTCACGAGGGCGGTACGCTGCAGCGCATCTGCGCGTACCTGGGCATAGCGGACCGGCTGCGGCTGAGGGCGGACGACTGCCTGACGGAAATCCACTACGGCGCTGACGGCCGCACCTGGCATCTGCCCTACGGACGTGAAGCGCTGGAAGCCTATCTAGCGCAGGCATTCCCCGCCGATGCCGTGGGCCTGCACGCCTACTTCGACGCCCTCTACGCCCTGACGGACGAGGTGGAGATATTCCGCCTGCGGGAAAGTCCGGACGGTCTGCGACCCCACTCGCCACGCTTCCTCCAGCCGGCCGACGAGATGATTGCCAGTTTCGTCACCGACGGCCGCCTACGCGACATCCTGGCCTACATGAACCCCATGTACGCCGGCGTGGCGGGGCACACCCCGGCCTATATCCACGCCCTCATCAACGCGCTCTACATCGACGGGCCGTGCCGCTTCGTCGGCGGCAGTCAGCAGTTGGCCGACGCCCTCTCTGACGTCATCACCGACGCGGGGGGCGAGGTCATCGCGGGCGATGCCGTGGCGCGCCTCGACGTGGCCGAACGCTGCATCACGGCAGCCGTCACGGCATCGGGGCGGCGCCTCACGGCCGGCACCTACATCTCTGCCATCCACCCCGAGGCTATGCTGCCGCTGTTGCCGCCGGGCGCCCTGCCGCGGGCCTACTGCCAACGCCTGCACGACATTCCCAAGACCTACTCGGCCTTTACCGTCTATGTGGGCTTCCGCCCGCAGGCCTTCCCCTACACCGACCACACGTGCTACCATCAGGACGACTACGGCATGGTGTGGACGCACGCCGAACGGCCGGACGACGCCTCATGGCCGCGCGGCTTCATGTATTTCACACCGCCGGCCGTGGACCAGGGGCCTTGGGCCGAACGCATGATCATCAACTGCGTCATGCCATGGGCCGAGGTGGCGCCATGGGCCGATAGCCGCCTGGGGCAGCGTCCGGAGGCTTACCGCCTGTGGAAGGCGCAGCGCACGCAGCAGGTGATGGACCACATGGAGCGGCTGCACCCGGGCTTCACCGCGGCGGCCAGCATGGTCTTTGCCTCATCGCCCCTGACCATACGCGACTACTACGCCACACCGCAAGGCGCCCTCTTCGGCTACCGCAAAGACTGCCACAACTTCATGCTCTCGTACCTCCCCATCGCCACCAAGGTTAAGAACCTGCTGCTCACGGGGCAGAACATCAACCTGCACGGCATCTGCGGCGTACCCCTCACCGCCATCCTCACGGCCGAAGCCCTCACCGGACGCAACACCATCATCCGAAAGATAAGGGCGGCGTGTGGGGAGGAGAACCTATCACAGTGTGGGGAGCATTTACCATAAATAAAGGAAGAAGAACTTCGCCTACTCCGGCATCATCACATGGACATCACGCACGACATAGAATTTCGACCCGCGGCCGAAATCAAGGCTTACCAGGAGAAGCGACTGCAACAGGCCGTGGCTTGGCTCGCGGAACGCTCGCCCTACTACCAGCGGCTGTTCCGCGCCTACCGCATCGACCCCGAACGCCTCCAGACGCTCGAAGACCTGGAGCGCGTGCCCTTCACCGAGAAGAAGGACCTGCAACTCTACAACGACGACTTCCTCTGCTGCGACAAGGCGGCCATCATCGACTACATCACCACATCGGGCACCCTGGGCGACCCCGTGACCTTCGGCTGCTCGGAGCGCGACCTGCAGCGCCTGGCCTACAACGAGCATAAGTCGTTCGCCTGCGCCGGCCTCCGCCCGGGCAATATCCTCCAACTCATGACGACGATGGACAAGCGCTTCATGGCGGGCCTGGCCTACTTTTTGGGCATTCGCTCGCTGGGGGCCAGCATCATCCGCGTGGGCAACGGCATACCGGAACTGCAATGGGACACCATCCAGCGCCTCAAGCCTGACACGCTCATGTGCGTGCCGTCGTTCATCCTGCGCCTGCTCGACTATGCCGATGCCCACGGCATCGACTACCGCCAGAGCAGCGTGCGCCGCATCATCGGCATCGGCGAGGGACTGCGCGAACAGGACTTCTCGCTCAACCTCCTGGGACGCCGCATCACCGAGCGCTGGGACGTCCAACTCTTCGCCACCTATTCGTCCACCGAGATGGGGGCCACCTTCTCCGAATGCCCCTACGGCTGCGGCGGCCACGTGCACCCCGAACTCATCATCGTCGAGATTGTCGATGACGAGGGCCGCCTCGTGCCCGACGGCGAGGTGGGCGAGGTAGTGGTCACCACACTGGGCGTCGAGGCCATGCCGCTGCTGCGCTTCCGCACGGGCGACATGGCGGCCAAAATCACCGCACCCTGCCGCTGCGGGCGCCACTCCTACCGCTTGACACCTATCGTCGGACGCAAGCACAACATGCTCAAACTCAAGGGTACAACGCTCTATCCGCCAGCCATCAACGACGTACTCGAGGGCACGCCCTATGTGGCGGGATATGTGGTGGAGGTGGCTGATAGCGACGCCGGCACGGACGAGGTTCTGGTCAAAGTGGCGCTCAAGGCGGAGACCACAGTGCCCGAAGACGTGGTCAAGGACCTCAAAGACCGCTTCCGCTCCCGCATCCGCGTGGCCCCCGACGTGGCCATCATCCCGCGCGACGAGATGCAGCGCATCAACTTCCCCGGCACGGCACGCAAACCTATAAAATTCATTGACCGAAGAGCACACTGATGACTATACTCTACGAAGACAACCACCTGCTCATCGTCAGCAAGGCGGCGGGCGACATTGTCCAGGGCGACAAGACGGGCGACCGCACCCTGGCCGACATGGCCAAAGACTATATCCGCGAGAAGTATCACAAGCCGGGGCAGGTGTTCCTCGGCGTGACGCACCGTCTGGACCGCCCGGTGAGCGGCTGCGTCGTCCTGGCGCGCACCAGCAAGGCGCTGAGCCGCATGAACGACCTGTTCCGCCGCGGCGAGGTGAGCAAGACGTACCACGCCATCGTCCTGCCGCCGCCAACGGGCCACACGTCGTGGCAGAGCGGCGCGGACGTGCCCGACGACGAGGGACGTCAGCGCCTGACGGCATGGCTCACGCGCAACGAGAAGCAGAACAAGAGTTATGCCCACCGCCGGCAGGTGGCGGGGGCGAAGCAGGCGGTGCTCGACTACCGCACGCTGGCGCACGGCGACCGCTACGACCTGGTGGAGGTGCGGCTGCACACGGGGCGCCACCACCAGATACGCTGCCAGCTGGCGGCGGACGGACGGCCCATCAAGGGCGACCTGAAGTATGGCGCGCCGCGCAGCAACCCCGACGGCAGCATTTCGCTCCACGCCCGCACGGTGCGTTTCATCCACCCCGTCAGCCACGAGCCCATCTGCGTCACCGCGCCCTATCCGGCCGACCCGCTCTGGCAGCGCCTCAGCGACCTGGCGACGCCTCAGCAATCTGACGACACCTCAGCGCTCTAACCACAGACGCCCTGACGGCCTTCTCCCTCCCCCTTCCTCTCCTACGCTCTACATCAAAGCCCCTACATCTATACCCTATGAAAGCCTTTTATCCTCTCATCCTGGCGGCGGCCCTGGCGGCGTCGCCACAGGCCGACGCCAAAGTGAGCGACCTCCTGCCGCGCCCGCAGCAGGTGAGCGTCAGCGACGGCGCGCCGTTCACTCTGGGCCGCCCCGTCCGCTTGGACGATGCCACGGCCAACGCCTACCTGCAGCGCGTGCTGACGGCGGCGGGCTGCACCCTGGCCGACGATGCCGCGGCGCGCGTCACAGTGCGCTTGGTCAGCGCCATCCCGGGGGCTTTTAACCATGCGGTTGCCCTGTTTCCCGACGAAGCCTATACCCTCAGCGTCACGGCCGACGCCATCGTCATCGAGGCACTCACCCCGACGGGCGTCACCCGCGCCGCACAGACGCTGCAGCAACTGGCCGAGGGCTACGACGGCACGCCGGCCATCGAGGCCCTCACCATGACCGACTGGCCGGCGTTCAAGGTGCGCGGCTTCATGCACGACGTGGGCCGCTCGTTCATCACCATCGACGAACTGAAGAAGGAGATCGACCTGCTGGCGCGCTTCAAGGTGAACGTCTTCCACTGGCACATGACGGAGAAACTGGCTTGGCGCTTCGAGGTGAAGGCTTATCCCCAACTGACGGCGGCGGCGAACATGACGCGCTATGCGGGACAGTATTACACGCAGAAGCAGTGTCGCGACCTCGTGGCCTACGCTGCCGAGCGTGGCGTGATGGTGGTGCCCGAGATTGACATGCCGGGCCATAGCGACGCCTTCAAGCAGGCCATGGGCTTCGACATGCAGAGCGACCAGGGCGTGGCGGCGCTCAAGGTCATCCTCGACGAGGTGGTAGAGGTGTTCGGCGCCTCGCCCTACATCCACATCGGCGGCGACGAGGTCAGAATCACCTACCCCAACTTCCTCAAGACCATGGCGGCCTACGTCCGCGGCAAGGGCAAGAAGGTGCTCATGTGGAACCGACTGGTGGCGGGTCCGCCGACGGCCGAGCTCTGCGACATGACGCAGATGTGGGCCACGTCGGGACGCGTGGTCGAGGGACTGCCGAACATCGACTGCCGCTACAACTACACCAACCACTTCGACGTCTATGCCGACCTGGTGGGCATCTACCGCAGCAACATCTACTACACCCCGCGGGGCACGGCCAACGTGGCGGGCAGCATCAGTGCAGCATGGAACGACACCAAGACACAGACGCAGACGGACATCATCCGCCAGAACAACTTCTACGCCAACGTTCTGGCCACGGCGGAGCGCACATGGACGGGCGGCGGCAAGCAGTATATCGAGACGGGGGGCACGGTGCTGCCCAACGCGGGCGAGGAGTATGAGGAGTTTGCCGACTTCGAACGCCGCTTCCTCTTCCACAAAGCACATGCCCTGGCCGATGAGCCCATCGCCTATGTGCGCCAAACCAACGTGCGCTGGCGTATCACCATGCCCTTCCCCAACGCGGGCAACGCCGACCTGCAACTGCCGCCCGAAACAGCCACGGACGATGTCCTGCCCACGGCCTACGAATATGGCGGACAGACCTACACCTCGCGCTTGGCCACCGGCGCAGGCATCTACCTGCGCCACATCTGGCACCCCACCATCCCCTCGTTCTTCGATGCACCGGCGGCCAACCAGACGGCCTATGCCTGGACCTATGTGTGGTCGCCGAAGGCTCAGGACGCCGCCGCGCAGGTGGAGTTTTACACCTACAGCCGCTCGGGCAACGAGCGCGCCCCGCAGGCTGGCCGCTGGGACCGCCGCGGTTCACGCCTCTGGCTCAACGGCGAGGAGATCATGCCGCCCACATGGCAGCAGCCTGATGCCAGCATTCCGCAGGACCACAGCACGCTGGGCCTGACCAACGAAAACCTCACTGCCCGCGAGCCGGTGGCTATCCGGCTGAAAGAGGGGTGGAACAAGGTGTTTATCAAACTGCCCCACGTCAACAACGGCGGCACGGGGCGCGACAAGTGGCAGTTTACCTTCGTCATCACCGACGTCACGGGCCGCGACGCCCTGGACGGCCT
>CAMGHE010000089.1 GCA_946055775.1 uncultured Bacteroidales bacterium
GGTTCCAGAATTTCAGCCAGTCCCACTGGGCGGGGAACAGACTGCCTATCGTGCCAAATGAGCCGACGCTCTTGGCACCCTCAGCACTAAACACATAGCGCAGGTCGCTGACATAATCTTTCAACACGCCCCATCCGTAGGCGGCGCCAGCAGGAAAACTTTCCACAAAACCGTAGGTTATGGTGGTGTCACGATAGTCAGCATAGGGGTTGTGCTTATAGATGCCCATCACGCCTTCCTCGGTAAGCATCAGGCGAATGGTGTCGCGATGGGTGCTGCCGGCGCGCTCCACGACGACGCTGACCTGGCGAAAACTATCGGCCATGGCGGTATTGCCTTCCTTGACATAGGCTTTGATGGTGGCCATGCGGTCGTCCATGGGCTGGTCAAACTCGTTCCAGGTGGTCATCGGCTCTCCGTTGAGGGCCACGAGGCGGTCGCCACCGCGTATGCCAGCCTTGGCGGCGGGCAGGCCGATGCCGACGCTGTCAATGACGGAGGGTGCCAGCACATCGACGAAGGGGGGACGGGCTTGGAGCATGTCGAGCATATTCAGGTCGCCGGGCAGAGCGATTGCTACGCTCTTTCCGTCGCGCAGTACGCCGACACTCGTGGCGGTAGAAATCTTTCGACAGGTCTTCACCGAAAAGCGGTCGATAGCCTCGCCGTCGATGGTCGTGAGGATATCGCCGTCGCGGAAGCCATATTGCTGGGCGGCGGCATTGAACTTATAGCCGTGGGTCATGTTCTGCGCGGGGACATAGGTGTCGCCGTTGCAGAACAGGATCATGGCGTAGATGATAAGGGCCGTAAAGAAGTTGACCAGCACACCGCCGGCCATGATGAGCAGGCGCTGCCAAGCGGGCTTCGAGCGGAACTCGTCAGGCTTGGCGGGGGCCTTCATCTGCTCGGTGTTGAGCGACTCGTCTATCATGCCGGCTATCTCAACGTAGCCGCCCAGAGGCAGCCAGCCTATGCAGTAGTCGGTGCCTTTCCACGAGAACAGGCGCCATTTTTTCCACGGGCCGAAGAAGAGGCAGAAAGTCGGCACACGCACCTTGAACAGTTTGGCAAAAAAGAAATGGCCGCCCTCATGCAGGATGATGAGCAGGCAGAAGCAGAGCAGGAGTTGCAGGGTCTTGATAAGGAATACTTCCATTACGGGAATGTGGGGGCTTGGTTAGGGGGAATGGATGGTTTTGAAGAATGGAATAGCGGCCAAAGTAAGTAGAAAACCTGTTTCGGTCAGCCTATCAGGCTCTGGCATACGCTGCGGGCCTCGGCGTCGGTGGCGAAATAGGTGTCGAGCGAGGGCGTGGGTTCAAAGGGCACGCGGGCCATGGTGCGGGCGATGAGGTCGGGAATATCGACGAAGCGTATGCGGCCGTCGCGGAAGGCTTGGTTGGTCACCTCGCCAGCGGCATTGAGCACGCAGGGGGCATTACCCCCGCGCTGCGAGGCTTCGCGGGCCAGAGTCAGGCAGGGGAACAGGCGCTCATCGGGGCGCTCGAAGTGGAGCGTACCCAGGGCGAAGAGGTCCAGCGGCTTGGCGCCATCGGCCAGACGCTGGGGATAGGCGAAGGCATACTGTATGGGCAGACACATGTCGGGCACGCCGAGTTGGGCCTTGACGGCACCGTCGGCAAAGGCCACAGCACTGTGGACGATGCTCTCGGGATGCACCACCACCTCGATGCGTTCTACGGGCAGACCGAAGAGCCAACGGGCCTCGATCATCTCGAAGCCCTTGTTGAGCATCGTGGCTGAGTCAATGGTAATCTTGGCGCCCATGCTCCATTGAGGATGGCACAGGGCCTGGGCTGGAGTCACGCTGACCAGTTGGTCTGCGGTGTAGGTGCGGAAGGGGCCGCCGGAGGCGGTGAGGAGCAGGCGATCGACGGGGTTGCCCACCTCGCCCTGCAGGCACTGGAAGATGGCAGAATGCTCACTATCTACAGGGAGCAGGGGCACGCGATGCTCCAGGGCACAGGCGGTGACCAGTTCGCCGGCCACCACAAGGGTTTCCTTGTTGGCCAGGGCTACGGCCTTGCCAGCGCGCAGGGCGCAGAGCGTGGGCTTGAGGCCGGCGAAGCCCACCATGGCGGCAAGGACCATATCGACCTGCTGGCTCTCAACCACCTGGCATAGGGCCTCAGCACCGGCATACACCTTGATGGGGCGGGCGGCCAGGGCGTCCTTCACCTGTTGGTAACGGCTCTCGTCGGCAATGACGACGGCATCCGGACCAAACTCCAGGGCCTGGGCGATGAGCAGGTCGGCATTGCTACCTGCCGTGAGCACAGTGGCTTCGAAGCACTCGGGGTGGCGGCGTATGACGCTCAGGGCCTGGGTGCCTATCGAACCCGTCGAACCGAGCAGGGCTATTCGTTTCTTTGTCATGATTCTCTGGTTGTTGTCGTCTCTCTACAGGTCGGCCAGTCCTTCGGGCAGGTCCAGACTCAGGGTATGGTCGCGCACGGAAAGAGCGGTGACCAAGTCTTCGTGCACGGGCACAATGACCTCGCGGCCCTCGGGCGTCGTGAGGTAGAGCAGGACGTTCTCCGTACTGTCGTCCACGCTCTCTACGGTGCCGAGGGGGCGGCCATCGGCATAACTCACCCTGTAGCCTGCCAGCGCCTGCCATGTAGATAGGCCACGCTCTTCCTCGTCAGCGGGGACATGCGTCAGGGGATAACTCACGCGGCAGCCCACCAGACGGCGGGCCTGCTCGTCGTTATCTACGCGCTCCAACTTGAGGATGGCAGTATCGCTGTTTTTGAATTTGTATTCTTCCCAAAAGAAGGGCACGGGAATGCCATCGATATGCAGCACGAAGTATTCGCTGTCGCCGCGGTCGAAGACATCGTCGGTGAAGCGCATTTCCACTTCGCCGCGTATGCCTCTACTCTTGGTGATACGGCCTATGGGGATAAGGTTTTCTTCTCTAATCATGCTTCTCTGCGTATATGGACGCCCAGACTGCGCAGGCGCTGCTCGATATGCTGGTAGCCGCGGTCTATCTGCTCGACGTTGTCTATGCGGCTGGTACCCTCGGCGCTCATCGCGGCGATGAGCAGGGCGATGCCCGCGCGGATGTCCGGACTGGTCATGCGGCAGGCGCGCAGGCGCATCTCGTGGTTGTGGCCCACGACGACGGCGCGGTGGGGGTCGCACAGGATAATCTGGGCTCCCATGTCGATGAGTTTATCGACGAAGAACAGGCGGCTCTCAAACATCTTTTGGTGGATGAGCACGGAGCCGTGGGCCTGTGTGGCCACGACAAGGAGCACACTCAGCAGGTCGGGTGTCAGACCGGGCCATGGGGCATCGGCCAGGGTCATAAACGAGCCGTCGATGAAACTCTCTATCTCGTAGTGGTCATGGCGGGGTACAAAGAGGTCGTCGCCCTGCACCTCAACCGTCACGCCGAGGCGGCGGAACACTTCGGGGATGATGCCCAGGTCTTTGACCGACACGTCCTTGATGGTCAGTCCGTCGCCCGTCATGGCGGCCATACCGATGAAACTCCCCACTTCGATCATGTCGGGCAACACGCGGTGCTCGGCACCGTGCAGGTGGTCCACGCCTTCTATGGTGAGCAGGTTCGAGGCCACGCCGCTGATGCGGGCGCCCATGCTGTTGAGCAGACGGCAGAGTTGCTGGATATAGGGCTCGCAGGCGGCATTATATATCGTGGTCGTGCCGCGTGCCATCACGGCGGCCATGATGATGTTAGCCGTACCGGTGACAGAGGCTTCGTCCAGGAGCATGTCGGTGCCTGTCAGGGGGCCATTGGTCCGCAGTTCGTAAGTGCCTTCTGCCTCGTGGTGGATGAAGCGGGCACCTAGTTTCTGTAGGCCGATGAAATGGGTATCCAGACGACGGCGTCCTATCTTGTCGCCACCGGGCTTGGCGATGAGGGCCTGTCCGCAGCGTGCCGTCAGGGGGCCAAGCAGCAGCACACTGCCGCGCAGACGAGCGCAGCGGTCCAGGAAGTCGCGACTGCTGAGGTATTCGGGACGGATATGGGCGGCACACAAGGTCATGTCGCCCTCACCGTGGCGTGTCACCTCGACGCCCATATCTTCCAGCAGGCGTATCAGGTTGTTCACATCGACGATATCGGGCACATTGGTCAGGCGCACGGCGTCGGTGGTGAGCAGCGTTGCGCATATCACCTGTAGCGCCTCGTTCTTGGCGCCCTGCGGGGTGATGACACCGGCTATGCGGTGTCCGCCTTCGATGATGAATGAAGCCATAGCGTTGGGGGAGAGGTTCTTGGGATAGGGGATAGGAAATGCTCGGAGGATGACGTGCCTACCTTTCCGGTGCGGCGGCAGGTCTGACGATCAGCGGGTCAGCGGCGGTTGCGGCGCACGAAGCGGGCACGGGCGGGTTTCTGGTTGCCGGCGGGGCGTTGGGGCTGTGCGCTGAGGGTCTTCTCCACCTCTTCGGCTTCTACGTGGCCGTCGGTGTAGAGGACCATATCGCGGGCCACCTTACCGTTGTCGATGCCTTCGCCGCGCCAGTCGGTCAGGTTGCGCTTCATGCGCAGGGCCATCTTCTCCATCAGTTGGCGGTAGCGGGGCGTATCGGGAGTCAGCGTCTTCATGCGGTCCAGAGCCACCTGAGCCAGGTAGCCGTAGTGGCGCATGCGGATGGTGTTGCCGGGATAAGGCAGACGCGCGGGGCGCGGGGTCTGCGTGCGGTTTTGTATCTCACAGGGGTAGTCGATGTCCAACTGGTACTGGGCAAGGTAGGCCAGGTCGTCCCACAGCATCTGCGGACCGTCGGCACTGCGGGCCACTTCGGGACGCAGACGGGCCATCACCTGTACGATATGGGCGGCCATCTGCTGGCGCACCTGACGGTCGGGCTCTTGCAGGGCACGCGCCACCATCTGCTGCACCAAGCGGCCGTAGGCGGGCAGCACCATCTTGGGCTTTTGCGAATTATATTCCATAAGGGGGTTGGGGATTGCTGTAATATATCATCGGTGTGGGTAGGAAGTGCTCCGTGCTCTCCCACCCTGCCGCCACGCGTTCAGAACAGGGGCTTGCTCTTGATGGCGACGAAGTCTTTCAGATAATAGGGCTCGAAATAGGCGGTGTCTTCGAAGCGTCCTTGGGCTATGCGGCGCTCGGCCAGAGGCATCATGTAGCGGGCGAGGGGGCGTATGCCGTCCAGGAAGTGCACATTGGGATGGGCGATGACGCTGGCGCACTTGCCTGCACCGCCGCCAAAGATATAGACGGGGCGCTGGTCGGCCACGTCGGCCAGGGTGTCGGCATCGACGACGAGAGCCTGCGTGGGTCGTACCTCACGGAGGGCTCGGTCGTACAGGCAGGTATAGACCTCCATGCGGCGGGCATCAATCATGGGACAGAGCAGGGTCTCGTCGGGCAGTTCGTCATGCTCCAGCAGCACGGGGACACAGAGCATCTCGAGCGTGGGCACGGCGATGAGCGGCACCTGACGGGCATAGCAGACGCCCTTGGCGGTAGAGACGCCAATGCGCAGACCGGTATATGAACCGGGACCCATGCTCACGGCGACGCCATCTAAGGGCATGGCATGGCTGTCGGCCATGGAGAGCATCTCCTCTACATAGGGGGCCAACAGGGCAGCGTGGTGCGGCTGACTGCCGTCGGACACGCGCTCACATACCACCTCGCCATCGTTCGTCAGGGCCACCGAACAGATATCGGTCGCGGTATCTATATGTAACAGACAGGACATGTTTGCTTCAGGGTAATACTTTGCTTCTTGTGCCGGCCAATGCTGCGTTGTCCTTGGCATAGGTCATTGCGCCGCAGCGGTCCGGACATATTCTTGTGCAAAGTTACGCCAACGCTTCCGATTGGCCAAGAACAGCCCTCACATTTCACGCTTGGGGGAGGCAGGGAGAGTTCACAGGGAGAGGTATGCAGGGAGGCGTAAAGCCGCAACATCCGCGCTCCATGAAGCGTACGGCAAGCGTTGCCTACTTCTGCATAAACGGGATATGCTTCATCTGGCGCTCTATCTGATGCTGGCGCTTGCGAACGTAGCGTGAAGGGTGGGCCGAACTGAAGCGGCGGGGATTGGGCAGGGTGGCGGCGATGAGGGCACACTGCGAACGGCTCAACTCACTGGCGTGGCAGTGGAAATGGGCTTGCGCCACAGCTTCTATGCCGTAGATGCCGGGCCCCATCTCGATGCTGTTCAGATAGACTTCCATGATACGCCGCTTGCTCCAGGTCAGTTCGATGAGGACGGTAAAATAGGCCTCGAATCCCTTGCGCACCCACGACGACTGGGGCCAGAGAAAGACGTTCTTGGCGGTCTGCTGACTGATCGTACTGGCACCACGCCGCCGGCCGCCGGCTTCATATTCGGCCTGGGCCTGACGGATGGCTTCGAAGTCGAAGCCGTGGTGATCCATAAAGCGCTGGTCTTCCGACGCCATGACAGCAACGGGCATGTAGGGCGATATGCTGTCGAGGGGCACCCAGCGGTGCTGCCAGTCGGTATAGACGCTGTCGCCACTGTTGGCCATAGCACGGATGACCATCAGCGGTGTCCAACGCACGGGGACCCAACGGTACACGATGGTCATCAGGATGCTACTACCGAAAAAGAGGATGGCGGCCCACTTGAGGATAGTCAGGAATACTTTCATGGACGTGTCGGTAAAAAAACAAGTTTCAAGCGGCAACGACGGTCACCGCTTGAAACTACAATTTTCTTCCCTTCGTCAGGAGCGTTCGGGATCAGAAGGGCAGGTCTTCGTCGGCCGAGGGGGCACCGGGATTGGCAAAGGGGTCGGCCGGGGCTGCGACAGGTGCGGGGGCTGCGGGAGCAGCTGCGGGAGCGGGAGCGGGAGCGGCAGGAGCCTGAGCCACATTGCCTGCCACAGCCTGCTGAGCGGGTACGACACGCCAAGCGCGGATATCGTTGAACCAGCGACCATTATACTCGTGAGCGTCGATGTCAAACGACACGGTAAGCTCTGCGCCTATCTGGATATTCATTTCCTTCAGGCGGTCTTCGCCAAACACGGTGAAGACGCAACGGCGGGGATATTGCTCGTGGGTCTCGATGACAAACTCCTGCGATGCCCAGGTATTGCCGGTGCGGGCCGAGGTGCCGGAACGCAGGGGAAGGGCGGCGATAATCTTTCCAGTAATTTCCATATATTATAAGTGTATGTGTAGGCTGGGTATGCTACGGGCGTGCCGTATGTGCGCCGCGAAGTTACGATTTATTTGGCAATGGCGGGTGCCTTTGCCCACATTTTCGGCGCTATTTTCTTGACGGCGTACTTTTGCCCGCATGGGAACAGAGGGGTGCGGCGACCTTTGCTTACCTTTGCGGTATGACGACGTCTTCCTCTCCTTCTTCTCTCTGCGCGACCACGACAGAGGGTATCGGTCTGTATGTCCACGTGCCCTTCTGTGCCTCGCGCTGCATCTACTGCGATTTCTACTCCACCACCCTGGGCGCCGACGCCCGGCGCTCCTTCGTCCGCGCACTGTGCCGCGAAATCCGGCTGCGGCGCGACGAGGCGTCGGGGCAACGCATCGCGACGGTCTATTTTGGGGGCGGCACACCGAGCACGCTCTCTGACGATGGCCTGAAAGAGATACTGTCTTCCATCCGCGAAAACTATACCGTGGCAGAGGGGGCTGAGGTGACGCTGGAGGCTAATCCGGACGATGTGTCGGCGGAACGGGCAGCGCGGTGGCGCGCCATGGGTTTCAACCGCGTGAGTCTGGGGGTGCAGAGTTTCCAGGACGACATTCTCGCTCTCTTGCGGCGCCGCCACACGGCGGACGAGGCACGCCAGGCGGTGGCGACACTGGCGGCGGCAGACTTCGCCAACCTATCCATCGACCTGATATACGGGCTGCCGGGACACGACCTGGCACTCTGGCGGCGGGATGTGGCGGAAGCGCTGACACTGCCGGTGACGCACCTGTCGGCCTATGCGCTGACCATCGAGGAGGGGACACCGCTGGCGACGATGCGGGCCAAGGGCTGGATGAAGGAGGTGGACGACGAAACGAGTTTGGCCATGTATGAGCACCTGATGGAGGCGACAGCAGCGGCCAACTTCGAACATTATGAGATTTCCAACTTCGCCCGACCGGGATTCCGCGCACGCCACAACGGAGCCTATTGGCGGGGCATCCCCTACTTGGGCTTCGGACCGGGGGCACACGGCTTCGACGGCATGGCCTCGCGCCGCCATAACCTGCCGGATGTAAAGGCTTACACGGCGGCACTACTGGCGCCCACCCCTTCGTTACCACCGGCGGAAACGGAACACCTGTCGATGGCAGAACGGGCGGACGAGCGCATATTCACAGCACTGCGGACATGCGACGGCCTGGACCTGGGGCGCTTGGCGGCAGACTTCGGCGCGGATGTCCGCCACACGGTATGGCGGGCGGCAGCGCCACACATCGCGGCGGGACGCCTCAACCATGAACCCGAGGGCGACGTCCTGCGCCTCTCCCGCCAGGGCCTCTTCGTCTCCGACAGCGTGATGTCAGACCTCATGTTGGTGGAATAAGCGGGGGCACTGGAAGAGGATGAGGGTGTGAGGGTGTGTCATAATTGCCCTTTTTAACACTGGAGCCGTTTTTCATCGGGCAAGACTTCGATTCTCGTCAAGCAGCGGTTTTCA
>CAMGHE010000090.1 GCA_946055775.1 uncultured Bacteroidales bacterium
AAATTATATCTTTATATCTTTATTCTTTAGTGGTTTGTTTATGCGGGGTGTCAATGCCATGCTCCAACAAGCAGTGCTCAGCGAAGGGTAGCGCCGAGTTGCTTCTGCATAGCGGCAACGATCTTTTGCATGATGGCATCCGTCTGCTTATCGTTCATGGTCTTGGTGTCGTCCATAAGCACGAAGTTTACAGCATAACTTTTCTTGCCTGGCTCGAGATTCTTGCCCTCATAGACGTCAAAGAGGCTGACGCTCTTGAGCAACTTGCGCTCGGCGCTGCGTGCCACCTTCTCTATCTCGGCAAAGGTAACGGCCTTATCGACGAGCAGGGCCAAATCGCGGCTTACGGCGGGGAACTTGCTCAGTTCGGCATAGGTCACGACGTTCTTTTTCGACAGGCGCATCAGCACGTCCCAGTGCAAGTCGGCATAATATACGTCGCCAGCCACCTGCGGATGCAGGGCGTGGCGCACGATGCCATATTCGCCGACGGCCTTACCATTGCGGTCGGTGATGACCATGGCGGTGGCAGAGAGGGTAGTTTGGCTGGTGGTGAACACCAAGGCTTGGGTGTTCACACCGATACGGGTCAGGATGTGCTCAACGCAGGCCTTCAGTTCGAAGACACTGGCGGCCTCGTCGGCATGAGCCCACGAGCCTTCTACGCGCTTGCCCGTCATCCACAGCGCCAGATGGTTCTCCTCACTGTAGGCCGAGAGGGTGCGACCCTCCGTGCGGCGGCTTTCGTCAAAGTGGTAACACTTGCCAAACTCATACAGGCGCAGGTTGCCCTGCTTACGATTGGCATTGCGGGCGATGGTCTCCAGACCGCCGAACAGCATCGTGCCACGCAGCACGTTGAGGTCCGAACTGAGTGGGTTCATCACATGCACCAAACGGGTGGCAGCCAACTCGTTCTCGAAACCTTGATAATAGGCTTCGCGCGTGAGCGAATTGTTCAGTATTTCTCGGAAGCCCTGACCTGTCAGTTGCTCAGCAATGAGGTTCTGCAGTTTGTGCGAACGGTCGTCATCGCCCTTGATATTGAGGCACGATTTCACCGCCGTAGGTATCTCCACGCTGTTGTAGCCATAGATGCGGAGCAGGTCTTCCACGACGTCGCAGGGACGCTGCACGTCCACGCGATAAGCGGGCACCTTAAGCGTCAGCCCCTGCTCATCCTCGGCGGTGATGACCATCTCAAGGGCCGTCAAGATGCGCTTGGCCAGGTCGCGCTCGATATGCTTACCAATGAGACCATCCACATAGTCCCACTCCAGACGCACGTCAAACCACTTCGTCAGGCCCGGAGCCTCGATATCACAGATGTCCATGGCCACCTCGCCGCCCGTCAGTTGGGCCACGAGGATGGCAGCCTGCTTGAGGGCATAGATTTGACCATCGGGGTCAACGCCGCGCTCAAAGCGGAACGAGGCATCGGTGGCCAAGCCATGGCGGCGGGCGCTCTTGCGAATCCATGTGGGATGAAAGTAGGCGCTCTCCAGCAGCACGTCGGTCGTCGTCTCATAGGTACCTGAACCCTTGCCGCCAAAGACACCGGCGATACACATGGGGGCCTCAGCATTGCAGATGGCCAAGTCATTCGCCGACAGTTTACGTTCTTCGCCATCCAGCGTCTGGAAGGGTGTACCCTCGGGCAGCGTCTTGACCACCACGCGACCACCGGCAATCATGTCGGCGTCGAAGCAGTGGAGGGGCTGACCGTAGGCAAAGAGGATATAGTTGGTCACATCGACCACATTGTTGATGGGGCGGCAGCCGATGGTGCTGAGTTTGCGCTTGAGCCATTCGGGACTCTCGCCTACCTTACAGCCTTTCACCGTAACGCCGCAGTAGCGGGGGCATGCCTCACTGTTTTCCACGACAATGTCGATGGGCAGACTGTGCGAAGCCACCGCGAAGGCATCGGCCGACGGGCGATGGAGCGACGTCGCCACACCGTGGCGCACGAGGTAGGCATAAAGGTCACGGGCCACACCGTAGTGGGAGCAGGCATCTGCGCGGTTGGGCGTGATATCCACCTCAATGACGTAGTCGCTCTCTAGGTTATAATAGGTAGCGGCGGGCATGCCCACGGGAGTGTCGGCGGGCAGCACGATGATGCCGTCGTGGCTTGTACCGACGCCAATCTCGTCCTCGGCACAAATCATGCCGTGGCTTTCCACGCCGCGCAGTTTCGACTTCTTGATGACAAACTCCTTGTCGCCGTCATACAGCGTGGTGCCGACGGTGGCCACAACCACCTTCTGACCGGCGGCCACATTGGGCGCACCGCAGACAATCTGCGCCACCTGACCTTCGCCCAGGTTGACGCTGCACACATGCAGGTGGTCCGAGTTGGGGTGCATCTCGCAGGTGAGCACCTCGGCCGTGACAATGCCTTTCAGGCCGCCACGAATCGACTGCACCTCCTCTACGCTGCCCACTTCGAGGCCTATCGAGGTCAGCGCTTCGGCCACCTCATCGGGCGTAAGGGTAAAATCAACGTATTCTTTAAGCCAGTTGTAAGATATATTCATAACAGTGTATGGGTCTTGGTGTCCGGGGGCCGCCAGAAGTCCTGCTGCCGATCCCCGTGTAAAAATCGGCACAAAGTTACACTAACTGCCGCGAAACCACAAGAAAATCGGCCTTTTTTATTCAGAGTGCGCCGCTTACCGTTCCTCACCGTTCCTCACCGACTCCCTGTCAAAGCATGGACGGGCGGGACGGCCATGGCATATTCTCAAGAAAAAGGCGTTAGCGGGCAATGATTCCGCTACCGCCTAACACGCCATGGGGCAGCGTCAGACTGTTTACGGTCTGTCGCTGCCCCATGGGCGATTGGGTGGGCGTCAATCAAGCATGATGAAGGCGGCCCAGTGGGAGGGGTCGGGATAGCTAGCGCGGATGACACTCTTGGCCTGCTCGAAGGCGAGGTGCTTGTTCCACTGACATTCGGGAGAGGCGAGGCGCTCGTAGAAGGTCTTCATGAACTCGCAGGTGACGGCGTCGCTGACCCTCCACAGCGTCATGACCATCGTGCCGACGCCGGCTTTCTTAAACGCACGCTGCAGACCGTACAGTCCCTCGGAGGTGGCGCGCCCCTGCGCCGACTGGCAGGCGGAGAGCACCACCATATCCGTGGCGCTGAGGTCCATACGTGCCACCTCTGATCCGGTCAAGATGCCGTCCTGCACACCCTCGGGCACTTCGCGGCCGCACCACACGGTGTTCGCTCCCGAGAGGATGAGGCCGGACAGCGACAGGGCGTCGGTATAGCCTTTGAGATAGTCAACCGAGGTGGCACGGGCGGGGGTATAGTAGAATCCGTGGGTGGCTATCTGGAGCACGCGGGGCGAGTGGCCGTGCATGCTGAGGAACGACTCCTCGGTGCCGTCCTTGTCCATGCGGCACTGCACCTGCCATCTGTTGGCACGCAGGATGGAATCGATGGCCATCACCTCGACACGTGTGCCGGGCAGGGGGTAAAGGGAATCGCCGCGCACATCGGCGCCGCGCATTACCAGCAGGTTGGAGACGTCATACTGCTTGGCCTGCGCCACCATCGTTTCGGCCTGCAGGTCGTACTGCAATCCGCCGTACAGCACGGCGGAGGCGCCGTCGGCCGAGAGCGTCGGCGCATAGGTGCGGACCAGTTCGCGGGCGGACGACAGGCGGACAAACTTGTAGTGGTCGCCCAAGAGGCTGCCGTCGGGAAGGGGCAGCGATTCGAGAGCCACCTCAAAGAGCAACTGTGAGGGCACGTAGTAAACCGTCGAACCTTCTACCACGTATTCCTTCAGCGGTTCCCACAGTATGTTGAGCACGTCGGGCGCATAGTCTTGGTCGTAGTACATGTCGGGGCGGACAATGCCGAGCGAGTCGATTTGCCGTTCGGCAAAGAGGTGTTTGAGCAGGGGGTAGTCGTCCTTCTTGCGGATGATATAGGCGGCATACTGCCGGCCCTGCGTCTTCGACACATAGTCGGTGAAGTCGATTAGCACCTCTTTCTTCTTGAGCGCCTGCTTGACCGCGGCATAGTCGATGTCCATAAAGCCCGTCTGGTCGGCAAAACTGCGGCAGCGTTCGGCCAGATGGGCTGCCAACTGATCGGCCGTGCGGTTCAGTTCCAGCAGACTGTCGGCATAGAGTGCATAGTTGCGCTCCCAGTCCTGTATCTGCTTCTTCATCAGCGACAGACGCAAATAGTCGGCCACGTCTTGGTCTGTTCCTTCGCGCCGCACCACGTCGGCCAGCGAGCATTCCGACTCAAGCAGGAAAGCTTTCGACATGATGAGGGCGTCGTAGCAACTGACGGTAAACGGCGTCTGGCATCTGTCGACCTTGATGGCATAGGGCGTCATGTTGGCGAGCAACGGCGACAGCGGCGACCAGAAGGCCTCGCGCTCGTCGGCCGTCATGTAGGGGCTCTGCGTCTTGAGTATCCGGCGCAGGCCGAGCATGGCCTCGGTATAGTTTTGGCATCCGCTGTCCAGATGACCGGCAAAGCCATTGGCGTTGGCTAAGTAGGTCAGAGCTTGCACATATCTCAGACTATTCTCGCCATACAGATTCTTGACCTGTTCGGCATACAGGTGATAAAGCCTTTCGGCCTCGTCGTTATGTCCCAACTCATGCTCTGTGCCCCCCATGAGCGGAAGAAGCATCACTCTGTTATCTTCGCTCTGCGGATACTTGGTGGCAAGAATGCTGTCAGCCGTCTTATAGTCGGCCAAGGCCAACTCAAGATTGCCAAGATTCCGTCTGCAGAGCGCTCGCATCAGATACATCTGACTCTGCTGTCGGGGTTCTTGGCATAGATTCAAACCGATGAAGAGGGAGTCTAAGTATAGTTCACATTGCGTGCTGTCTCCTTTCTCGGCATAAAGATAGGCTAAATCGTCATATACCAAGTAATACTGCGGGTTGCCGTCGGATATATGCCGTTGGTGTTCATCCAGCGCCTTTTGGGCATAGCGGATGGCATCGTCATAACGCCCTACACTTTTATAGCAATCTCTGAGATCACTGTAAAGCACATAATGACTGCCGTAGGGGCCAAAAACATCCGACCGGTCCGTCAGCGCTACGGCTTTCTTGTACCATCCTTCGGCTGCCGAAAATTGATTGTTGCTTTGGGCCTCTTTGCCCTTATGTATATAGTAGTTGTACTTTACGCCTATACGTCCTGTTGCATCTGCCAACGAGTCCATCGAGGCCGAACTGGACCGAATCAGGGCCATGTTGCCAAACGTTTTTCCGAACGTCCATATATTCTGAAGCACCTCCATCTGCAGGGAGTCGAGACCATGCTGTCGGGTCAACGACAAAGCCTGAGCATAGAGGGGTTCGGCTTCTTCCGGCTGCAAAAGGTATTTATAGATGTCAGCACTATTGCTCAAGCACCTTACGGCATCGGGAAGTCTTCCCAATATCGCAAAACTGTCGCAGGCATGGCTGTAGGCCGTCAGCGCTTCTTCAAAGCGTTGGTCTTGTTGACATTGGTTCGCTTCAAAATACCAGTACAGCGGTATCTTCGGTTCTATATAGCGCTTTAGCCATTTGGGCGCATAGGGCAGAATCTCTGCGCATATCATTCTGGCTTGCGCATAATAGACCTTCCCCGTAGCGTCCGGACGGGTCAAGGCAACGGCATACTTATAGCCGTTATAGGCATATTTGGAACCAACGATAAGGCGCTCCTGCTCAGTCAGGCTGTCTTTCAGCATGTCCTTGGCCAAGAGATAAGCGGACAAGGAGTCGTTCATCTCTTCATAAATCATACATGCCATCAACCGGCTGGACACATGTGTCAAGCGCTCCTCTTCGTCTCTCATTGGTCGTGTGCTTTCGCTCAGCACCAAAGCGTGATGCAATGCAGAGTCCAACCGGCCTGCATCCTTCAGTTGTGAAGCAGCATACCAAAATTTGGGCCATTGCGAGCGTGGCACGCGATTCGCGGCGGCTTTACGCAGGTCCACCCCCAAACGCGATGAGAGTGACGGCACCGGCGTAATGCCGGAGGTAAGATTGGTTTTGGGCGGGTTGGTCACGTAGGGGATTCTTCCCACTTTCGGAACTCTAACTGGAGGTACAGTCACCCGCGGCACTTTGGGCACTTTCGGTATACGCCTCTGCGCCTGAACCTCGGGCATCAGGGTGAACAGCATCAGGACGAACAGCAAATACTTTTTCATTGGTGTGAATATAAAGGTGAGTAGGATAAGGTCTGATTTGGTCCGCACCTCAGCGCAGGATGTCTGTAATGTTATACTTGTCGCGGTCTGTGCCGGAAAGCACGGGGCGCTGCGGCTGCGACAGGGTGTTGGAGTTGACACGTCGGCTACGCCGCGGGCCACCTCCTCGCCGCTGTCGGTATCGTGCGTGGCATCGCCGCTGTGGCAGGCATCAATGGCCACGAGGAGCTTGCCGCTCACGCCTATCTTGTCGCGGATGGCGCTGAGGCAGATGTTCACTTTGTCATCCACAAGGTGTTTCTCGCCACGGTCCTTATTGCAGGGCTGACGGTAGGCATCATACGGAATCCAGCTTTCGTCCAAGCCGTCGGCCTCATCGCCGTTGCGGTCCTTCATCTGCCGGCCGTGGCCGGAGAAGTGGATATTTAGAACCCACGATAGGGCGTTCCTGCTCAGTCAGGCTGTCTTTCAGTATTTCTTTGACCATGAGATAAGCGGACAAGGAGTCGTTCATCTCTTCATAAATCTTACAGGCGGTCAACCGGCTGGACACGTGCGTCAGTCGTGCCTCCTCGCCCCTCATCAGTCGTGTGCTCTCGCTCAGTGCCAAAACGTGATGCAATGTGGAGTCCAACCGGCATGCGTCCGTCAGTGGGGTCGTAGCAAGCCAAAAGTTGGGCCATTGCGAGCGCAGGTTCTCCTTTAAACGCGATGAGAATGACGACCCCGGCGTAATGTGGGAGTTAAGGTTTGTTTTGGGCGGAATGGTCACCGGCGGGATGGTCACGTAGGGGATTCTTCCCGCATTCCAGACTTTTACTGAAGGTACATTCACCCGCGGCCCTCTGAACACTGGCAGTCTGCGCAACTGCGCCTGAACCTCGGGCATCAGGGTGAACAACATAAGGACGAACAGCAAATACTTTTTCATAGGTGTAAATATAAAGGTGGATTAGGATAAGGTCTGATTTGGTCCGCACCTCAGCGCAGGATGTCTGTAATGTTATACTTGTCGCGGTCTGTGCCGGAAAGCACGGGACGCTGCGGCTGCGACAGGGTGTTGGAGTTGACAAACTTGCGGATAAGGCGCATGAAGGCGTCGTTGTCGAGGGTGGCGGCCTTCTTTGTTTGCGTGTAGAGGGCATAGGTCAGTTTGCCGACCTGCGGCTTACTCATCTCATAGTTGACCTGATTGCTTTCGCAGGCGCTGATGGTTATCCACCGCTCCTCTCGCTCGACCTGCTGTCCGCCCTGCTGCCGGGCTGCCACCGACCGCGAGAGACGACGGGTGACGGCCTTGAAGACGTCGCCGACGCCGCGGGTCACCTCACTGCCGTCACTGGCATCGCGAGTGGCGCTCCCGCTGTGGCAGGCATCAATGGCCACGAGCAGCTTGCCGCTGTCGCCAATCTGGTCGCGTATGGCAGTAAGGTATTCGTGAACCTCATCATCGACCAAATGCTTCTCACCCTGGTCTTTCTTGCAGGGCTGGCGATAGGCGTCGTAGGGTATCCAGCACTCGTCCTTGCCGTCCTCTTCGTCACCGTCCCTGTCGGTCATCTGCTGACCA
The DNA here is from genome assembly GCA_946055775.1 of uncultured Bacteroidales bacterium. GTDB lineage: Bacteria > Bacteroidota > Bacteroidia > Bacteroidales > Bacteroidaceae > Alloprevotella. The sequence goes on from CAMGHE010000090.1 coordinate 7,771, forward strand.
TGGCCGGAGAAGTGGATATAGACGATGTCGCCCTCCTTGGACTTCGCTGCCAGATGGATAAAAGCTCTGACAATGGCCGCCTTGGTGGCCTGGTCGTCAACAAGGGTGCTGATGTTCTTCTCGTCAAAGCCGGCCCTTTGGAGCATGCCCACAACCAGAGGCACGTCCTTGTCGCCGTTGATTTTGTTCCACGCGGGGTCTTCCTGACGGCCCAGACCAATCACGAGCGCGCGTCGTGTCTGAGCCTGCACGACGTTGAAAAGGGCTGCCCATATGGCCATAAAGAGCAGTGGCATTACACGTTCCTTCATTGTTCCTTTATCTTTAGACAAAAGTTTATGCTGAATCAGAGACAAAAGTAACCAATTAATTGGAGAGCATTCTGTAAATTCGTCAAATTGGTTGTGGAAACGGCCCAAAATGTACCCCAACCACGGCATCTTATCCCCCACCGTGCCCAAGGCATCGGCAAACTGGCTTCATCCCAGAGCGTACCCAAAATTAACATTCCTTTACATCAACCCCAAATCACCTAAATGTCAACGTATGTGAAATAACATTTGCATTTGGGCCGCCGATAATGTAAATTTGTGTAGAAAGTAGAGATAGGGGCCAAACGGCCCCTTTTTTCGTATCTTTTCGGCCTAAAACGACTTGGGCGACCGTAAAAACGGTCGCCCAAGTCGTAATTTCTATCGCCCAGGTCGTGATTCGAGTCGCTCAATTCGTTTTTTCTCTCCCGCTTTTTCATGTAACTACTCAGCTATGCAGGGATGAGGGAATTTGACGGCAGTCGAAGCCATTC
>CAMGHE010000091.1 GCA_946055775.1 uncultured Bacteroidales bacterium
CAATTCGTTCCTCAGCAAAGATATGAAAGAAGCATACTTGGAACTTATCGACAAACGAATTAAAGTTTTATCGAATGATTGAATTCAACTGACCATACATCGGCTGTCTGCTAAAATGTGTTCCTTTGTTCATAGTTATCTGAGTTATGTTGCAAACACAAAGGCAACTACAAGGGCTGAATACCAAGCAAGGTACTCAGCCCAATTTTTTTGTGTTCAAAAAAGTTTTAGCGGACAGCAATAATTATGATACACCGCCCAAGCGCTGATGCCGTTCGACGGTGTGGCAGAGGCAGAAATGATTATTGCTCCTCACAGGGCGGGCGTAAGGAAGATGGGACTCATCGTGATGCGTATGGACATAACCCAACCGCTGTATGCCCTGGCTGTCAGCCTGACGACATGCATCGATGACGAAGAAGAAGACCTTGCCGTTTTCCTTACCGCAGGAAAAACCATTGATGAACTGCAGGAATATGTCCGCACAGACCGCTTCAGAAGGGACGTAATCGAACAATGCGGGAACAAGGCTACAGAGCACAAGCCCGACCGACGAAGACCCAAGCCTCAACAGCAGCAGGCCTGCAAGGGTACATCGAAACAATAAACAGAAAAGAGTAGCAGATAGCAAGAAGTATAACTAATTATATCCTTATCGGCAACGAGGACGAGCCCTACGTCCAGATTCATCTGCCCCAATTCTATCAGATTGCTGACGAACAGGAGGCTTTGATACTGGCCATATGCAACAAGATGACCCGCGAACTGAAAATTCTGAAGGTCTATATCGACCACACGTTCAAGCACGTGACGGCCGACTACGAAATTCTCTATACCGACGAGGAGTCGCTGAACCAAAACTTGAAGAGCGGCCTCAGCAGATTGGGCGTTGTACGACGAGCATTCAAAAAAAACTTTGACGAAATGTCCAAATAGCGGTCCGATTGGTAGTGAGGGGCTATCTTACGAGATGATGACGGCGTACCAGTGTTTTTTCCTCCCCCTACTCCTCCACGTCGCAGCCGCAAAAGCCCATGGTTTCTTCGGCTTTCTGCCTTGAGGCGCAGAAGTAGGTCAGCGTGGCTTTGGTGCACACTTCGCCGTGGGCATCGTAAATCTCGCCCTCGATGAAGGCCACGTTGCGCATCTGCCGGCAGATTCGCGCACGGATGGTCAGCCCGCTGTCGTGCGTGGAGATGGGCTTGACATACTGCACCTCCATCTTCGACGTCACGCCGGTGGTCTGCAGTTTGCGCGTCACCACCCAGCCGGCGACCTCGTCGAGCAGCAGCGACTGCACCCCGCCGTGCAGGGTGTCAATCCAGCCCTGATAGTCGGCCGTGGGTGTCCACCGGCTGACCACGTCCTCGCCGTCTTCCCAAAAATCAAGGTGCAGGCCCATCGGGTTGTCGGGGCTGCAACCTATGCAGTTGTAACCGGGCTTGTGCAGCCACGGATTCTTTATCTTCTTCATGGTCTTTTGGTTTTAGTTTACTTTTTCTTCTCTCTCTTCGGTCCTACCTGCCGGTAGCCGTTGGCCCCGCTGCCTATATGTTTCTGCCGCGGCATTGCAGCGATATGTCACCTGACCTTCATTCTCACCCACAGCCAGCGGGGTATCAGCTGCCAGAAGAAGACGAGCAGGCGGTAGAGGCCGTTGATGGTGACGACGGACTGATGCCTACGGATGGCGGTCACGATGCTCGCGGCCACGCCTCGGGCGTCGAGTTGCATGGGGAAATGGCTCCCCTCAATCAGCGGCGTCCGGACGAAGCCTGGGCGTATGTCGGTGAGGTGCAGGTGGCGCAGGCCCTTGATGCGCTTCAGTTGGCAGAGGCTCTCCACATAATGGCTGGTGAAGCGCTTTGACGCGGAATAGGCAGGGGCGGCACCGAGGCCACGGGTGCGCGCTATCGAACTGATGACGGCTATCTGGCCCTCGGTCTCAGGGTGCTGCTCAAAATAGCGGAAGGCCTCGCCGACGAGCCGGGCCATGCCCAGACAGTTGGTCTCGATGGTGCGCAACTCCTTGTCGGCATCGAGGTCCGTATTTTGATAGCCTATGCCCGAACTGTGGAAATAGAGTGTCATACCGCCCATCTTGTTGATGAGGCGATGCAGCCCGTCGATGGCCTGCGGCACGGTGACGTCGATCACCTCGTAAGCCACAATGCCCGCCGTTTCGTCCACCATCTTCCTCAGGATGTCCTCCCTCCTTCCGGCCACGCCCACGCACCACCCTTGCTGGGCAAGCGCCAGCGCTACCTCGTAGCCGATTCCCGAGGTGGCACCCATGACGATAGCAGTGGGAATTTTATTCATCGTGCAGTATTGGTTTTCAAGCGACAAAATTAGCCAATTCATTTGGCATCGCACCGCTACAAGCCGCAAAACCTGCCATCGCAGTATGGTGTCGGTCCTGTGGCTGGTACATCATGAACCAGCCACAGACAAAGCATCAGGTACATCGACCAATAGGCATTTACGGATGCCCCCAAAAAAAGAGGAAAAAGGCAAACACTATTATCGATCAAAAAACGCTACCTTTGCCGCGCTCGACTAACCCAAGTCGCATACCCAAAAAATACCGACTATGAACGCTCCCGACATACACCATTCTACCCGCGATGAGAGGCTGCGCTACGTCCGCGAGGCGTGGCGCTGCCTCCACCACTGCGAGGAGTGCGGCAAATGCCATATCCTGAAAGGGCGAAACGAGGAGACGCTCTACGCCGACTACATCGAGGGCCGACGAACGTACATGGACGTCACGCTGGATATCAGGCGCTGAAAGAGGATGAGAGACGGTGACATGGACGAACAGAGAGAATGGGTCACACACAGACGGCCACGGGGACGACAGGAGACGATGACGGCAGAGGGCATGACCAAGATGGTGTATGACTTGCTGAAGGACAAGTTGAACATCGTCAAACTGACCTTCACCAGCGGCGTCAACGCTGCCACGCAGGAGTTCCCCTCGCACACGAGCATCGAGCGCTGCCCGCTCTGCGGCATCGCGCTGAGCGAGAAGGGCGTTTGCCCGAAGTGTGGTTGGAAGAAAGCCTGACCATACGGCGTCATGTAGGGTCCGGCCCTGCGTGACGGCATCGCCACAGAAAATGGGGTGAGCCAGCCTATCCAACGCTGGTTCACCCCATGATTCGTATTATATTGTAGGCGGTTCAACTCAGGCAAAGCCCAGTTACCGACGGCTATTGGGGACTACACATACGCCAGGACAAAGGCTGTCGGCTCCCCATAATTTTCCCAATGCCCTTGGGAATCAAATTCCCAGCCCGTGGGAATCGTATTCCCAGCCCGTGGGAATCGTATTCCCGGCCCGTGGGAGGAGATGCGACGGGCCGGCGACACGGCGCACGCCAGCCCCTGCGCTGCGAAGGTACACGTTATTTCCGTGACCGTGAAGGCTTTACTCTCATCAATGGGCAAGGGAGTGCTGCGGCCTCTGTCTTGAACGTTCAGCGACCTCTGCCCTACCCTCATCCTGCCGCTCATTCGCCGCAAGCGGCCTTGTTCGCCCGCTACGTGTTTGGCCACCTCGCGGGAAGTATGTACCTTAGCCTGCAAAACTGTCAACCACCCCTTAACTCCAACACCTTTATCTCCTCTCTATGAAACCCACCACCGACGAGACCAACCGCCCGGTGCCCACCGCCAACGCCTGCGCCACACCCTATCGCTACGACATCCTGGACGGCCTGCGCGGCGTGGCGGCCCTGATGGTCGTCGTGTTCCACCTGAGCGAAGCTTTCTCTTACGACCCCGTGTATAAGCACCTCAACCACGGCTACCTCTGCGTCGATTTCTTCTTCGTCCTCTCGGGCTTCGTCATCGGCTATGCCTATGAGCAGCGCATGCGCAGCGGGCACATGAGCCGACGGGGCTTCCTCCGGGCGCGTCTGATCCGTCTGCAGCCGATGGTGCTCTTCGGCGTCCTGCTGGGGACGGCGCTCTTCTTCTTTCAGGAGGGTCCGTACTATGCGGGCATCGCCGGGGCCGACCTGGGCTATCTGGCGCTCAATGCGCTGGGGAGTTTCTTCATGCTGCCCATCGCGCCAGAATGGAACGTGCGCGAGAACGGGGAGATGTTTCTGCTGAACATCCCGCAGTGGTCGATGGTGTTTGAATATGTGGCCAACGTGCTGTTTTGCCTCTTCGTCTTCCGTCTGGGGCGTTGGGCACTGGCCGCGCTGGTGGCGGTGTTTGGCGTGATGCTGGCCGACAGTGCCCTGTCGCTCAACCTGCTGGGGATGCTTGAGGCGCACGACTACCCGTGCTCGCTCAACGCGGGATGGTCGCTGACGGCCGAACAGGTGTATATCGGCCTGGCTCGCGTGGGCTTCTCGTTCTTTGCGGGATTGCTGATGTTCCGCCTGATGGCGCGCCGTCCTGACTACCTCACCACGCGCACCAGCCGTCTGCCGCGCTTCACGCTCTGCTCGCTCATCATCATCGCCGTGGTCTGCACGGACCAGATTGGCGGCTACGCCCACCCGCTCCTTGACGGCATCTTCAACCTGCTGTGCGTGGCCCTGCTCTTCCCCTTCACCGTATGGCTGGGCGCCCGCCGCGTGACGCTGCAGCCGCGCACACAGCGGGCCTGCCAGTGGCTGGGCCGCCTGTCGTACCCGCTCTACCTGGCCCACTACCCCATCGTCTATCTCTTCTTCACCTGGATTGACACGCACCACGACGTCTCCGTCGCCAAGCAGGCGTTCGTGGCCACGGCGACCTTCCTGCTCTGCCTGGCCACGGCCTACGCCGCCATGCGCCTCTGGGACGAGCCCATGCGAAGGTGGCTCAACGGCCGCAGGGCGGATGCCGGGCATGCTGGGTGAGGCGATCCATTTCCTGCTGGATAAGGCCTTGCATCTTAGCCATTCTGATGAAACTTAGCGGAGGGTGTATCAAAATTCTGCATTTTGATACACCCTCCGCTCAATCGTTAGGAAACTTCTGCGTCGTCACTATCGGCATCCCTCTTTCTCACCCTACAATTGCAGCGTGATGGGGGCGCAGAGGGCGTTGCCGTCGGCTGTAAGGGTGATACGGCGGGCATGGTCGGCGAGGAAGGCTATCTCAAGGCGGTAGTTGGCCTGAATATCGAGGTGGTCGAAGGCATAGATGACACGGCCGCCAAAGTTGCAGGTGCGCATGACCATGTCAGAGCCATAGCGCTCGGGCATGACGTAGTTTTCACCGAGGATAAGGTGGGGCTGGCGGTCAGCATCGCCACAGTCGTCATAGGCCACCTGATGGAAGGGCTTGTCCTGGCCCTTGATAGCCGGCGTCGCAAGGAGCAGACTGCCGGCAAGGAGCAGACGGAAGAGATTCATCGGAATCGGGTAAAAAACAGATTAGTTAAGAAAAAAGATAAAAGGAAACATTTTGAAAGAGGCCAGCCTCAGCAACCTCCAACCGACTGCAAAGTTAACTATTTTCAACCTACTGCGAAGAGGATAAGGGTATTATTCGGCGAGGGTCAAGGGGGAGGGCCCGAGGCGGAAACTGCGTGATAGGCAAAATAATATCGGCCAATAAGCGTTGAAGTTGGGCTAACGGTGCCTTGCCGCCACTTCTCCAACCAGCCCCTCAAAAAAGAGGAATCCTCTGCAAAACGCCCGTTTTGCAGAATAATATTCTTTTTTCGACCATCCTTAGCGAGCGCAATGTTTATGAAAAATTAACGGTCAAGGGGGCGCGATATGCCCATTGACGGCCCCGAAACACGGTCGCCCAGACCCGAGACACAACCTGGGCGACCGTTTTTACGACTTGGGCGACCGTTTTTACGGTCCCAGGGACTGTTTGAGAACATTGGCGGGCACGAAAAAAGGGCCCCGAGAGGGCCCTGTCCTTGATTGCAATGCAAAGATACAACAGAAAAGGCCGAAATGCAAATCGGGTCCAAAAGAGGATTCTTCTGCAAAACGCCCTTTTTGTAGAATAATTTTCTTGGGTATTATTTGCGAGGGGCGAGGGTCAAGGGGAAGGGCCCGAGGCTGAAACATGACGCACACCCGTCTCAACGCAACAACGGTACGCGATATTTCTTGGTCCGTAAAGCCATGGCAGCAATAACCAGCGCATCCGTATCCCTATGTATTTGTTTGTGCTGCCTACACATGATTTCCCTGGTGGTCCCTTCTTTATCGGTGAAAATTGCGAGTGACGAAAAGCGTTCCGCTCAGAGGACAACACTGAGGCCTTCGGGCTTCGCCGACTGCGAAAAATGGGCCCGAAGGTGTATTTTGTCGAAAAGAGAACTTTTTAAGACAAATTCCTCGCCATTTCCGAATAAATGTATAAATTGCACCGCGTATCCATTCTGTCGCGAACCGCAGGGCGAGCGGCGATGGACGTCCTTTCTATTCATTAACCTTAAAACCTGCATGACTTATGAAAAAGTTTTTCCTCTCCGCACTGGTAGTTGGCCTGTCGCTGGCTTCCTGCACCACCGTGACCAAGACAGCATCGACGCTTGACGTTGCCACAGGGCTCAAAGCACAATCGACGGCCGACTTGATTGTGTCGCCCACCAAGGTGACCTACACGCACCACACCACCAGAGCGGAACGCAAGGCTGGCAAGCAGAATGTGATCAACGCCGCCATACAGGCAGCCCTGGCCCAAAACGGCAATGCCGACGTGCTGGTGGCCCCGCAGTATGTGCTGGTCAAGCATCACGGCCTCTTCGGCAGCAAATATAAGACGGTGACCGTCAGCGGCTATCCCGCAACATACAAGAACTTCAAGGTGGCTCGATAACCTGCAAAAAACGCTTCTGCCATGAAACACCTGAAATACCTGTCCCTTGCCGCGGGACTATTGCTGATGGCGTCATCGTGCACGACCATCAGGAAGACGGCGACCACTGCCGAAGTGGACAACACGGTTGTGACCTATCCCACAGTGGCCGACCTTGAAGTGAAGAGCAAGACGTCGAAGACCATGACGTGGAGCTTCTCCCCCTGCCACATCGCAGAGCCCAAACTGAGCACGGCCAAGGGCAACCTCATCGCCGAACTGCTGGAAGAGCAGAAGGCCGACGTGCTGCTGGAGGCTCAGTTTACCTTCCAGCGGACGCCCTACGGCGAGCGCGTACTGACCGTAACGGGCTTCCCCGCTGTATATAAGAACTTCCGCAAGGCCACCAAGAGCGATCTGGATGCCATCAAGGCGGTCCCGGCCAACGAGAAGACCACCTACAACAAGGGTGGCGGCCTACTGGGCGTCTTCGGTAAATAACGCCACAGCCCTTCGCCCATAAAATCTCTGCGGGCCAAACCTTCCCCACACCAACGTGAGAAAAGGTTTGGCCCGCAGATGGGATTATGGGTTTGAGGGGGACATGGTCAGCAACCGACAAAGCACAAGATGATGATGAGGAAGATGAGCAGGCATCCCAGCACCCCATTGCGGGTCTCTGCCATCTGCTTTTCTGCTTGCTGCTGCCGACGAATACGTTCTCGCTCTACGTCAGAGAGCACATTATCCCTTTCTTTTCGGCCTTTCGGCGTGCCATTGCCTCTGAGCGACTTGGCTGCAGCATATCCCATCGCAGCCCCCAACAGGGCATGCGAGGCATGGGAACGGCGGTAGTCGCTACCGCTTGAAACCGGGTGGTCATCATGCGGGTAGGGCTCGTCGTCTATGACGTCGTATCCGGCCTCCTCGCAGGCTTCGATGTCGTCCGGTTCATCGTCCAATTCGTCGTGATAATACTCGTCGTACTGCTCGTCGTAGTAGTCTTCACTCATAAGATGTGCCGGTTTGATTAGATATGACATTTTCTCTACCTACTTATCGCCGTAGTGTCCCCTCATAGATACGATGCATACGATGATTTCCATACCATTGATACTGTAAATCATTCTGTCTGCCTTTGTTATACGCCGACTCCAATATCCCTGAAGTTCACCTTTGAGCCTTTCCGGCTTTCCCGTACCTATCATTGGGTGCTCTTCAAGTTCTTCAAACATTCCTGCAATTTTTCTAAGCACAGACGGATTTCCGTTTTTTCTCCATTCTTCCAGATGCTCTTCTGCGAGTGGCGACAACCTTATCCTATACTTCATTGCCCGAGCCTTTGTTTGAGTTCTGCAGATGTATATATCTTTCCTCCGTCTGTTTCAAGGCTTCTTATACCGCTGCGAACAATGCGCATATTTCCTTCATCGTCAAACCATGAGTCGGTTGATGGCGAGGGATTGCTCTCTGAGGCTTTTCTGACGAGCACGCCTTCCATATAGGCCTTGAGCGTCTTTCCGCTTTGTAGGGCCATTTCGGCCAACCTGTCCATCACGTCAGCGGGTAGGTCTATGCTCTCTCGTTTCATTATTGTTTCCATGATATGTATGTGTTTGCGTTTCAAATGTACGTCCTTCCGGCCGGCCC
>CAMGHE010000092.1 GCA_946055775.1 uncultured Bacteroidales bacterium
CTCCCTTCTCCCCCTTATGGAAGAACCTCCGCTAAAAATCACCGTGGCCACCGTATGCTATAATGCGGCAAGTCTTATTGAGCGCACCATCAACAGCGTAGAAGAGCAAGACTATCCGCATGTGGAGCATCTCATCATCGACGGCAACTCGCAAGACGCCACGCTCGAAGCCGTACACCACTATCAGGAACGCAACAGCGTGGCCCGCGTGCCGCACGAAGTAAACTGCCTGAGCGAGCCCGACCATGGCATCTACGACGCAATGAACAAGGCCCTGCGCATGGCCACGGGACATTATATCCTTTTCCTCAACGCCGGCGATACCCTGCACAGCCCCGAGACGCTGCGCCAACTGGCCCACGTCGCCAAGGCGGCCTACGGCGACCACACCCTGCCCGAAGCCGACGACAGCGACCTGGGGATGCTGCCGGCCGTGGTCTATGGACAGACAGACATCGTCGATGCCGAGGGCCGCTTCCTGCGACAGCGCCGCCTGACGGCGCCCGAGGTGCTGACATGGCGCTCGTTCCGCCACGGCATGACGGTGTGCCACCAGGCTTTCATGGCACGCACAGACCTGGCACGACGAACGGCCTACGACATGAACTATCGCTTCTCGGCCGACTACGACTGGTGCATACGCATCATGCGTGAAGGGCAACTTCGTGCATTGGAACTGGTGAACGCCCGTCTGACGGTGGCCGACTACCTGAACGAGGGGGCCACCACACGTCACCACCGCGCCTCACTCATGGAACGCCTGCGCATCATGGCCCATCACTACGGCTGGGGTACGGCGCTGATGATGCACGCCTGGTTTGTGGTGCGCAGCATCATCAAAAAATAACGACGATGGACACCCTTACCGACAACCACACACCGCAGCACGGCGACCACGCCAAACGCCCGCCACAGCCCGAACGGGCCTATGTCGCAGCGGCACGGCGATGCGCAGCGGCAGAGTATTGCTGCAGCGACTGGCGCACGCGCTTCAGCCGGCAGGGGTTCGATGCCACACAGATCGAAACGATGGTGGCACGCCTGGTGAGTGAAGGCTATATCAATGAGGAACGCTATGCCCGCGCCTTCGTCCACGACAAGGCGGCCTACAACGGATGGACGGCACGCAAGATAAGCATAGCCCTGGCACGCAAGGGCATCAGCACACATCTCATACAGGCGGCCATCGACGAGGGCATTGACAACCAGCAACAGATGGCCCTGCTCCACACCTGTCTGCGCCGCGCCCTGAGCAAGGGACGGGCCGACGAGGACCCGCGAAAAACGACAGCACGGGCTATACGCGCCGCAGCGGCCAAGGGCTTCGCACCGGCAGACATCTACCGCATGCTGCGCACGATGACGGCCGAAACACCGGATGACGACTGACGGCGGCAACACATCTTTCACATTCTCTTTCCCACACAGAAATACTCCTCTATGAAGAAACTATACATCGAAACCTACGGCTGCCAGATGAACGTGGCCGACAGCGAGGTGGTAGCCTCGGTGATGCGCATGGCGGGCTACGAGCCCACCGACAACGCCGACGAGGCCGACGCCCTCTTCCTCAACACCTGCTCGGTGCGCGACAACGCCGAGCAGAAAATCATACACCGCCTGGAGGCACTCGCCGCGCAGAAGCGCAAAGGACGCCGCCTGATAGTGGGGGTGCTGGGGTGCATGGCGGAGCGCGTCAAGGACGACCTCATCCGTCAGCACGGCGCTGATCTGGTGGCTGGCCCCGATGCCTACCTGTCGCTGCCCGAACTGGTGGCAGCGGCAGAAACGGGACACCCTGCCATCAACGTTGAACTGTCGCTGACAGAGACCTATCGCGACATCGTGCCCACACGCTACCACAGTTCGCACCTCTCGGGCTTCGTCAGCATCATGCGCGGATGCAACAACTTCTGCCACTACTGTATCGTGCCCTACACCCGAGGCCGCGAACGCTCACGCAACGTGGAGAGCATCCTGCGCGAGGTGGCCGACCTCGAGGCACGCGGATACAAGGAGGTGACGCTGCTGGGACAGAATGTCAACTCGTACCTCGGTACGGACGATGATGGCACAACGGTCAACTTCGCCACCCTGCTGCGCCGCGTGGCGCGCGCCGTGCCCCATATGCGCATACGCTTCTCTACCAGCCACCCCAAGGATATGAGCGACGAGACGCTGCAGGTCATTGCTGACGAACCGAACGTATGCCGGCATATCCACCTGCCCGTGCAGAGCGGGTCGGACCGCATCCTCAAGTTGATGAACCGCAAATATACGCGCCAATGGTACATGGAGCGCGTCGAAGCCATACGCCGCATCATCCCCGACTGCGGACTGAGCACAGACATCTTCGCTGGCTACTGTTATGAAACGCCCGAAGACCACGCGCTCTCGCTCTCGCTCATGCGGGAGTGTGCCTACGACTCGGCTTTTATGTTCAAATACAGCGTGCGCCCGGGCACCTATGCCGACCGCCACTTTGAGGACACGGTGAGCGAGGAGGAGAAGGTGCGAAGACTGAACGAACTGATTGCGCTGCAGAACGAACTGTCGCTCGAAAACAACCGGCGCTGCATAGGACGTACGTTCGAGGTGCTCATCGAGGGCACATCGAAACGCTCGCGCGAGCAACTCTTCGGACGCACGGAGCAAAACCGCGTCGTCGTCTTCGACCGCGGGAAGCACCACCCCGGCGAGTATGTTCGTGTACGCATCACCGAGGCCTCATCGGCCACGCTCAAAGGTGAGGTGGAAGAATAGGACTGGCCGCACATCTCCCCTTATATCATCACCACAACAACCAACGACGATGACAACAATGAAGAAACGCCTTACGATACGCTGCCACAACACGGGACAGACGCATCAAGTGCCTTTGGGCTCAACGCTCGAAGAGGTATATCAGCTGATCGGGCTCCGCATGCCATGGGGAGCCACCAGCGCCAAGGTCAACAACAAGGTCGAGGGCCTGCACTATGTGCTCTTCACGGACAAGGACGTGGAATTTCTGGACATCACCTCGTCATCGGGCATGCGCACCTACACGCGGTCGCTGTTTTTCGTACTCTATAAGGCGGTGCGCGACCTCTATCCCACAGCCACCCTGCGCATCAGCACGCCCGTGTCGCGCGGTTACTTCTGCTATCTGCAGATGGAGGGCGGGCAGGCGGTGACGCCCGACGTCGTAGATGCCCTGCGCAAGCGCATGCAGCAGATTGTCAAAGACCGCCTGCCCTTCCACCACCACACCTGTCCCACGGAAGAGGCGGTGGCCCTGTTCCGCCGCGACGGACTGGAAGACAAGGCACAACTGCTGGAAAACTGTGGCGCACTCTATACCACCTACTACACGCTCGACGATACCCCTGACTACTTCTACGGCTCACTGCTGACGGATGCCGGACAGATATTCAACTTCGACCTGCTGCCCTACGAGGACGGCCTATTCCTGCGTCTGCCCGACCCCCGGCAGCCCGACCGCCTGCAACCCCTGACACACCAGCCGAAAATGTTCGACGTCTTCCGCGAACAGCACCGCTGGCAACACATCCTGGGCGTATCGACCATCGGACAGTTTAACGAGGCCTGCCGCCAGGGCTACACCAACGAACTAATCAATGTCTCCGAGGCGCTGCAGGAGAAACGCTTCGCCAGCCTGGCCGACCAGATTGCCGCAAAACCGGAAATAAAGGTCATCCTCATCGCCGGACCGTCGTCGAGTGGCAAGACGACCTTCTCCAAGCGCCTGTCGGTGCAGCTCATGGCATCGGGCAAACGCCCCGTATCCATATCGTTGGACGACTACTTCGTTGATCGCGAAAATACACCTAAGGACGAAAACGGACAGTACGACTTCGAACACATCGAGGCCATGAACATCCCCCTGTTCAACACGCAGATGAATGCCCTGATTCAGGGCGAGGAGGTAGAACTGCCCCGCTACAATTTCCTCACCGGCAAGAGCGAGAAGAGCGGCACCCACCTGCGCCTCAATGACGACACCATCCTCATCCTCGAAGGCATACACGCCCTCAACCCCATGCTCACACGCGACATACCGCCACAGGCCAAATTCCGCATCTACGCCTCGGCACTGACGTCCATCCTCCTGGACAACCACAACTACATCCCCACCACCGACAACCGGCTGCTCAGACGCATCGTCCGCGACTACAAATACCGCAACTACAGCGCACGCGACACCATCGCCCGATGGCCCTCTGTACGCGCCGGCGAGGAGCGATGGATTTTCCCCTTCCAAGAGGAGGCCGACGTGATGATCAACACCGCCCTGCTCTTCGAACTGGCCGCCCTGCGCCAGCAAGCCCTGCCTCTGCTCGAACAGGTGCCGGAAAACTGTCCGGAATATAGCGAAGCCTATCGCCTCAGAAAATTCCTGCATTACCTCACGCCCATCTCCACCGACGGGCTGCCGCCCACGTCGCTGCTCCGCGAGTTCCTCGGCGGCAGCACATTCAAGTATTAAGCCCCTACCCCTTTTAAGCATGAAACAACTTGTCTTTGCCACAAACAACGCCCATAAACTGTCTGAGGTGCGTGCCATCACCGATGGGCACTTCGCCATCCTCTCACTCGACGACATCGGCTGCCACGACGACATTCCCGAAACGGCCGATACCCTCGAGGGCAATGCCCTGCAGAAGGCACGCTACATCGCCGAGCGCTACCACGTCAACTGCTTCGCCGACGATACAGGACTCGAGGTAGAGGCTCTGGGCGGCCGGCCTGGCGTACACACAGCACGCTACGCCTATCCCGACCGGCACGATCCCGAGGCCAACACCCGCAAACTGCTGGACGAACTGAAAGGACAGAACAACCGACACGCCGCCTTCCGCACCGTCATTGCCCTCATCCTCGATGGCCATGAATATACCTTCGAGGGACGCGTAGATGGTACCATTCCCCTCCAGCCCACGGGTACCGACGGCTTCGGTTACGACCCCGTGTTCGCGCCAGACGAAACGGGCATCACCTTTGCCTCCATGGGCGTCGAAGCCAAAAACCGCATCAGCCACCGTGCCCGCGCCGTACAGGCCCTGTGCCGCTTCCTCATGACACCACAGGACGAACGGAACGACTGACAGCAAGGGCATCATTGCCAGTGGGCCTGAGTGGCCAACTCCTCCTATATATCCTCATATTCCCCGCCTTCTATCTTCCACACCACATGAAGCGCTTCCTCCACTCCCTCCTCTTCCTCATGGTCACCCTGTTGCCTGCCGCCACACAGGCCGGCGCACAGCGGGTGGGCGAATGGGAAATCCTCGCCGCCTATCACGAGGCCCGGCAAACGGCCCCCGGACGCTCCGCCATCTATGCCCTGTATGACGGCAACCTGTTGGCCTACGACCCGGCTACTACCGAGGTGACCCTGCTCAACAAGATGCACGGCCTCAGCGGACCGAAAATCGCCCATATCGTATGGTGCGACGAGGCACGGACGCTGGTCATCGTCTATGACGACCTGTTCATCGACCTGCTGGACGAGAGGAGCGGGGAGGTGACGCACTTGCCCCAGTTGCGCGACAAGAACGACGGCACACGCACGCTCAACAGTCTGAGCGTCTGCGGTGGCGACGTGGTGATGGCGCTCTCGGACGGCGTGGCGCTCATCGATGCGGGCCAGGCGCTGGTGAAGGCCAGTTACACGCTGGGCACCGCCGTGACGGCGGCAACCATCCACCAGGGACGTCTCTATGCCGCCACCCCCGACGGCATCACCTCGGGTGGCCTCACGGCCAACCTCTTCGACCCTGCACAGTGGACCACCGTGATGACGGGCGTGACGGTGCCGCTGCTCGCGTCGTGGAACGGCGGCCTATATGTGGCAGTGGCCGAGGGCAGTGTCAAGGGCTTCTTCCTTTATCACACCCAGGCCAACGGCACACTCACTCTGGTCAACCACATGTCGCAGCGTGTGCCCACTCACGCCGTACCGCAGGGGCAGACACGCCTGACGCTGACCGACGGCAGTCGTCTGATGACGGTTGACGCCACTGCCCCCGACCGCTTCGCCAGCCTCCACACGCTGCCTGCTCAGTGCACGAGCATTGCCCCGGCTGCCGACGGCACGCTATGGGCGGCCTGCGGCACACGCGGGCTGAGGGCGTACAAGGACAAGGCGGACGTGGCGGCGCTGACCGACACGGGCATCGAGATTGGCGGCTACGGACCGCGGCGCGACCTGTGCTACTACCTGCGATGGGACGACACGCGTCTCATGGTGGGCGGAGGACGTCTCGACCCCTTCGACCGGCAGCACTACCCCGGCACCATCATGACGCTGGCCGACGACCGCTGGACCTTCTTTCAGGAAGACAGCATCACACCACAGACCAAGGTGGCCTATCGCGACGTCACCTGCGTAGCCACAGACCCCACCGACCCCGATCATGTCTATGCCACAACGGGCGGCACCGGACTGTACGAGTTCCGCAACGGACGCTTCGTCCGCCAGTACTCGGTGGGCAACTCGCCCCTGCGCTCGGCATCTAAAGTCAATCCCTACTACGTCCGCACAGATGGCCTGTCCTACGACGAGACGGGCAACCTGTGGATGGTCAACAACGGCACGGACACCACCCTGCGTGTCCTCCGCACGGACGGCACATGGCGTAAGTATTATGTGGAAGAACTGAAGAAGGCGCCCACGCTCGAGAAGACGCTCATCGACAGCAAGGGCCGCCTGTGGGTGTGCTCGCGCCGCACCACGGTGGACATCAACCATACGGCGGGCCTGCTGGGCATCGACTTCGGTACGAACAAGAGCAGCAGCAGCGACGACGTCGTGCGCTACCGCACCACGGTAACCAACCAGGACGGCGCAACCTTCGACCTCTCCACCGGCGTGTACGACATCATGGAATGCCCTGACGGTTCGCTATGGGTGGGCACGGCCAGCGGTCTGCTGGTCATCGACGATCCCGACAACTGGGCCGCGGCTTCCTTCCGCGCCATGCAGATTAAGGTACCACGCAACGACGGCACCAACTATGCCGACTATCTCCTGGCTGGCGTGCCCATCTCGGCCATGGCCTGCGACGGCGCCGGCCGCAAATGGGTGGGCACCATGGGCAACGGCCTCTACCTCGTCAGTGCCGACGGGCTGGAGGTGGTGCACCATTTCATGGCCAGCGAGACGCCCTTGCTCTCCGACGTCATCTACGACCTGGCCATCCATCCCCGCACGGGCACGGTATATATCGGCACCGACCGCGGCCTTTGCGCCTATGGTGGCGACGCCACCGAGCCCGAGACCACGCTCGACACCGACAACGTCAGCGTCTTCCCCAACCCCGTGCGGCCCGAATACCGTGGCAACATCACCATCAGCGGCCTCACCGAAGGGGCCGACGTCCGTATAACCACCACCGATGGCCGCTTGGTACGCCACGGCACCTCCCACGGCGGTACCTTCATCTGGGACGGCCGTACAGCCACCGGCCACCGCGTCCCCACCGGCGTCTATCTCATCATGGTCAGCACCGCCGACGGCCAACAAGGCATCGTTGCCAAAGTCACCGTTATCTGAGCAGCGTCCAGGAGGAGACTATCACAGACAAGCCGGTACGATGGAACAGCATAAGACCATAGAAGTCGTTGCCGCCATCATCATTCGTGATGGCCTGCTCTTCGCCACCCAGCGAGGGTATGGCGAATGGAAAGGTTGGTGGGAATTTCCCGGAGGAAAAATAGAAGCCGGCGAAGCCCCCGAGGAGGCATTGAAGCGCGTGATAAGGGAAGAACTGGCTACGGAGATTAAGGTGGGCGACCTGCTCGCAACGGTAGAGTACGACTATCCGCAGTTTCACCTGAAGATGCATTGCTTCCTCTGCACCATTGAAAGCGGGCAGCCCTCGCTCCTCGAACACGAAGACGCACGTTGGTTGGCAAAGGACCATCTGGATGCTGTGCAATGGCTTCCGGCCGATCTCCAATTATTGCCTTTGATAGCTGAATTGTTGCCATTACTGTCCGGTAAACAGTCGCAAAGACCTATTCCATAAGGTATTTCCTCATGACAAGCCCATAAGCGGCGATGAGGATGGCTGAAGGCCATCCCAAAGCCGACGCAGGCGGGTTTGCGCGTAGCCCAGGGCTGAGCGAACGAAGTGAACGGCACCCTGGGTAGTCGCCGCCCTGCCATCCTCGCGCTGTAAGTGCAAAAGCACTAAAAGAGGGCAGCGTCCCCAGTGGCCGATGATTGCGCGAGCAAAAGGCGATGCAATGAGCGTTGAAGCGGCGAAGCTAGGAGGGTGTGTCATAATTGCCCTTTTTAACGCTGGAGCCGTTTTTCATCGGGCAAGACTTC
>CAMGHE010000093.1 GCA_946055775.1 uncultured Bacteroidales bacterium
CGATATTGTCGAGCACACGCATGAGGTTGACCTTGGTGCGGCGCACATAGAGCCACAGGGCGAGCATCAGGCCTGCCGTACCGCCGTGCGAGGCCAGACCAGCGTAGCCCGAGCAGTGCCACCCGTTGGCGTCCTGCTTGACGGGCAGGAACATCTCTATGGGGTGCTGCAGGAAGTAGGCGGGCTCATAGAGCAGACAGTGCCCCAGGCGCGCACCGGCCAGAATGCCGATGAAGCAGTAGATGAAGAGGGGCTCAAAGGCCTTGTCGGGGATGCCCTGGCGGCGGTAGAGGCGCAGCATCACCACGTATGCGGCCATCAGGCCCAGACACCAGCACAGACCGTACCACTGCACGGCAAACGAGCCGACGTGGAAGGCCACCTTGTCGGGATTCCAGACGATGGAGAGAAGTTGAATCATATGACGTATATTATATGGTAGGGGCGCTTACGCAACGCACCCCCGCAGAGCGAGTTCTCCGACTGGCGGAGAGCCATCTGCGACGGCGCGGTAAGTAGCGGCGGCGCAGGGCGTCGCTTAGAGTGAGGCGTGAACGGCGGTCAGACGTTGAAGCGGAAGTGCATGATGTCGCCATCCTGCACGACATATTCCTTGCCCTCGACGTGGAGCAGGCCGGCATCGCGCACAGCGGCTTCGGAGCCGAGGCGGACGTAGTCGTCGTACTTGATGACCTCGGCGCGGATAAAGCCTTTTTCAAAATCAGTATGGATGACGCCGGCACACTGCGGGGCTTTCCATCCTCGGCGGTAGGTCCATGCCTTGACTTCCATCTCGCCGGCGGTGATGAAGGTCTCGAGTTCGAGCATCTTATAGGCGGCCTTGATGAGGCGGTTGCATCCGCTCTCTTCCAGTCCGGCGTCGGCCAGAAACATCTGGCGCTCCTCGTAGGTCTCGAGTTCGGCGATGTCGGCCTCGGTCTGTGCGGCGAGGATGAGCACCTCGGCACCCTCGTCGGCGACGGCCTGGCGCACCTGCTCGACATAGGCATTGCCGGTGGCGGCACTGCCTTCATCTACGTTGCAGACGTAGAGCACGGGCTTCGACGTGAGGAGAAACAGACCCTTGGCGGCACGCTGCTCCTCGGGACTTTCAAACTGCACGGTGCGGGCCGAACGGCCCTGTAGCAGGGCGTCGCGGTAGGCCATGAGCACGTCATACTCTACCTTTGCCTGCTTGTCGCCGCCGACCTTGGCAATCTTCTCTACGCGCTTGATGCGGTTTTCGACGGTCTCGAGGTCCTTGAGCTGGAGTTCGGTGTCGATGATTTCCTTGTCGCGGACGGGGTCAACCGAGCCATCGACGTGGACCACGTTGTCGTCGTCGAAGCAGCGCAGGACGTGGATGATGGCGTCGGTTTCGCGGATGTTGCCCAGAAACTGGTTGCCCAGGCCCTCGCCCTTCGATGCGCCCTTGACCAGGCCGGCGATATCGACGATTTCTACCGTCGTGGGCACGATACGTCCCGGGTGGACCAGTTCGGCCAGCACGTTGAGGCGCTCGTCGGGCACGGTGATGACGCCGACGTTAGGTTCGATGGTGCAGAAGGGGAAGTTGGCCGACTGGGCCTTGGCGTTGCTCAGGCAGTTGAACAGGGTGGACTTGCCCACGTTGGGCAGTCCGACGATGCCACATTGTAAACTCATGTGCGGATAGGTCTTACTTGTTGTCTTGTTGGTTGGAGGGGGCAGGTGCGGCAGCGTTGCCGTTGCCCTTCATATATTTCACCACGGCATAGGCCAGACTGCCGAAGAACAGCAGCAGGATGACGGCGATAGCGCCGAAGCCGATGGCATTGGTCGTACTGACAGATGTGGGGCGGAAGGTAAGCACCACCTCATGGCTACCAGCGGGCACACGCAGGGCGCGCAGCACATAGTTGACGCGGCCCAGGGGCACCTCCTCGCCGTCGATGGTGGCGGTCCATCCGGGGTAGTATATTTCGGAGAACACCACGACGCCGCCCTGCTGGCTCTCTGTGCGGTAGTGGAGTTCGTTGGGCGCATACTTCACGAAGGCGACGCTGCCCTCGCCCAGTGCCGTGCCGTCCAGCACGTCGCGGAAGCGCTCGTCGGCCACGGCGGCCTGCTTGGTGTCGAGGCCGCTGAGGCCCGCCATCTCGGCATCAGCGCCGCCGACGAAGGTCAGGCTACGCACAAACCATGCCGGCCCGTTGGCATAGGGATTGGCCACCACGCTGAGGCCACCGTCTCTACTGGCCAGGATGGTATATTTCATGTTGAGCATGTTGAGCACGGGCGTGGCGGCACTGTCGGCCTGCCACAGGCGCTCGTCGCCCGCCTGGGTATAGAGGCTGTCGGTGATGTGCTCCATCTCGCGGCTCAGGTGGCGCTCGATGAGGTCCTGGTAGCGCTGCAACTTGGCGGCATGATAGCCGCCGATGTTGTGGTGCCAGTAGCTGGCGGTGTTGTCGTTGAAGGTGTTGACCGACAGGTCCAGTACGCGGTAGTACGAGGTGTCGGCCAGAATGAGTTCGTCAGCATGGGTCTTGCGCCCGAACTGCTCGCTGCGGACAATGGGGTCTTGGAACGTGTCGTCGTTGAGGTAGCGCTTGTTCACGCCCCACATATCCACCAGCGCCACCAGCAGCACGCCGCCGCATACCGCAGCCTTGGGCACGCGGGGGCGGAACATGGCCACGGCGATGATGCCCAGACCGACGACGAGCACCAGTAGCGAACGGCACGCCGAGGCCGACAGCACGCCGTGGCGCACGGTAGCGATAGCCGCCGTATAGTCGGCCGTGGTTTCGGGAGAGAAGATGCCATGCGAGGTGAGCAGGCTCATGGCCTGTGTCTCGCTGTCGGACAGGCAGGAGCCGGCCAGCGAGGGCACGGCCCACAGCGCCAGACACACGCCGACGGTGAGCACCGTGGCCGTGATGACGCCAATCTTCCCGTCGAGGTCAGAGAGCAACTGCCGGCGGCGGCGCAACACCTCGGCCAGAGCCAGCATGGCCAGCAGCGGCATCGTAAACTCGGCCACGACAAGGGCCGACGACACCGTGCGAAACTTGTTGTACATCGGCAGGTGGTCGATGAGGAAGTGAGTCACGCCCGGTACGTTATGGCCCCAGGCGAAGAAGCACGAGATGAGCGTGGCGGCAGCCAGAGCCCATTTCAGCGGGCCGCGCACGACGAAGAGGCCCAGGATGAAGAGGAAGACCACCAGCGCGCCGACATAGACCGGTCCGACGGTGAAGGGCTGGTTGCCCCAGTAGGTATTGATGCCGGGTATCTGCGACTGCGGGATGCCCACCTCGTCGGCCGCCTGTACATAAGGCAGCAGGCGCTGGATGTCGTCGTCGGCATAGTTGTCTTCGGTGATGGCCGGGCCCGTGCCCCCACCCTTGAAGTCGGGGATGAGGAAGGTCCAGGTCTCGCTGATACCGTAGCTCCACTGCGTGATATAGTTGTAGTCGAGTCCGCCCTTGCCAGCCTGCTCCTCACCTGCCGTAGCCGTCTCCTGCTGCGGCGTAGCGCTCTTGTCGGCCGTCAGTTCGGAGCCGCCGCGCATGGTATATTTGGCGTAGTCGTAGGTATGGTAGAGGTTGGGCAGGTTGGCCGCCACGCCCAGCAGTCCGGCGATGACGATGACGCCCGTGGCCTTGAGCCAGCGTGCCGGCGTCAGCCCCAGCGTCAGGCGCTCCGTCAGCGACAGACCGTCAGGCTGTGCCGCCTTCTCCGCCATCGTCGCCTTCTCCTTGCGGCGCACCACCGTACCGAGGCCCAGGGCGGCCACAATACAGGCCATGACGAAGAAGAAGTAGTAGCTCATCTGCACGTGGTTCGACAGCACCTGGAAGGCCGTGAAGAGCGCCGTCACCGCTGCGCCCCATAGGTAGCGCCCGCGGTAGCACAGGATGAGACCGCCGATGGTGGGCGGGATATAGGCCAGCGTCATCACCTTCCAGAGATGGCCGGCGGCGATGATGATGAAGAAGTAGGACGAGAAAGCCCATACCACGGCGCCGAGCGCCGCCATCCACACCTTGAAGTTGAAGGCGCGCATCATCAGGTAGAAGCCCAGCAGATAGGCGAAGACATAGAGCAGGACGCCGTGCGTGCCAAGCCCGTAGATGTCCGACACGCGAGCCAGGAACTGTGTGGCGCCATACGACGGCGCAATCTGATACGTCGGCATACCCGAGAACATGGCGTTCGTCCAGCGGGTGGTCTCGCCATCGTTGGCCTCGCGGTAGTCGCTCTGTTCGCGGCCCTGGCTGACGGCAGCGTCAGAGTCGTGGCCCGCCAGCACCATGTCCTGCGACAGCGGCGTCATGAAATAGACATAACTGAGCAGCAGGAAGAACACCACCGCGGCGGCGTCCATGCCTAACGAGCGGAGCAGATGAAGCAGTCTCTCTTTCATATCCATGATGGCAATCAATAGCGGTAGTGTTCGGCTTTATACGGACCCTCCACGGGCACACCGATATATTCGGCCTGAGCCGGCGTGAGCACCGTCAGGTGTACGCCGATCTGCTCCAGATGGAGGCGCGCCACCTCTTCGTCGAGGTGCTTGGGCAGACGATAGACGCCCACCTCGTAGCGCTTCTGCCACAGTTCCATCTGTGCCAGCACCTGGTTGGTGAACGAGTTGGACATAACGAACGAGGGATGGCCCGTGGCGCAGCCCAGGTTGACCAGACGGCCGTCGGCCAGCAGCGTGATGCTATGGCCGTCGGGGAAGCGGTAGCAATCGACCTGCGGTTTGATGTTCGTCACCTGTATGCCCTCGACGTGCTTGAGGCCGTCCACCTGAATCTCGCTGTCGAAGTGGCCGATGTTGCAGACGATGGCCTGGTCCGGCATACGGCGCATGTGCTCCACGGTGATGACGTCGATGTTGCCCGTGGTGGTGACGAAGATATTGCCCATGGGGGCAGCCTCGTCCATGGTCAGCACCTCGTAGCCCTCCATGGCAGCCTGCAGGGCGCAGATGGGGTCAATCTCGGTGACGATGACGCGGGCACCGTAGGAGCGCATGCTCTGGGCGCAGCCCTTGCCCACCTCGCCATAGCCAGCCACGACGCACACCTTGCCGGCAATCATCACGTCGGTGGCGCGCTTGATGCCGTCCGCCAGCGACTCACGGCAGCCGTAGAGGTTGTCAAACTTCGACTTGGTCACCGAGTCGTTCACATTGAAGGCGGGGAAGAGCAGTTCGCCCTGTTCCATCATGCGGTAGAGGCGGTGTACGCCCGTGGTGGTCTCTTCGCTCACGCCGCGCAGGTTGGCCGCCATGGCGTGCCACATGCCCGGGCGCTCGGCCAGCGTCTGCTTGAGGATGCGCTTGAGGGCCTCCTCGTCGCCGCTTCCCGAGGGGGTATCGTGGACGCTGGCATCGTCTTCGGCAGCCACGCCGAGGTGGATCATCAGCGTGGCGTCGCCGCCGTCGTCAACGATGAGGTCGGGATAGCAGCCTTCGCCGAAGTTGAGGGCCTGGAGGGTGCACCACCAATAGGCGTCGAGGTCTTCGCCCTTCCAGGCGTAGATGCCTGTGCCGCGCTCAGCCACGGCGGCAGCGGCATGGTCCTGGGTGGAGTAGATGTTGCACGAGCACCAGCGTACCTCGGCGCCGAGCGTCTGGAGCGTTTCGATGAGTACGGCGGTCTGCACCGTGGCATGGAGCGAGCCCATGATGCGTGCGCCAGCCAGCGGCTTGCTGTCGCCGTACTTGCGGCGCAAGGCCATGAGGCCGGGCATCTCGTGCTCGGCGATATCCAGTTCTTTGCGGCCGAAGCCGGCCAGGGCAATGTCGGCCACCTTGTAGGGGGCGTCGGTGAAAAGGCTATTATTCATGCGTTGTGGAGTGTTTGTCAGTGTGAGGATTGGGTCGGCGTGCGCCGCTATCAGAGTTGCTGCATGTCGTTGAGGCGCTTGTAGTATCCGCCGAGGGCCAGCAACTGGTCGTGCGTACCGCGCTCGACGATGCGTCCTTCGTAGAGCACGCATATCTCGTCGGCGTTTTTGATGGTAGAGAGGCGGTGGGCGATGGCGATGGTGGTGCGCGTCTTCATGAGGCGTTCCAGAGCCTCCTGCACCAGGCGTTCGCTCTCGGTGTCGAGGGCCGACGTGGCCTCGTCGAGGATGAGGATGTCGGGGTCTTTGAGGATGGCGCGGGCGATGGAGATGCGCTGGCGCTGACCGCCGGAGAGGCGGCATCCGCGGTCGCCCACCTTGGTCTGGTAGCCGTCCTCGCTCTCCATGATGAAGTCGTGGGCGTTGGCGATGCGGGCGGCACGCTCGACGTCCTCCTGCGTGGCGCCATCCACGCCGAAGGCGATGTTGTTGAAGAAGGTGTCGTTGAAGAGGATGGCCTCCTGGTTGACATTGCCGATGAGGGCGCGCAGGTCGGCGATGCGCAGGTCCTTGACGTTGACGCCGTCCAGGAGAATCTCGCCGCTGGTGACGTCGTGGTAGCGTGGCAGGAGATCGACCAGGGTGCTCTTGCCCGAACCGCTCTGGCCGACGATGGCGACGGTCTTGCCGCGCGGCACCGTCATGCAGACGTCGCTGATGACGTTGGTGTGGCCGTTATAACTGAACGAGACGTTGCGAAACTCTATCTGCTGCTGCAACTTGGGCAGGGGCCTGGGGTCGGTGCACTCGCGGATGGGGTTGTCGGCGTTGAGAATCTTGTTCACGCGCTCCACCGAGGCCATACCCTTGGGGATGCTGTAGGTGGCCTTCGACAGGTCCTTGAGCGGCTGGATGATGCTGTAGAGGATGACCATATAGAAGATAAAGGTCGGGGCATCGACGGGCGGGTGCTCGGAGAAGATGAGGGTGCCGCCGTACCACAGCACAAGGACGATGAGGCAGGTGCCGAGAAACTCGCTCACGGGGTGGGCCGAGGCCTGGCGCACGGCCACGCGGCCGGTGGCGTCGCGGTAGTCGTCGGTGCTGCGGGCGAAGCGCTCGCGCATCTTGTTTTCGGCGGTGAAGGCCTTGATGATGCGCATACCGCCGAGGGTCTCCTCGAGTTGCGACATGGTGTCGCTCCAGCGGTTTTGGGCGTCGAGGCTCTGACGCTTGAGTTTACGCCCTATGCGGCCCATCACCCAGCCCATGAGGGGCAGCACGATGATGGTGAAGAGGGTGAGCTGCCAACTGATATAGATGAGGACGCTGAAGTAGCAGACGATGAGGATGGGGTTCTTCACCAGCATTTCGAGCGAGCCGGTGATGCTGTTCTCTATCTCGTTGACGTCGCCGCTCATGCGGGCGATGATGTCGCCTTTGCGCTCGTCCGAAAAGAAACTCAGCGGCAGGGCCACAATCTTGTTATAGACGGCCTTGCGCAGGTCGCGCACTACGCCGGTGCGCAGCGGCACGAGCATAGCGGCCGAGGCGAAGTAGCACGAGGTCTTGAGTAGCGTGGCCACCATCAGCATACAGCCGATGAGCAGCAGGGCCGTGGCGGCGCCATACTGCTCCATAAACTGCTGCGTGACATAGTACATGTTGTTGATGAGGATGTCCTTCAGGCCAATGCCTTCGGTGTCCCACGCGATGTAGTGATAGACCGTCGTGTCGATGCGAAACAGGAGGTTGAGCATCGGGATGAGAGTCATGAACGAGAACACGTTGAGCACGGCGGACAGCAGGTTGAACACGAGCGATCCGACCAGATACTTCTTGTAGGGCGCGACATACTGCCGCATCACGTGAAAGAACTCTCTCATAGTGTGGGGTTCTGAGGGTGAGTGATTGCTGAAGGGGGGAGTGGCAGGCGTTATTTCCGCCCGAAGTCGGCGGGAATCTCGCCCCACAGGTGGGTTTCCCATTTTCGCAGGGGAAAGGGCTTGACGTCGTGGCTCTGCAGCCATTGCACGGCGCGCTCGATGAGTTGCCATGCCTGCCGGCTCTTGGCATTCTGTGCCAACTTGCTCTTGCACCGGCGTTGCTTGACCCACGACATGGCGTTGACGCTGTCGGAGTAGATGGTGTGGCACTCGCCGCGCTGGGTCATGAGGGCCATGGCGTGAACGATGGCCAGAAACTCGCCGATGTTGTTCGTGCCGTAGATGGGTCCGAAGTGGAACACCACGGCGCCGGTGCGCAGGTCGATGCCGCGATACTCCATGGGCCCGGGGTTGTGGGCGCAGGCGGCATCGACGGCCCAGGCGTCGGCCGTCACGGCGGGGGGCAGAGGCAGGACGGTGTCGTGGCGGTAGGACGGCGGGGGCGGCGGACAGCCGGCCGGGCTACCCGACGGACTTTCTGACGGCTGCACAGCGCTGTCGCGGCGCTGCCCGATGTAATCGTAGGGGTTACCGG
>CAMGHE010000094.1 GCA_946055775.1 uncultured Bacteroidales bacterium
TTGGGGTGGTAGGTGCCATCCAGTTCGTATTCGATGGGCACGTCGGTGAACGTCTGGTAGAGTGTGCCGTCGGCCTTGTATATCTTGAAACTGACCGTCATGCGGACGTCCGTCTGCGGCAGTTGCATGATGCCGTTCTTGCACTGCAGGAAGTAGGCCGTCTTCCGCGTCTGACACAGGCGCAGGTCGTTACCCTCCACCTCCTTGCCGCCATCGAAGCGGAGTAGGGTGGGTTGTGTCGATACCTGGTCCGCCGTGCTCAGGACGAAGCCCGTCCCGCTGCCGTCGGTGGCGTAGGGCGGGTCCACGCGCCAGCCCGTGTAGGGGTCGCCAGGCGTCCCTGTGCCCGAGCAGGAGGCCTGGTAGCCCGCTGCCGATATGGTGAAGTGGTCCGAGACCACCTTTACCGTCAGGTCCTTTATATATAGAGCGTTCGCTGTGGCCCATGGCGCGAGGCTATAGACCGCGAACCGTATTTTCGCGTTAAGGTGATGAAAGGGCATCCACACTTGGCGGTGGCGCACGGTGGAGCCATTGTTAAGGTGGGTGTTGTCGTCGCTTGTGGCCAGCAGGTCATAGTCTTTGCCGTCCGTGGCGCGATGCAGTTGTGCTACGGTATAGGGTTCTGCCGTAGCGTCGTCTGGTTGTACCATGCCGTTGTGGCAGGTCTGACAGGCATAGGGTGCCGTGATACGCAGGTCCTTGTCGTTGAAGGTCACGCGTGGGCTTCCTCCTGCCGGTGCGTCGTAGGGTGCCACGGCATGGAAGCGGTAGGGGAAGTTGCTGTAGTCCCAGTAGTGGGTATATTGTCCGGGCACGCCGGTATAGTCCCAGTAGGGTCGTATGGTGCCGTCCCAGGCTGTTCCGGTGGTTTTATATTCCACGTGGTAGTCCTGCATGACGGTCGTTTGGTGTGTGGTGGCAAACGCCTTGTAGGTGCTTTCTTTGAAGTCTGAGGTGAGATATACCGGTGTGCTGGCGCGTCGTGCCGCTGCCGCCGTCTGTTCCTCCTGTGTCAGGGCGCAGGTGAAGGTCAGCGGGTCTGTGCTGTCGGTGCTCTCGTCGATGGTGCTCAGGACGCTGTCGCCCGAGCATGAGAAGAAGATAAACAACACACAGCATGCGGCCAGAGCCTTTCGGGCCCCGGCACGCACCTGTGCATTGAGAGTGTTATATGATGTACGTTGGTACATTATATCTTAGGGTGAGGGGAATGGAGGTTAGTCCTGAACGATGAAGGTGGTCTTTACACGCTTGCCAGCCTGGCCGAGGAACTCAATCGTGTAGGTACCATTGGGGGTGCTTACAGTATTACCTCTTACCTGGAGTTTGTACGTGTTACCGCTAATGGGCGAAATGTAGAACATAGAACTTGTTACATTGTTTCCATTAGCATCCTTAACCCAGAGCGAAGCCTCTCTGCCGTTATCAGCCACGCCGTTCTTCATTGTTGAGATGACAATGTAGTCGCTACCAAATTCGCTATTGGTGGCGCGGTCTTTGTCACGGCTGATGGTCGTCTTATTGACGGTCACGGCGTAGGTGTTGGCTACGGTGAAGGTCTTCTTGTAAGTAGCCATAGAGGTAGCGTCGCCATTATCTACAACCAGCTTGATGGTGTAGGTGCCTTCTGCTGCGGTGTTGGCGATAGAGAAGGTCTTGTTATTCGGAAGTGCACTCTGCGTAACGCCAAGCGTCTTGTCGCAAGAGATGGTGTAGTTGGCACCCGTGTAACCCGTGGAGGCTACAACATCTACGGCCGAAGCACCCAGTTCAACGGCATTCTTGCTCAGGTAGAGACCATAGTCCTTCACCTCGAAGTCGCACTTCACAACAGCGGGGTTCGAACCGCTAACGGTGTAAACCAGTTCGTACTTGCCGGGCTTAGCATTCTTGGCAACCTTCACCTTACCAGTAGCATCGACCTCTACAAGAGCCTTCTCGGCGACAGAGAGGTTGATGGGGTAGTTGATCGACAGACCAGTATTGGTTGAGGCAGTCGTCCAGGCACCACCATTGGTCTTCGTATCGATCTGCAGATAGGTGGATGCTTCTTCTGCGTTGGTAGCTACGGCAGCCAGATTGGTACGAACGCCGCATACCGAACCAACATAGAAGTTCTCCGTGTAGGTTGTGGGATGGCTGGGGTTAACGTCTTTATCGCCGGCCACCGTATAGGTTACGGTATATTTACCGGTGGCAGCACCTGCGGGCACGGTGATCACGTTGCCCGTGATGGTAAAGCCAGCAGGCGTTCCATCGGGAGCCGTTACAGCGAGGTCGGTTTTAGCTGGCGTAAGTGTTGCCGTCGGGCTCGAAGGATTCTGCGATATGCGGTCAACCGTTACGGCAATATTCGTGTCGTCTGTATTGTCGAAGGAGTAGGTGCTCAGTTTTACGTCATACCATGTGTTGCTGGCGTCCGTAATCTCCCATTCCGATTCGTTGTCCTTCCATTCCTCCACGGTGCAGTTGTCGAAGACGATAGGATAGAGGGCCATCTCGGTGGGTACAGAAGGATTCGTAGGATCGGGGGTGGCGCCGCCGGTCGTACCGTTGCTGTTCTTCGTAATCTTGAAGATGTAGGTGTAGCGCGTGTTCTCCTTCCACTCGCAATAATTGTAGGGCACGTGTACGGTAGCATCCTTGACGGTAATCTTCTCACCCGTGGTCGAGATAAGTTCGTAGCTGACGTGGAAGGTCAGACCCGTCGAAGCCAGTTTCGTCTCCAGCGTGCCATTATTGTTGATGTTGGCAGCAGTGTTGGAGAGGACAGCGCCTGTGTTATACTTAGGAATGGCGAAGTAGGTCGTGGGCGACAACGTAGCTTCGATACGGCTTTCGCCAATCGTGGCAGCGGTAGGCGTTGCGAACTCTAGCGGAGCGTCGGTCGTCGAACCCTCATACTGCTTAATTTTGTTAACCGTAGCATCCGTATTGAACTTAATCTTGACGCCGTTCTCGGTGTAGATTTTACCCAAAGTATAGCCGTAGGTATTCGTAGGAGAAGCTGCCCCCTTGATTGAGGGCACAGCCGAGATGGTCCAATAGTCACCATTAACGTCGTTGCCGAGGTCAATCAAACGCACGCTGTAGCCAGGGATGTCTTCCCAGAACTTGATGTTCACCTTGGCATTGAGGCGCTTGAACTGCAGTTGCACATCGTGGCCGTAGTTGGGCTCAGCGACCTGAGTCGAGGCGTACATGTACTCGTAGGCCTGCTCGTCATCGTAACCATGCTTGATGGTGCCGAAGGGGAAGGTCATCACATAGGTGTCGGTGTTGGAAGCGCCGCCCTGAGCCGTACCGTCAACGTAGCTCACCGTTTTGCCGACAGCCGTAGCGTTCAGATAAGGCACATAGGCGTAGAAGTTGGTCGTGGGGGCCGACTTATCCCAGTAGCGGAGGTACTGTTTGGCTACGTTCGAGGCATACTTCGTGCCGGGGTTGACCACCTCACCGGCATAGGTGCCGTGAAACTCATCGTAGCCCAGGCCCTCGTACATCCAGTAAGACTTGCCATCGACCTGACCAGGCTGGTCACCGACGGTCGAGCCCGAAGTGGAGTAGCCCTTGGGATCAAGGTAGCCCACAAGGTAATTGTCCATGATGTTGTTCACCTTGTCTGTACTCTTGTAGGCGAACACACCAAAGTTGTAGTGATTGGCATCCTGAAGCGTGCCGCGCTTGATGCTGTTGCGGCCCTGAACCTGGAAGCCGATGACGTCAGAGACGGCACCGTCACCCTGGCCTTCAGAGAGGTCGAAGTCACTTGAGCAGTTGACCAGCGTGGTGGCCACTGCAGCCATTAGAAGGAACTTCTTCATACGTTGTTGTTATTAGATGAATAAATAATTGGATTTATATACGCTGTTTTCGTTTTCAGTGTATCGTGGTTGGGGGGAGGCTACATGATGATGTCGTAACTGATATCGTCATAGCCCTCCAGCGTGGGGACGAAAAGGTCGCCCGAACTGGGCGTCTGCGGGTCGGGGGGCGTGATGTCTGGCGCGTTGATGTGCACCGTGATGACCCCGCCGTGTGCGCGTTGGCGGCACTGGTCGGTGACGACGAAACTGTAGGTCTTCTCCGTGCCGTTGCGGAAACTCAGGGTGAAGTAGAGGCGGTTGTCCAGGTCGGTGCGCGAGCCCGTGTAGTCGGCCGAGGTGCCGCGGCGCCAGCCCTCCATGTCGCAAAGACCGTAGGTGGTCAGTTTGCCGCCCAGAATATCGACGTTCTCGCCGTTGACGTTGATACCCCGCTTCATGCGCATGGGGAAATAGACCATGCACGGGCGGTTGTTGGTGTGGCCCGTGTTGACGCTCGTGCCGCTGGCGAAGGCCGATACGGCAGCATCGCCCGTGGCGCCCGTGATGCGCCCGTCGTTGTTGTGGACGATAACCTGGACCAGGTAGATATAGACCAGCGGCGTCAGGTTCGACTTAATCTGCTTGACCCATACGCCATGCTCCTCGTCGAAGTAGTCGTAGTCTTCTTTGAAGCGCGAGATATAGATGTCGCGCTCGTAGGCCGAGTAGAATATCTCCGGCTGGTTGTAGAGGCCCGTCACCTGTTCGGCCTGCGGTTCGCTCAGCATGCCGCGTGTGGCTGTCGTAGTGGCCGTAACCTCGTTGACATCGTCTTCGTTGATGAGCACCACCTGCGTGTGGGTAGGTGAGTCGATGTTGCTCCAGAGCAGGACGTCATAATAGCCAAAGTTGTAGGTGCGGCGGAACGAGTTGCTGAAGATGGTAAAGCCGTCCATACCCTCGCGGGTGTGCGGCATCTGCGGTTCGTCGCCAAGGAAGTAGCGGCGCACCTCGTAGTTGGTCGGTAGGGGATAACTGATGGGGCCAAATAGTTCCTCGTCCATGTCGTCCCATCCGTAGTGCCACTGTGCCTTCCAGTCGAGGTCCACGTTCCACACCACCTCCAGGTCCATGATAACGATGGGCATCTCGATGATGACATCCTCGGCCGGCAGGTAGAGCGGAGGCTCGATACATGCCGTGGGCAGCGACAGTGTGGCGGCCGTCAGTGCCAGCGTCTGTAGGCAGCGCAGGGGGCGTTGCCACAGGGCTCGTGTGTGCTTGAGAATAGCCTTTATGCTCATCGGGCACCTCCTTTCTGGTGTTTGCGGTAGATGATGTCGTAGGTCAACTGCACGCCCAGGTTGGTCGGGCCCATCCAGTTGAAGCGGTGGTTGCGCTTCTTGAAGCGGCTGGCTTTGCCCGTGTAGTCGTAATAATACTTGCCGTCTGCGGTCCCCGTGATGGGGTTGCCCCAGACGTAGGGGTCGTAGGTGGTGGTGAGGTAGCCCACCGCCGCCATCAGTTCGAGGCGGAAGTGGCCGCTACGTGTCAGTTTGAGCGTATATCCTCCCGTCAGCCCCCCGCCGAAGCCTTCGCCCTCCCATCCGCGTGTGGCGCTGAAGCCTATGCCGTAGGCGAAGCCGTGGGCGTAGAGCCCCAGGTAGGCCCCGCGGTAGGGGTGACCCTGGCGGAAATAGCGTCGCACCTCCAACTGGGCGTCACGTACCTGAAAGAACTTGTGCGTGCTCCAGTGGCGGTGGTTGGTGAAGGTGAAACCCGCGTTGAACGTATAGTGGCCGCGGCGCGGGAAATACTCCAATTGGATGTTGGCGCCCGGCGCAAAGCCGAAGTTGGGCATATAGAAGAAGTCGTGTATCAAGTTGGTGCGTACGGCGATGAGCGGCAGGCGCTCTTTCGGCTCGGGCGTGGCAAAGGCGAAGGGCAGTAGCGGGCCGGCCGGTACAAAAGCCGTCTCCGTCGTCGGCACCATGGGCACCGGCGTGAACGACAGCGGCGTCGGTGCTGTGCCCGCCAGATCCGTCGCCGTCTCCAAGCGGCGGCCAAAGAACAGCATCACGCGCGCTTGGCGTAGGGTGGGGAAGTACTGCTTGAGCAGGCGTCGCCAGGTGCGGCCGCCGTTGAGCGCCATGAGGTGCGTCTTGCAGTAGCGCTCGTCGCCGCCGCTGGCCAGCCATATCCGCTCCACGGCCTCTGTCTCGGCATCGCCAGCCTGACGCATGAGCACCGTCAGGTACTCGTAGTCCTCACAGATACTGGTGCTCTCGATGCGCGAGGTGTCGAACGCGTCGCCCAGCATGCTACTGATGAAGGCAATCAGACGCTCCATACGTCCGACACCCAAGCGGCAGTTGTTGTCGTAGGGACCTTCGGGCGAGGCAGCACCGCGCACGATGATTCGCCGCAGTATGAGACCACGGTCGCGCATCATGGGCGCAATGTGGTTGCGATAAAGGGGAATGAAGGGGTCGTTAGGCTGCAGTTCGGTGCGGTTCACTCGGAATCGTATGCCGCGTGCCGCCGCGTTAAACAGCGAGTCGCTAATCTCTGGCAGTTCAGCCTGCTCCGCATCGCTGACATAGACGAAGGGGAACTCGGGCAGCGCCGTATAGGTGCTGTCGGCCGCACGCAGGTCGCGCGCGAAAAAAAAGAACAACGCACACAAGGTGGCGAAGATGGTTAGGTCTTTCATCTGACAGTTTTGGTGACCCCTTTCGTCTAAACGCTTCTTCATTGCGTGCAAAGATATGCAAAAAAACTATTGTTCAAATTACCCCCCCCTATTGAAAAGTGAACTACATTCACGTTTTTAACATACAAAGGGCGCTTTTATAATCCCGGGGTGACAAAAAAGATGAATCGCGATGGGCTTTTCGGGGCACCGTGGCTTCTCCGTTCATAACGCTGCCCTTATCAGCCCTATTATCGTCTCTTGGTGGGTCATTGAAAGGAATCTCGTTAGGTGGGATTCTCTAACGCTTTGCTCCGCTTCAAAACGAAAATAGACGGTGGGGCGCAGGCCGTGTTTGGTCAGCGTCCCACCGTATGGGAGATGCGTGAGTGCATCATTCTTCTTCCTTGGTAAGCGCGAAATATTTGCGACCGTCGATGACGTTAGAGGATGTGGTGCCTTTGACATTGTTGGTGATGGTGGACTCTACCTTACCGTCCATGACACCCATATAGACCTCGTCCGAGTACTTGCTGGCTTCTGAATGAACGAGGAATTCCAGATCCAGTTCGCCCCTGATGTCGAAGGTGACATCGGTCGTTACCTTCTTGCCGAGGTAGGCGCTCAGTTTCATCGGGTTGATGCGATATTTTACATGGTAACTGATGTGGCCCTTGTTACCCTCGCCTGGGGTGTAGGTGTATTCCGAAATCAGTTCGTCAACCACCTCGTCTAAGTAGAAATACTGCCGGGCATACCCCTTCGGTCCATACATCATGCCGTGGGCCTTGAAGCGGTGGGCACTCATGTAGAAACCGACGATCGAGTCGGGAGCGGCGGAGCAGAAGTTGCCCCTCTTCTTCAGTGTGATGGTATCTTCAGCCGCGGGATCGGCATAGACGATGGTGCTCTCATCCATGCTGACGATATTCATTTGCTTGGCCGTTGTGTCGGTCGAGAGGGTCAATGTCTGGGCCTGAGGATTATAGTCGAGGGAGAAGGCATCCTCGCAAACTACCCAACTGCTGTCGCGATAATAGACGCTCGATCCGAGACGGATGAAGTGTTCGACGCGGAGCACCTTCGTATCACCGTCGGGCGATACCACCCAGCTGCCATCCATCGAGGCCACCTTGCTCCATTGGCCGGCCAAAACGGCGTTGGGGTTTTCGGGGAGGGTGAATGGATGCTCGTCAGAGTCGGAACAACTGAATAGAGCGACAGGGAGAGACATGCAGAGGCATGCCCGCAGGAACATAGAATAGATGTTGCGCATAATTTAGGTTGAGTGAATTATGTGATCGATGAATAGAATGTTCTGTAGGTAGCCGTTAGCCCCCTGGCCACAGCTCAAGCCCTTCCGTCTGCATCGTCTTGGGGCTCGTCTTCAAGAAAGGAGCGGCAAAATTATAAAAAAATACCCAATTATGACGGATATTGCTATGCTTTTTTGAATAATTACTGCTCGAAGGACGTTATTAAGAGACTTTTTGGGGCGATGATGTGGCTGCTGTTATGCTCTTGAGGCATGTTTGTGAAGGCGAGGATAGGTAATTTGTGCTGGCGGGGGAAGCGTTTTCCCGCCTCTTATCCTTGGCAATTTTCGACCTATTACAAAAACCGTGCCAATCCGTGGTTTTTACAACCGTGCCCTTCGCCCGCAATCCGAAAGATTTAGAAAAATTTAACGGAGTTGGCGTCTGTCGTAACTACTCAGCTATGCAGGGATGAGGGAATTTGACGGCAGTCGAAGCCATTC
>CAMGHE010000095.1 GCA_946055775.1 uncultured Bacteroidales bacterium
GCGTAGCCGGCATGTTCCTCACCACCGAGTGCGTCATCTGCGACAAGAAGGAAGAGAAGCCCGAAATGCCCATGGGCGCTCCCGGCATGGGCGGCATGGGCGGCATGATGTAAGCCATACCCCATAAATACAGAATACAGCGAAGGCTGTGTTGCAACCCGCAACACAGCCTTCTTTTTCTTTTATGACTGCACAATGGGACATATTGCCGTAGAGAGGGATAATAAAAACAGACAGATATTGGGATGGAAACTTCTTATAAAATAAAAACCCGCTGATTTATTCAGCGGGTTTTGCGGAGAGAGAGGGATTCGAACCCCCGGCACCTCTCAGTGCGGCAGTTTTCAAGACTGCTGTAATCGACCACTCTACCATCTCTCCTTGGGGGATGCGGGATACTGCTGTGGCGGCAGAGCCCGAAAGTAATCGGGTGCAAAGATAGAGATTTATTTTGGTTTGCCAAAGTTTTGGCTATGGTTTTTTAAGAGGTTTCGCAGGGGCTATTCTGAAAATAATTGCTACTTTTGGCGGCATAAGCGGACGCATCTCAACGCCCGCACGCCTTCTTGATTATGGAAACACCGGCTAAACATGTCTTGACGCCAGACGGGAAGCATTTTCCTGCCTGTCATGTGGTGTTGCCTGATGGCCTCGGCCGCCAACGGGCGCCTTTCTATCTGGCTACCGAAGAGTATCTGGCGGCCGCCTTTCCCGAAGACCATTATTTCTTTTCGTGGGTGCTCAACCCCACCGTCGTCATGGGCCGCAACCAGGTGGCCCGCCATGAGGTGGACCTCGACTTCTGCCAGGCCGAGGGCATCGATGTGGTGCGCCGCCGCAGTGGGGGCGGCTGCATCTATGCCGACGAGGGCAACATCATGTTCAGTCTGGTGACGGGCGAGAGTGCCGTCGAACCGCTCTTTGCGGAGTATGCCCACGCCGTGGCGCAGTCGCTCACGGCCATCGGCGCACCGGCCAGCGTGTCGGGACGCAACGACATCATTCTGGACGGCGGCGGCAAAATCTGCGGCAACGCCTTCTACCATCAGGCGCACCGCAACATCGTCCACGGCACGATGCTCTACGACACCGACTACCGCCGTATGCTGGGCGCGCTACACCCCGACGAAGCCAAACTGACGGCGCAGGGCGTCAAGAGTGTGCGCAGCCGCGTGTCGCTCATCAAGGACGTGCTGCCCATCGGCGTCGAAGCGCTTCGCTTTAAGTTGGTATCGATGCTCACGGACCGCGAACTGCACCTCACCGACGAGGACGTGGCCCGCATCCGCCGGATTGAGGCGGCCTACTACAAGCCCGAATGGCTCGACGCGGACGAGGGACTGCCCACCGAGGCCATCGCCCTGCAGTCGGGACGCGTGGAGGGCATGGGCAAACTGACCCTGCACCTTGAGGTCAGAAATCAGCACATCGCCGGCGTCCGCCTCTCGGGCGACTTCTTCCCGCTGGCCGACGCCGAAGCGGCCTTTGCCGCAGCGCTCGTCCATGTGCCGGCAGGCAGAGCGGAGGTCCTTAAGGCTCTGGCTCAGCACCACCCCGAGACGAGCATCCGCGGACTGACGGCGGAGGTGCTGCAGCGCTTTGTGGCCGACGGCTGGCCGCAATGACGCCGCCGCCCCACTCCCTATCCTTTGTCACACAACCTTATCCAATTCTGATATACCTATGGAAAAAAGAACCTGTCTTTACGACAAGCACGTTGCTGCCGGCGCCAAGATGGTGCCTTTCGGCGGATTTGAGATGCCGTTGCAGTATGAGGGCATCACCGAAGAGCACAACGCCGTGCGCACGGCCTGCGGCGTCTTCGACGTCAGCCACATGGGCGAGGTGGTCGTCACCGGCCCCGACGCCGAAGCCTACGTGCAGCATATCTTCACCAACGACGTGGCCGGCGCCCCGAAAGGCAAAATCTTCTACGGCATGATGCTCTATGAGGACGGCGGCACGGTGGACGACCTTCTGGTCTATTGTCTGGGCGAGAGCAAGTTTCTGCTGGTCATCAACGCGGCCAACATCGACAAGGACTTCGCCTGGATGCAGGCACAGCGCGGCACGTTCGACGTATGTCTGGAAAACAAGAGCGACGTCTGCGGCCAGCTGGCCATTCAGGGTCCGCAGGCCGAGGCAGTGACCACTGAGGTGCTGGGTCTCAACTGTGCCGACCTGGCGTTCTACACCTTCAAGGTGGACGTGGCCGACGGCGTGCAGGTGGTCATCAGCCGCACGGGCTACACGGGCGAGGACGGCTTCGAGATTTACGGTCCTCACGCGTGGATTGTGGCCTGCTGGGACAAACTCATGGCCAGCGGCCGTGCCAAGCCCTGCGGCCTGGGCTGCCGCGACACGCTGCGCTTCGAGGTGGGCCTGCCGCTCTACGGCGACGAACTCTCGGCCGAGATTTCGCCCATCATGGCGGGACTGGGCATCTTCGTCAAACTGGACAAGCCGTCCTTCATCGGCCGCGAGGCTGTGGCCGCACAGAAGGCTGAGGGCCCGGTACGCAAAATTGTGGGCATCGCCCTCGAGGGCCACGCCATCCCCCGCCACGGCTACGAGGTGATGGCCGACGGACAGAAGGTGGGCGAGGTCACCACGGGCTACCGCTCCATCTCCACGGGCCAGAGCGTCTGCATGGCGCTCGTCGATGCCGCATGGGCCAAACTCGGCACGCCGCTCGACATCTGCATACACCGCCGTCTGCACCGCGGCACGGTGGTCAAGAAGAAATTCTACGACAAGCACTACAAGAAATAACTCTTTCTCACATCCTTAAAATCTCCATTTACCATGTCAAAAGTTATTGAAGGGCTCTACTACAGCGAGAGCCACGAATATGTGAAAGTTGAAGGCGAGTATGGCTATATCGGCATCACCGATTTCGCCCAGAGCCAGCTCGGCAACGTTGTCTATGTAGATATGCCGGGCGAAGGCGACGAGGTGACGGCCGGCGAACCTTTCGGTGCCGTTGAGAGTGTCAAGGCGGCCAGCGACCTTATCTCGCCCGTCAGCGGTGAGGTGGTCGAGGTCAATACGGCGCTCGAAGACACGCCCGAACTGGTCAACGAGGATGCCTTTGCCAACTGGATTATCAAGGTGAAACTCAGTGACAGCGCCGAACTGGACGCCCTCATGGACGCCGCTGCCTACACCGCCGCCTGCGCAGAGTAAAGTCCATCCCTCACGGGAGAGAAGGCCGGGACGCCGTTCCCAAGCCTTCTCTCCCCTTTTGTTTATCCTTTGTCTTGACAACACCATGAAATACTTTCCCCAAACCCCTGAGGACATCCGCGCCATGCTGGAGCGCATCGGTGTGCAGAACCTGGACGACCTCTTCGCCGAGATTCCCGAGGAACTGAAACTCAAGGGCGAACTACAGATACCGCATGCCCAGACCGAGATGGAGGTGCGCCGCACCATCGGCGCCATGGCTGCCGAAAACCGTCCGCTGTGCTGCTTCGCCGGCGGCGGCGTATATGACCGCTACGTCCCCTCGATGGTGGGCTACCTGTGCCAGCGCTCCGAATTTTCCACGTCCTACACGCCCTACCAGGCGGAGATTTCGCAGGGCACACTGCAGTACATCTTTGAATACCAGACGATGATGGCGCGCCTCACGGGCATGGACGTGTCGAACGCATCGATGTACGACGGCGCCACGGCCACGGCCGAAGCCATGATGATGTGTGTGGCCTCGGCCAAGGGCAAGCGCCACCGCGTCGTTGTCTCGCAGACGCTCTTCCCCGAGGTGCTCGACGTGGTCCGCACCTATGCCGACTACCATGGCGTCACCCTCTGCGAGGTGGGCCCCGACGCCCATGGTCTGACCTGCCGTGAGGCCATCAACGCCGCCCTCGCCGCTGCCGACGTGGCGGGCGTCATTGTGCCGCTGACCAACCGCTACGGCCTCATCGAGGACCTGACGGGTCTGGCCGACGCGTGCCACGCCGCCGGTGCCCTGCTGGCGATCAACAGCGTAGCGAGCCATCTGGCCCTGCTGAAGAGTCCGGGCGAATGGGGTGCCGACATTGCCTGTGGCGACGCCCAGAGCCTGGGCATCGACATGGGGTGTGGCGGTCCCTACATCGGCTACCTCTGCACCACCAACGCCCTGGTGCGCAAGATGCCCGGACGCCTTGTCGGACAGACGGTCGATGCCGCCGGCAACCGCTGCTTCGTCCTGACGCTGCAGGCTCGCGAGCAGCACATCCGCCGCGAGAAGGCGACGTCAAACATCTGCACCGCGCAGGGCATCATGTGCCTCCACGTGGCCATCTACCTGGCGCTGATGGGACAGGCCGGACTGGCCGAGACGGAACAGACGGCGGCCGACGGCGCCCACTGTCTGTGCCAGCGTCTGGCGGCTCTGCCGTGCTTCGAGCAGGCTTTCCCCGAGAGCGCCTTCCTCAACGAGTTCACCCTCTGCTACACGGGCTGCCGCCCGCTGGCCGACGTCATGGCCGACATGGCCGACCGCGGTTTTCTGGCGGGCATCGCCAGTGCCGACGGCACCATGCTGACGCTGGCGGTCACCGAGCAGCGCACGCCGGACGAGGTGGACGCACTGGTAAAGGCGTTTGCCGAAGTATGCCAAGCCGGCTGCGGCACAAATCAATAATGTTTCCCTGACCTTCCCACACTCATCCTGCCATGAACAACACTTATTACGGCAAACTGATATTCGAACTCTCGAAAGAGGGCCGTCGGGGTTACAGCCTTCCGGCAAACCCCTGGGCCGCGCACCACACGCCGATTCCCGCCCACCTGCAGCGCACCACTCCGGCGGCGCTACCCGAGGCGGACGAACAGACGGTGGCACGCCACTACACCAACATGTCGAACAACAACTTCGGCGTCGATACGGGCTTCTACCCTCTGGGCAGTTGCACGATGAAGTACAACCCCAAAATCAACGAGGAGGTGGCGGCGCTGCCGGGATTCACGCAGCCCCACCCCGCCGCCGGCGATGCCAACCTGCAGGGTGCCCTGCGCCTCTACTATGAGACGGGACGCATCCTCTCCGAACTGACGGGGCTGGCCGAGTTTACCATCAACCCCTACGCCGGCGCACACGGCGAGTTGACGGGCCTGATGGTCATCCGCGCCTACCACCGCTCGCGCGGCGACGTACAGCGCACCAAAATCATCGTCCCCGACTCGGCCCACGGCACCAATCCGGCCTCGGCCGCTGTCGCCGGCCTGAAGATAGTGCAGGTGAAGAGCACGCCCGAGGGCACGGTCGATCTGGACAGCCTGCGCAGCGTCCTCGGCCCGGACATTGCGGGTATGATGATGACCAACCCCAACACGCTGGGCATCTTCGAGACACACATCCCTGAGATAGCACGCATGGTGCACGAATGCGGCGGCCTGATGTACTACGACGGCGCCAACTTCAACCCCATCCTCGGCGTATGCCGCCCGGGCGACATGGGCTTCGACGTGATGCACATCAACCTCCACAAGACGTTCTCCACGCCGCATGGCGGCGGCGGTCCCGGCAGCGGTCCCGTGGGCGTGCGCAGCGGTCTGGAGCAGTTCCTGCCCAACCCGCGCGTCCTGCGCCGCGACGACGGCACGTTCACCATGGCCGAATGTCCCGAAGCGCTGGGCCGCATCTCGTCGTGGCTGGGCAACTTCGGCATCATCGTCCGCGCCTACGCCTACCTCCTCACGCTGGGCCGCGAGCACGTCGGACAGGTGGGCCGTCTGGCCGTTCTGGGCGCCAACTATATTAAGGAGTGCCTGAAGGACTGCTACAAACTGCCTATCGACGGCCTGTGCAAGCACGAGTTTGTCTTCGACGGCCTGCGTCCCGAATATGGCGGCGAGCACAGCGACCCGGCGCACGTCACCACCCTCGACGTGGCCAAGCGCCTGCTCGACTTCGGTTTCCATGCCCCGACCATCTACTTCCCGCTGCTCTTCCACGAGTCGCTCATGATCGAACCTACCGAGACAGAGAGCAAGGAAACGCTCGACACCTTCATCGCCACCCTCCGGCAGATTGCCGAAGAGGCGAAGACCGACCCCGACATGGTCAAGGCGGCGCCGCACCACACGCCCATCCGTCGCCCCGACGACGTGCTGGCCGTCAAGGCGGGCAAATTCGTCTATCAGCCCGAAGCCTGACGCCATAAGCAGCACGACCTATTCACTCTAAACCCCACCGAGGGTGTGCCGACACAACGCATGTTCGGCACACCCTCGGTTTTATTCTATTCAGAGCATCGCATAAAGTGATTTCGGTACGCTGACGCCGCCAAACATCCTTCCCGTCACCTCACGTCTTGTACGAGCGTTTTCTATCCCGGCCCGATTTGCCGGAGAGAATTTTAGGAAAGTTTAACGGCGGGTAGGTGACAAGGGCGCACCTGCGGGCCTCCGTAAGCACAACCTGCGCTACGCGAAACACGGTTTGGGCGACAGAATTTACGGTTTGGGCGACGGTTTTTACGGTCGCCCAAACCGTAAACCCGCCTTTTGGGGCGAAAAAAAGGCCTCCGGGAGGGAGACCTTCACATTGGCTTGTGCAAAGATACAACAGAAAATGCCGAAATGCAAATGGCCCTTTTCCCCGACTTTCCGGAAATAACATGGGTTAGCGTGGCGGAGTTTCCATTGTGGGTGAGCGAGGGGAATGCGGTAGGCGGCGCCCCGCCGCAGCTTCAACGCGTATTTTATCGCCCATTGTGTTCGCTCATTCATCGCGCATGGTGCCGTCAATGAACATAACAAAACAGACATCCACCCCTTGCGAAGGATGCAAAATGGCGGTGTGTCATGATGGTCCATTTCTCCGTGGCTGTGCGAATAAAAAAGCCAAACGTCCCTATGCGGGGGCGCCTGACTTTTATGTATGAGTACTTATCCTGCCATAACTTCGTTTTGGCGGGAGCGGGGTTGCTACTCATCTTTTCCCGCGCCTCCCGTCCCTTCCCATCCCTCTCGGGGGCCTTTTTTTATTTGGCCCCCTCTCGGGACGCTCAGGGCCGTTCGGCTTACCGGCCGTTCCCTGATTTAATGCGAAGAACTAAGGGCAAGGCGGACTCCGTGGCTGTCGCTACGGAACGACGGCGAATAGTAGTAATGGCAAGCGACACGGCAGTACGAAGTAAGGCTGCGCCAGCAGCCGCCGCGCTGCACGCGGCCGGGGCCAGTACTGGGCCCTGTCGGGTTGGTCTGAGATAACGATGAATAATCGCCATACCAGTCGCTGCACCATTCCCTTACATTGCCGCTCATGTCGTAGAGACCGAGTTCGTTGGCAGCCTTTTGGGCAACGAGGTGGGTCTTCCGACTGCTATTATCCCAATGCCAACCCACGTTATCCAGCGTGTTCCCGCCGCTATAGAGGTAGCCCTTGCTCTTGTTGCCGCCACGCGCCGCATATTCCCACTCGGCCTCGGTCGGCATACGGAAAGTGCGGCCGGTCAGGCCGTTCAACTTGGAGATAAAAGACAGGACATCATCGTAACTGATACGATATGCAGGATAATTGTCGCCCAAACCATATTTGCGCTCCCATTGGTCGCCGTCACTCGTAGGCGTCTCACCCATCACAGCCTCCCACAGCGCCTGCGTCACCTCGGTCTGACCGATGTAATAGTCGGACAGCGTCACTTGGTGGGCGGGCTTTTCGTTATCCCCAGCATCTTCTTCCTCATCAGTCGCGCCCATTATGAAGGTGCCGCCCTCCACTCGAACCATGGTGAAGGTGACGCCGTTGACCGTGATGTCCAGATACTGGCCGGCCGGTCGGGGAATATCTACAACAGTATTATCTGCAGAATTGTTAATTATGGCAGAAACTCCGAAAAACAGCAATACCATCAGGAGGCCTGGCAGAAAGTACCAAAGCAATTTTTTAATCGTAGAATGCTTCTTTGGAGGGGTTGGAGAATTTGGCAGGGTAGGTGTCGCTTTTACGTTGGGTTCCACAACAGACTCCACATTCTTCGGACTCGGTTGCACAATGATCTCGGGCTCCACGATCGGGGGTGGCACGGGGACGCCGCCAGTAGGATGCTCCACCGGTTCATCTAATATCGTCGCTTCTGTATCTTCCTTAATCTCCGTCTTTTCATCCTCAGCAGCCAGCGGCGGGTAGGCGCGGAGCAGGTCTGCCACCGTCTGGTAGCGGTCTTTCCTCATCGGCGACATGCAGCGCGCAATGACCTTAATCAGCGACGGGGAGCGGTGACACAGCACCAACGGGCCATCGGGGAAACCATCGT
>CAMGHE010000096.1 GCA_946055775.1 uncultured Bacteroidales bacterium
CGGTGAAACAGCGTGCCGTCGTAGTAGCCCTCGCGGACCAGGCGGACCATGTTGTCGCGGTGGATGGGGGTCTCGTCGTATAGGCGCAGGGTGATGTCGCCCATTGACGTGTGGAGAATGATTTGCATAGTGTTGGGGAATGATGAGAAGTAGGGTAGGGGGTGACAGGCTTATTTGAACACATGCGTCATGGGGCGTCCCGTCCATACCTGCGGCTGCTTCAGACCGAAGATATAGGCGAGGGTAGCCGCGGTGTCATACTGCATCATGCTCTCCTCAAACTCGCCGCCACGTTTGACGTGCTTGCCCGCGATGATGAACGGCGTCTCCAGTTCGGAGAGCGAGGCACCGCCGTGGGTCTTCTTGATGCCGCCATGGTCGGCGGTGAGGATGACGATGCAGTCGTTGGCCCAGGCGGTCTGCCGGATGGTCTTCAGGATGCGGCCGATGTAGCCGTCGTACTCGCGCAGTTTGGCATAGTAGCCCGACGTGTCGTGGCCCACGGCATGCCCTTCGTGGTCCAGACCGTCAAGGCAGACCGACAGGAAGGTGGGGGCATCGTTGAGGATGCACGTCTCGGCCATGTTGATAATCTGCGAGGGGTGCTTTTCGTAATCTACAGAGAGCGCATGGTGCGAGACGGCCAGCGTGTCGATGAGGTACTTGATGCCGTCCCATTCGTAGATACATGCCGTGTGTGCGTTAGGCATCTGTTCCTGCATGAGGGTATAGATGGTGGGAATGATGCCGTGCGGACCCTCCCATCGCGAGGGTATCTCGGGGCAGCGCGAGTTCCATTTCGTGTAGCCGTGCACCTCGGTGGGGCAGCCGTTGAACATGGATGCCCAATTGATGGCGCTCGACGATGGCAGTACACTGCGTTTATGTGCCGTCCAGCAGCCCCGGTCCATTAGCGAGCGGATGTTGGGCAGGTTGTCGCTGTGTTTCAGAGAATAGCCGCCCCAGCCGTCAATGGCAATCATGATGACGTGCTTGGCAAGGGGTTTGCGGGCGTGCATCGTGGCGGCGCACAGCAGGATGGCGGTGAGGAAGAGAAACAGGCGTTTCATGAATAGTGATGTGTTGGTTTTGGATAATGGAATGTTGTGCCCGCTATGAATGGGGCAGGCGCTGCAAAGTTAGCAATTTCTTGCACACGATAAAGGGGGGACAGACCATGGATGGTCCATCCCCCCTTATCTTAATGGCTGTATAGGATATTTACTTCACCTTCTTCTGCTTGCCCTCGATGTAGAGACCATGCTGCGGGACGTTGTTCAGGCGGCGGCCCGACAGGTCGTAGCGTGCAGCCTTTTCGCCGTTGGTCAGCGGCGTGGCGATGGCATCGGCCGTGACGACACGCAGTGTGGCATCGACAATCTGTCCGCCGTTGGCCAAAAAGCCGTTCTTACCATTCACCGTGCCGTCGGCGCCAATCTGTCCGCCGGCATCGACGCTGTTCCAGTCCATCTTGAAGCGCACGCGGTAGTCGCCTTCGGCCAGATTGGCCGGCAGGGTGAAGGCCGGGCAGGCCATGGTGTTGCGGGCGTAGCCGGTGAGCGAGGTGCCGTCAGCGTTGACACCCTGGCTGTCGTCGGCAAAGTTGCCCGAGTAGAAGCTGAACGTCATCAGTTCGCTACCGCTCTGGTCGAGCGACCCTTCGCGAAAAGAAAACTGCTGGTTGCGGTCCAAGTCGATATAGAAGTAGCCGTTCATCCAACCGCCCCAGCGGTTGAAGACCACCTCTATGCGGTCGCCAGCATGGCAGGTCAGGAGGCAGGCTTCGTCGGCACTCTTATCGACGTAGGGCTGTACGATGTCCACAGCGATGGTCTGTGCGGCATCTTCACCGGCGGTGAAGGACAGGCT
Source organism: uncultured Bacteroidales bacterium (assembly GCA_946055775.1). GTDB lineage: Bacteria > Bacteroidota > Bacteroidia > Bacteroidales > Bacteroidaceae > Alloprevotella. The sequence goes on from CAMGHE010000096.1 coordinate 1,870, forward strand.
CCTGATGAAGCGGTCTGTACGTGTCGCCTTGGCGTCCTTGTCGAAGTTGGTGGCATAGGGTTCTGCCGTCTTGGGCACCACATGGATGGTGATGGAGGCGCTGACGTTCGAGCCGTCGGTGGCCGTGGCCGTGATGGTCACGTCGCCCTCGGCAACGGCGCATACCAGACCGCCGCGGACGGTGGCGATGCTCTCGTTGCTACTGCTCCATTCGATGGCGGGGAAGGTGGCGTCGGCATTGACTTCGGCGCGGACGACGATGGTCTTGCCTACGCTGACGCTGGCCTCGGCATTCTCGGCCGTGAGGGTGATGGCAGAGACGGCGTGGGCTGTGCTCTCGGCATTGATGCCCTCGAAGCCATAGACGCTGCTGCCCGGCAGTTTCACCGTGAGCTGCTCGTCGATGTTGATGGCCTTTCCTTCCGTCAGACCCTCGAGGGCATCCTGTACGCCGAAGGCCTTGCGCAAGATGATGCTGCCGTTGACGTTGGCAGGGATGTTGAGCGCCTTGCGCAGGGTGAAGGTGAAGGTCTTTTCGCTGTTGTCGCCGTTGCGGAGGGCGAGCGACGACTTGGTGCCGTTCCATGCGGCCCAGCCATAGACCTCATGCTGCGAGCCCGTCCAGGGGCTGCCACCCACCCAGTGGGCGTCGGCCAGGACGTCGGCATTGCGCTTCTGCCATGCGATACACTCGGCCAGGTCGGCCCAAAGTTGACCGTTGGCGATGCTGTTGGTCAGGGGGTAGTCGTTGTAGAGCTCAACCATACCCGAGCCGCAGAGGAAGGCGCAGCGCAGTTCGCGCAGGCAGGCCTCGTAACTCATATCCTTGCTGACGCTGCCATAGACGGAGAGGATGAAGCCGTGCGTCATCAGCGTGTTGATGGGGCAGACGGGCGAGTTGCTGACATAGTTCTGATAGACCAGACGGTCGCGGTAGGTAATCCAGCGTTCACGGTCGCTGCTGTTGTTGCCAATTGTGCCGTAGTCGTTCTCCTGACGCCAGGTGGCGTCTGTGTAGTGGTACCAGAAGGGGCTGGCCCACGTACCCACCGTTGTGTTGAAGAAGATGTCGCGCTTGAGGTTCTCGCGGACGTAGCGCTCCAGACGGATAATGCCCTCGGCATTCTCGTTACCCGTGTCGCCCGCATCGGGGCCGGTGGCTGAGAACTGGGCCGAGATGCCGTCAAACTTGAAGAAGCGGAAGTCGCCCTGATTGCGTGTCAGGTTGTAGGCAGCGTCTTTGAACACCTGATAGTAGGCGGGGTTGGAGAGCACCATACCGCCCTTGTCGCTCCAGTAGTTGCGGCGGTAGTTGCCGCTGGTGCCGTAGCCGCCCACGGGGCCCAGCCATGCACCCACACCGGCACCCATCTCTGCGGCGCTGGCAGCCATGTCCTTCATCTCGTTGGGGAAATTGGCGTGGAACGTCCATGTGCCGTAGTTGTCCCAGCCGTCGTCGATGACGAAGCTGTTGGGTGCAACGTGATAGCGGTTGTAGAAGTCCTTGCGCCAGTGGCTGATGACGTCGAGCACCTGGTCGGCCGTCATGTTTTGGGTGGGGTCTTGGGCGTTGTTGCGGTTGATATTCAGTTCGTACCACGAGATGTAAGCGGGGTTGGCACGCCAGGGTACAGCACGCTCGCGCTCACTATAGGCCAGGAACGAGCGGCGCTTCTGCGTCAGAGTGATGTCCGTTTCGGCCTCGTTGCCGTCCTGAGCGATGAGGCCCACGACGCCGCTGATTTTCCATGTCTCGCCAGCAGCCAGCGTGGTGTTGCGGCTCCAGCGGCCTTGGATGCTGACAATGTCGTTGTCGATGACCACACCCTGCTTCGGTGTGTAGATCTTGGTGGTCATCGTGCTACCGGCATCGATAGATTCCGTCTTGTTTTCAACAATGACGCGCACGCTGAAGGTGCCGTCGTAGGGAACGATGAACGAGAAGGTGTTGTTGCTGTGTTGTGAGCCCGAGAAGCCCGAGTGGTAGTCGTTGGCAGCGATGGAGCCCGAGGCATCGACGAGGTCACAGCCGCCGAAGTTGAGGCGGTGGCTGCCGTTGGTGTATTTCACCATGACCTCGACGCGCTGTCCCTTGGTCAGCGTCACGCCCTCCCGGGTGTAGGCCAGGACGTTGGGGTAGGAAGCGCCCGTGGCTTCGGTGACGCGTGCGGGCACTTGGCCTTCAGCTATCTGTTGCCACGATGAGGCCGTGAGGGTGACTGCCTCAAGCGTGTTGGTCAAGTCCCACAGATCCTCCTCGCCGGCAGCGCCTCCCACGGTGTTGTAGGCCACGGGGTTTTCCAGACCGGCGAATATCTTGTTGCTCATCAGCACGGCGCCGCGGGTGTTGCCCACGACCTTGGGTGTGGAGCCAGCCTCGCGTGTGTTGACGTTGTATAACAATGGAATGACGTCGTACATATCGACGTTGCCCACGCCCGTCAGTTCCATCTCTGTGCGTAGGTAGTGGCTACCATCGCGGAGAACCGCCTTCCATACCACGTCAATCTGCTGCTCCTTATATACATAGGAGTACTTGGCCACGAGCGCCTTGCCATTGAAGTGCTCGGCGCCACCGATGGAGTCGTTGCTGCCGACGAGGTCCACCGTCTCCACGCTCTTGAGCGTCATGGCCGAGGCCGGCACGTTGTCGCCGCTGCCGAAGGCGATGGTGAAGGGCTCGGTGCCCGCCTCAAGGTTCATGGCCGACGAGCCCGCGAAGAAGATGGCATCGTTGACTTTGACGAACGAGGCCGCCAGCACCTTGTTGCTCAGCGTATAGACGCCGTTGCTTTCGGTGAGCAGTGCGGTGCCCACATGGTCCTGCTGCAGGGGATAGACGCAGGCCAGAGTGTAGGCTGCGGTGGCGGGCTGGGCGGGGATGGGGACGTAGGCCACACTGAGCGTGCCGGCCACGTCATTGATAGACAGTACGCTGAATGAACCTGTCAGCGTGGGCACGGTGACGTCGCTCTTCTTCAGACGCTCTTCAGCGGTGTAGGACTGGCCGTTGGAATAACTCTGTCCGCCAATCTGGATGCTGACGCCGTCGGGCAGGGAGATGGCATAGGTGTAGGTGCGCAGTTCTACCTCCTGGAACGTCCAGCGGCTGCCGCCGTCGGCGCTACCGCCCTGCTGCCAGAGGCCCAGTGTGGTGTTGCCGTCGAGGGGGTTCTTGCTTGTGCCGCTGAACCAGTTGAGGTATTTGTCGTTCGAGCCCGACGAGGTGTAGGGCTGGATTTCGTAGTAGTCGTCGGCATAGTTGTTGACCTTAAAGTAAGCCGTGGCAGGCTTGTCGTCAACCATCTGGACAAAGTTGATGCCGTTGTTGTAACTGCTGCTCTGCGTGTAGCTGAGCCATTTTTTGGCCTTGTAACTGTAAATAAAGTAAGCGCCGTCCACGTCTGCGGCATAGAAGGCAAACAGACCATAGTTGTCGGCCGTTTGCGTGGGCGCGGTCAGGGCGTTGCTTACCAAGCCGTTGGCATTCTTCATGGTGTAAACGTGCTCCGGCTTCCCGTTATTGGGGGGGGTAGTGGAGCCGATTACCTTGTCAGCCAAGGCCGGCAGGATGGCTGCCAGCCCGAGCACCATCAGGGTAAAGATGCGTTTCATGTGAATAGGGTTAGGGGTGATGTAGGGTGTTGCGGTACGAGGCAATGGGCCAGCCTTCCCGCCTTCCGGTCGGTCGGGAAGACGGCCCATTGTGGTAGGTGGTGTGACGGGCGTGATTATTCCCAGCCCATAGCGCTGGCACCGAGTACGGCGGCCTCGCTGCCGTTGAGTGCTGATACGAGCAGTTTGGTCTGTCCTTTAAAGTTGCGCAGGATGTTCTGCTCGAAGGCTTCGCGCAGGGGCTTCATGAGGTATTCGCCCGCTTTGGTCAGTCCGCCGAAGAAGACGAAGGCTTCGGGCGTGCTGAAGGTGGTGAAGTCGGCGCAGGCCGTGCCCAGCAGGCGGCCGGTGCGTTCAAACACCTCGATGGCCAGTTTGTCGCCCTTTTCGGCCGCCACGAAGGCGTCGTAAGACGTCACCTTCTCGGGGTCGATGTCGCGCAGGAGCGAGGGCTCATCGCTGGAGGCCAGCACCTCGCGTATGGTGCGTGCGACGCCCGTAGCCGAGCAGTAGCATTCCAGACAGCCCTTGCGTCCGCAGCCGCAGGGACGTCCAGCCGGTGTGTGGTCAATGACGAAGTGACCCAGTTCGCCGGCGAAACCATCGCTGCCATAGACCACTTTGCCGTCAATGACGATGCCCGATCCGACACCCGTGCCCAGGGTAATCATGATGAAGTGCTTCATGCCGCGAGCCACACCGTAGGTCATCTCGCCGACGGCAGCCGCATTGGCGTCGTTGGTCACGCGCACAGGGATGCCCAGGGCTTCTTCGAACGAGGCGGCTACCTCGACGCAACCCTGCCAAACCAGGTTGGCCGCGTTCTCGATGTTGCCCGTATAGAAGTTGGCGTTGGGGGCGCCTACGCCCATGCCGCGGATGTTTTGGATGCCGCCCACCAGGTCGATGCAGGGCTTGAGGGCTTCGACAGAAGCCTTGACATAGTCTTTGAAGTCGGGATAGGCCGTGGTGCTGATGACCGTCTGGGCCTTGATGGTGCCACGCTGGTCAACGATACCGAACACGCTGTTTGTTCCGCCCATGTCAAGACCGATGACATAGGGCTTTTCTACTGTGTTTTCCATGTTGTTAGTAAACTGTTATGTGTAGTGTAATAAGGCATTGGGGGTTGCGGGTCGAGACTGTCAGAGCATGCTTGCTCAGCACGACCTTCTAGCCTACAAATATACGGAAAAATTGTAGATATGCGTCCTTTCTCTCCTTTTTTTCCTTTCAGACCTGCGGGCGTGGGGCTGCTGGCAGCGTGTGACGAGGCACGGACAGCCAACAGCCCGGCCAGGCGTGTGCACCTGGTCGGGCTGGAAGATGATGACGCAGAAAGTTTTTTCTTACTTGAAGATGAGGATGCCAAGGCTCATGAGGAGCGAACTGACCGAAATCCATGTGGAGATGGAGCGGACGCTGTTCTCGTTGTAGGTGGACTGGCCCATGCGTACGCGGTTGGGCTGGACGTAGATGACGTCGTTCTGCTGCAGGTGATAGACGGGCGAATTGAGCAGGTCTTTCGAACGCATATCTACATAATAGATTTTGCTCTTATCGCCTTCCTGACGTATCACCTTAATTTCGCTGCGTTTGGCCTGGATGGTCAGGTCGCCGCATTGGCCAAGGGCCTCAAGGATGGTCATGCCGTCCTTGGTAAAGTTGACTTTGCCAGGGCGGGTCACTTCGCCCAGGATGGTGACGTACTGGTCTGACGATATCACCGTCACCACGGCATCGCGCAGGTCCTTTTCGCGCAGGATGGTCTGTATCTTGGCGGCAGCCTCAGAGCGTGTCAAACCGGTGATTTTCACGCGGCCCAGGGTGGGGATGTCAATGCAGCCGTTCTCGTCGATGACATACGCGGCAATTTGGTTGTTGGTGGTTGCGACACCTGTGCCTGCCTGGGTGGCGATGATGGGCAGGTTATACTGTGCGGCGAGTTGCGGGGTCTGGCCGCTGGTCACGACAATCGTGACTTTGTCGCCCGGCGCATACTTTACGGGCGCATAATCGCCCGAACTGATGGCTTGTCCGGCCTGAAGGTCCTGGAAATAGAGTACTTTCTCTTCCGTGTGGCACGAAGAGAGCATGAGCATGGTGGCCGCGAGGGCAAGTAAAGTCTTTTTTATCATATCTGATGCCGTTTTCTTATCGGTGCAATAGGGGATGTTGGTGGTGGAAATGCTTTATTACCAGTGTGTCCAGGCCGGGCTTTGTCCAGCGTTCAAGGACTATTGGGCCTTGTCTGCAGCCCCGTGGCGTGCAGGGTTTGCTCCCACCTCTGCAAAAATAGTGCTTAATTTTGAATTGCGCCTCTTTTTCCTTGCAATTTTGGGCCGCTATTTGACTGAAACGGTTTTCGGGCGGCTGTTGGGTGGTAAATCGGCATCGTGATGGGTGTTTTCGGGCTATCTTATCGCCATAGACATCTGGCTGGTGCGCAACGAGCGAAGGGCCCCGCGGTGGGACCCTTCGTCGATGTGCCGCGTGTTGGGCGCGGCGTGTGTCGTGTGCAGGCTGTGTGGCGCAGGTGTCGCGCCGTGCCAGATTTATTCGGCGCAGCCGTCGCAATGGTTCTTCAGGAAGTCGCGGAGCATGAGGACAGCGGCTTTCGTGGCCGAGGACAGGTTTTTCTCGCGGCCGTTGTCTTCCTCGATGACCATGGTCTCAATGGTGTCGCCGCAAC
>CAMGHE010000097.1 GCA_946055775.1 uncultured Bacteroidales bacterium
CGTAACCCACGATGAAGTCGTTGGGAATCTCGAAGCAGCAGTAGGGCACGTCCAGACTCACCTTGAGGTTGCCGGGCTTAACCAGAAGCGAGGCCACGCGCACCTCTTGCGGGTGCTTGTCGTGGAGGATACTGAGCAGTTCCTTTATCGTCAGCCCTGAGTCGATGATGTCCTCGACGACGATGACCGTGCGTCCCTCGATGTCTTCGTTCAGACCGATGAGTTCTTTGACGTGGCCGGTCGATTTGGTGCCGACATAGGATGCCATGCGCACAAAACTGATTTCGCAGGGCGTATCGATGCCGCGGATAAGGTCGGCCGCGAACATAAACGAGCCGTTGAGCACAGCCAGCAGCAGGGGTTTGCGACCAGCCATGTCGCGACTAATCTGTGCTGCCACCTCGCTGACGCGCTGTTTAATCTGCGCTTCGCTGAGAAATATCTTGAAGTGTTTGTCTTTGACTTGTACGTTATTCATGGGGTGTGCAATCTTTCGTTTTGCTTGCAAAGGTACATTATGGTGGGCGAAGTGCAAAGAAAATGCGGAAAGTATTTTTACCTCTGACGGCCTCTGATGCCTCCTCTGATGGTTCACAAACACGCTGCTGGGCTCGCGACGCCAAGCGCCCCGCCGACCAAAAGGCTTGGCTTGCGGGGCGCGCTATGTTTAGGTAGCGGGGGGATAAGGCCCCATCGCTGTGGTTGTTATTTCTTCAATTCCTTGAGCGTCACCTCGGCGACCGAGGCCTTGCCGCGCGTCAGCAGGATGCGGGCATCGCTGGCTGTGGTGGCCTTGAAGGTGTAGGTCTTGACACTGCTGCTGTTGGCCGCCTTACCTTTATAGACGGTGAGAAACTGGCCGCCGCCGCTGGAGAGCTGAATCTCAAACTCGGCATCGTCGCTGCAGTCGGTCCACTGGATGCCCATGCTGCCGGGGGCGGCATTGTCGGCCAGAGTGAACGTGATGTCGTTGCCAGCAGCGCCCTGCCAGAGGGTGGCAGCCTGACCGTCGGTCAGCACGCTGGCGTCGCCCTTGCCGCCCTTCACCTGACCACCGGCGAAGACGATGGCCTGCGGGGCACGCTCCGCCTGCTCGGTGCCCTTGCCGTAGGGCACAACGGCGAAGCGACCCTCCAAACGGGTATCGACGGACGAAGCGCCGACCATCACCTTGAACGTGCCGGGCTCTACCACCAAGTGGCCGTCGGCATTGAGCAGGCGCAGGTCGCGCGGGTTGATGGTCGTCGTCACGCGCTTGCTCTCGCCGGGCTGCAGACTGACGCGCTCAAAGCCTACCAGATTTTTCTCGTAGGTGGTGACGCTGCTCACTTCGTCACGGACGTAGAGCTGTACCACCTCGTCGCCCGCACGCTGTCCAGTGTTGGTGATGGTGCAGGACACCTGTACCTCCTGGGCGTCAGTGATGCGCTCGGGCGTGATTTGGATGTCGGCATATTTGAACGTGGTGTAGCTCAGGCCGTAGCCGAAGGGATAGAGCGGACCGTTCACGCGCGAGGCATTGCCCTTGAGGCCCTTATTACTGCCACCGTTGACCTGCGAGGCGGGTTTGGCGGGGAAATTGAAGGGGATCTGGCCGACGCTCTTGGGGAACGTCACGGTCAGTTTGCCACCGGGGTTGATATCGCCAAAGATGGCCTCGGCCACCGCCTGTCCGCCCTGCGAACCGGGATACCAGGCTTCGAGGATGGCGGGCACGTGCTTGTCGGCCCAGTTGATGCTGAGCGGACGACCGTTGATCAGGACGAGGATGACGGGCTTGCCTGTGGCCACAACGGCCTTGAGCAGGTCTTCCTGACGGCCGGGCAGGTCGAGGCTGGAGCGCGACTTGTTTTCGCCGCAGGTGCGCGTGTTGCCGCCGAGCACCACCACGGCCACATCGCTCTGACGGGCCTGCGCCACGGCCTTGTCTATCTCAGTCTGCTCTTCGTCGGTGAGGGGCTCGCGGATCAGTTCGCTCTCGGGCCAGTTGGCATCCACCAGGTCGCAGCCCTTGGTGTAATCGACCACCGTGCCGGGGGCTACCTTGGCCTTGATGCCATCGAGGATGGTGGTCACCTCGACGGCCAGCGGACCGTAATGGGTCAGCACATGGGTCTTGGCGTCGGCGTTCGGACCGCATACGGCGATGCGGCGCACCTTGCTGCGGTCGAGGGGCAGCACGTTGTCTTGATTGCGCAGCAGCACGAGCGACTTACGCGCGGCCTCGAGCGACACCTCATGGTTTTCGGGCGAATCCACTTCGCGGTCGGCGGCCTTGAGGTCGGTCTGATAGGGATTGTCGAAGAGGCCCACGCGGAACTTGACATAGAGGATGTCGCGCACGCGCTGGTCGATGGTTGCCATGGGCAGGGCCCCCTGACGGATGAGTTCGCGCAGGGGATTGACATACGATTCGGTCGAGCGGAAGGTGCAACGCACGTTGAGGCCGGCCTTGACGCTCTGCAGCACAGACTCGGTCATGTCGGCTGCCGTGTGGTGCTTACCGTACAGATACTCCACGGCATCGCTGTCGGAGACGATGTAGCCCTTGAATCCGAAGTCACCGCGCAGGCGCTCGGTGAGCCAGTAGTAACTGCTTTGGATGGGGAAGCCATCGTAGTCGTTGTACGAACTCATCGCGCCGAGCAGTCCGGCCTCGCCGATGACGCGGCGCCAGGGATAGACGTGTACCATCTCCACTTCGCGGGGCGACATCTGGGGGTCGCATCGCGAGAAGCCTTCGCGGGCGCCCTTGTTGTTACTGTAGGCAATATAGTGTTTGGCGGTGGCGGCCACCTGATAGTCGGTCTGCAGGCCGCGGGTCATATTGATGCCCATCTCGGCCACGAGGTAGGGGGCTTCGCCATAGATTTCTTCGTAGCGTCCCCAGCGCTGGTCGCGCCCCACGTCGAGGATGGGGGCATAGATATTGGTGTAGCCCAGCAGGCGTCCTTCGCGGCCGGTGATATAGCCCACGCGGCGTATGAGGTCGCGGTCCCAGGTATGTCCCAGGCCCAGACCGGTGGGGAAGTTGGTGGCGCGGTAGGCCTCGACGCCGCGAATGCCTTCGTTCGTCATATCGGCGGGGATGCCCAAGCGTGTCTCTTCAATGAAGAAGCGCTGCACCTCGTTGATGGCCCACGCGTGGCGCGAGGCGGGCCATACGTTGGGATTATCGGAAGGGGGCAGACCCCACTGGCGGAAACCGTTCAGGTGCTCGTCGATGGCGCCGATGCCATCTTTCCACAGGGCGCTCTTCCAACTCTCGTTGGGCAGGTCGTCCTTGAGCACGCGGCCGTAGCCATAGAGCGTCACCATCTGACAGGTTTTCTCTTCCACCGTCATCTGGCTCAGCAGGTCTTCCACGCGGTCGGCAATGGGGGCTGTGGGGTCTTCATAGACATCTTTCTTCCCGTTCTTGTTGAAGTCAATCCAACCCTTGTGATACATCGGGTTGTTAGAAGGCTTGTACGTGTCGGGCACGCGTACGGGCTTGGCGGTTTGTGCGCCAAGCGAGCCTGCGACGGCCATCGCCGCCAGCATCAGTTTAAGTCTTTGTGTTTGCATATATATAATAGGTATATGGTGTATTCGTGCTGCAAAAATAAGATTCTTGTGCCGAACGGCCAAAGCATCATCAAGAAAAGTGCCGAAGTGTTGATGCGGGAACGGCCGACAGGCGCGTGCCACCCCGCGTGCAACGCCCAAGCGGCTGGGCAGGAGCGCAGCGGCAAAAACGTGTCAAAAGGCATGACGATGCCTTGTCACGGGCTCGTCGCAGGATGCCAACGCCGTTATTTTTATCGTTTTTCTGTCAATTATTTTATCAATCATAAAATTACCCGTATCTTTGCGGCGAGAAAGCGGTTTACCCAATGGCTTCGCGGCGCGTTGCGTTGCGAATGCTTTTGTTGTGACCCTTATATTGAGCGTTGAAAGAGAACTGGAATCTATTCATTTTTATAAAATCAACCAAAGTATGCGAAAAGTTACATTCTTTTTGATGCTCCTCGTGGCGTTCGTCGTTACGGGAGTATCGGTGTCTGCGCAGTCGGTTATTACCGAAGGCGTCTTAGACAGAAGCGGGTGGACGCTCAGTTCACCTGCCGCGCCAGGTTCCGCCATTGAAGGCGCTGGCGATGGCCGAATCGCTGCCGCCATTGATGGTAATGTAGCTACTTACTATCATTCGGATTGGCAGGGAAGCCAAACGGGCAAAAACCTTCCCCAGTATTTCATCATCGATACGGGTGAAGCAGGCTTCTCCGACGTACAGGGCTTTATCTATACGCCGCGCCCGAACAACGCTAACGGTACGTCAAAGAAATTGCGCGTCTATGTGTCGAGCACCGCGTTTGACGTCTCCGGCGGTGTAACCGCAGATGCACTGACTGCCTACACGTTGGCATCTGAGGCTACTTTCGATTACACGAACGATAACGGGGCAGTGAACAAGATGGTAGCCTTTACGAGTCCTCAGAGCGGCCGTTATGTGCTGGTCGTTTCGGATGAGTCTAAAAGCGGCACTTATTTCACCTGCGCTGAGTTCTACCTCTACACCGACAAGATGGCCGCGACCAAAAGCGATGCCATTGGCATTATGGACCCCGTGAAAAACTACAGTTCGCTTTCAGCCTTTGGATTCACGGAAGATTACTACACCAATGCAGTTAACGCCATCAGAAGCACTGAATTGACGGAAGACAACTATGCTACGGCTTTCGCTTCCATGAAAGAAATCGCCACCACCGCCAAGAACAACATCCTCAATACGCTGAGAACGGGCAAACATGTGGTGACGTTCAAGAATCAGGGTAGCGGTGTTCGCCAGGGCATGATGATTACGGCCACGAAAAACGGCAATACCTTCAAAGCTCTTGGTACGACGACCGCAAGCGACGCCAACAAATGGACGCTCAAGTTTAATGCTGATGGTTCATTCAAAATGTACAATGTGGCATGGAATGCATACCTTGGCAATATTAGCGGAGGGGCACAACTGTATTTAGCAGCCAATAGCGGAGCCAACTATCGCCTCGTCGTAAAGGACGCAACAAATCAATATGTTCACCTCAAAGATGGCAGCGGTGCGACCCTACACCAGACCATTGATTCTCCATATTCATACATAAACTACGATAATGGTGACGCTGCCTCAAACTGGCGTGTAGAGGCCGCCACGCTCTCGGGCAACACCACGGAGCGCATGTGGACCGACTTCAACACCTACGTTTCTACTGAGAAGAACAGAGCCTACTCTTACTATCAGGCCAATTATGGTTTGGTAAAGAGCGGCGACGACATGCAGGTGGTGGTTAACCACTCTTCCGGCGATGATAGTCAGCCTGCTTCGAAAATGATTGACGGCGACGCAAATACCTATGTTCACTCCTCGTATGGCAGTGACGCCGGTTCTGCCCCGCACTACATTCAGGTCAAGCTCAGCGAGGCACAGAGCAAAGTGCTGTTCTACATGCATCGCCGCAACAACAACAACCGCCCCAGCACCATTAAGGTGTATGTCAGCGAAGACGGCACGACGTTCGGCGAAGACCCCGTGGCTACGTTAGAGAATCTGGAAGGCCGCAGTGAGGTGGCAGACTACTTCTCGCCCGAGATCAACCTTGGCGGAAACTATCAGTACATCCGCTTTGTGGTCACCGCAACCAATACCAATACGCAGTTCTTCACCCTCTCCGAGTTCTACATACTGCCCGTCAACGAGAACACGGCCCATCTGGCCAAGTTCGGTACGGCCAGTCCCTCGACGCTCAAGGAATTGGCCACCGAACTGCTCGGTCCTCAGCCCATCAACTCTATTGAGCAGCTGAGCACGACCAAGGTGTATGCCATCATGCCTCAGGAATACAGCACCCGCGGTGCGCTCTACGCCCCTGCCGGTGGTGCACAACTGACGGCCTGCGGCGGTTCTGCCGCCAATGCCGCCAACAAAGGCATCGCCATCGACCCCAACAGCGCTGCCCAGCAGTTTGCCTTCGTGAAGGTGGCCGACAAGTACTACCTGTACAGTGTCAGCGAGCACAAGTTTGTCACCAACAGCAGCAGCAAGGCCAAGATCAACTACACGCCCGCCGACTATGTGACCATCGACCCCTCGTTGGCAGAAGATCACTTCATCATCAAGTTCAACGGCAGCAACTATCTGAACATCTCTACGGGTTATGGCGATGCCGGTTGTGCTGTAACAGGCTGGAACAGTGAGGACGGCGGTAACCGCATGCGCATTTGCCCCGTCAAGGACCTGGCCGACAATGCCGATGCCTTGGCAGCCTTTGCTCAGGCATGTCTAAACCTGAAGGCACAGTTGGATCGCTTCGGCACAGTACCAGGCGCACTCGGCACCAAGGTGGGCCAGTACAGCGCCAGCTATGACGGCGATTACGTTACAGACCGCGCCGCCGTGCTTGACTTCTACAACGGAATCACCAACGAGACAGAACCCGACGCAATTTCAGCCAAGGTGCCTCTCGCAAGTAAAGTGGCCGGCGCCACCATCAGCCTCAACATGCCACAGGCCGGCAAGTTCTACCGCTTCAAGGGCAGCAACCACGACCGCCGTCTCTACGCTTCGACGGTAACTGTTGACAGCAAACCGCGCCTTGAAATGGGCGATGATACGGGAAGCAACCTGAGCACCTCCGTCTATTATTATGACGGCAGCCACCTCATTTCCTATGATACCGGCCGCGCTTTGGATGCATTCGCACAAAAGAACAAGGACACTTGGCAGCTTGTCAGCGCAGGCGGAACCGGTGCTAATGTGACCTTCAGCGAAGGTAACAGCGCAGGTCAGTATTACATCACGCTGAATGGCAGCCGCCGCATCTACCACGCCAATGAAGGCGGTTATGTGGACGCAGGTGACGGCAGTTCCACAGGCGCAGGTTACAGTTGGACCATCCAAGAAGTAGAATACCTGCCCATCAACGTCAACTACAATTCTGTGAAGTACGCCACGTTCATATCGCCCGTAGCCCTGATTCTGAAGAACAAGGTTGCGGCCTACACCGGAAAGATTTCTGGCGAATCGTTCGTGCTCACCCCCGTAGAGGGCGTCATCCCCGCCAATACGGCCGTTGTCCTCAATGTTGAAGAGGGCGTAGAGCGCGGCGCAGACGACAAGGTCTATCTACAAGTGACCACCGCCCCCAGCTTCTCGGGTTCGAACGACCTTGTAGGCCACTTCGAGACCATCCTGGCCGTCAGCAACGCCTACACGCTGCAGAACCAGAGCGCAGGCCTCGGCTTCTATCCCTTCAACGGCGACACGCTGGCCGGCTTCAAAGCCTACCTGGTAAACGGCTCGTCGGTAAAACGCTTCCTCCTGCCTAACGGCGAGGTGACGGGCATCGACGGCATCGATACCGACAGCGAAGCAGACCAGCCCATCTACGACCTGAGCGGCCGTCGCGTGATGAAGGCACAGAAAGGCTTGTATATCATCGACGGAAAGAAGGTCATCCGCTAAAGGTCACCCAGTGATAACATTCTTAAAGACATTGCAATGAACAAGAAATGCTATACGGCGCCTCGCTCCGAGGCCTTCAACATCAAGATGGAAGGCATGATTGCCACCTCGCTTCCTGTAGGTAGTACGCCCGGTAACGAGCAACTCTCCGACCGCAACGGCTGGAGCAGCGACAACTGGAGCAACGACGAAAGCGAGTGGGAAGAATAAGAACCCAAGAAAACGAACTATAACCCCGGACGGGAGCTCTGGCGCAACGACGCCAGGGCTCCCGTCGTCTGTTAGGGGCAGCTGAAGACAAGAGGACCCTGCCGTAATGAAAACTCTGGCTGCTTTTCATAGCAAGTGTGGGGATTTTGGCGGAAAAAGGCCATTTGCATTTCGGCTTTTTCTGTTGTATCTTTGCTTAGCAAAGTGCGAAGGGCCCTCGCGGGGGCCCTTTTTTCGGCTCCAAAAGGGAGTTTTACGACTTGGGCGACCGAAAAAACGGTCGCCCAAGTCGTTTTTTCAGTCGCCCAGGTTGTGTTTCGACTCGCTCGGGTTGTGTTTGCAGTCGCCCGATGGCTCGAATTTAGGCCGTAACTACTCAGCTATGCAGGGATGAGGGAATTTGACGGCAGTCGAAGCCATT
>CAMGHE010000098.1 GCA_946055775.1 uncultured Bacteroidales bacterium
TAACGCCAGGGCGCTGCCCCCATCCTCGTCAAGGGGTTTTTCTCGGTTTTTGTGAGACCATAGCCCGACGGCTTCAACGCCATTGCATCGCGCCTCTTCGCACAGTCATCGCGCCATGAGGATGTGCCTGGATGCAGATGATGCCCACACCCTCATTCGATATGGCTTAGCGTGTGGCAGACTCTGTGGGCCAGGGCAGGGAGAAGACGCCCTCGGAGAGGCCCCAGGCGTCACCGTCGGGACCAAAGTCGGTGCGCCGGCCGTTGCGGCGGTTCGAGGTGCGGTCGGTGACGTCGCCGCCATTCTGGTTGAAGTTGTAGTAGAGCAGGAGGCCGTGCTCGCGTTCCGCAGCGGCGATGTCGGCGATGGGGGCGTTGGCATAGCGGCGCAGGTCGGCGGTGCCGAGGCAGGCGTTCCACAGCGATACCTCGTCGATGACGGCGGCCACGGGGCGCTGCTTGCCGCCCATGGTGAACGCGGGCAAAGCGGGCAGCAGGGTGCGGTGGCGCAGGGTGTCGGTGCCGAGGGCCTCGCCATCGCGGTAGAAGGTGACGATGCCGTGGTCGAAGGTGACGGCGTAGTGGTGCCAGCCTGTGCGCTGCACGAAGTCGCGGGGCGAGCGGGCGCGGTTGCGGCGTGTCGAGAAGGTGAGGCGTCCGGCATTGTCGGCACTGACGCTCCATGTGCTGTCGGCACCACCCATGCCGGCGCAGCGGCCGTCGGTGAGCGTCTGCATCCACCACGACAGGGTCATGGTGGCGGTGCTGTCGGGGGTGAGGGGAGCGCCGTCGGTGTCGAGGCGGCTTTCGGGACGCGAGAAGTTGAGTCCGTTGCGGCTGTCGGCCTGGCATACCACGAGGGTGCGGGCCTGCCGCAGGGTATCGGTGCCGGCATCGTTGGACGCGGCGAGCATGACGTCATAGACGCCCGGCTGCATGATGCGCCATTCTGCATGGCGGCCGCGGGCCTGGAGGGTGTCGGTGGGCGACGTGGCCATCCACAGGCGGTCGGTCGGCGCATAGCGGCTGGTGCAGGTGAGGCGTGCCGTCTGTCCGACGTAGAGCATCTGTCGCTCAGCGGTGAAGGCCGCGCGGGGGACGGACTGTGCGATGTGCAGACGCATGGTGCGGCTGTGGCGCTTGCCGTCGGGCGTGGTCACGGTGAGGCGTGTGCGGTAGGTGCCAGCCTCCTCGTAGGTGGCGCCGGCCAGGGCGGTATGGGCGCCGCTGCGGTCGGCCCCCTTGAACGTCCAGGTGTAGGTGGCGCGAGGGTCTTGGTGACGTGGCGCCAGCGTCAGGCGCTCGCCAGCCCGGGCGTGGCCCTGCAGGACGGTGAAGTCGGCGGCGTGCTTGCCGACGGCAGCCGGCGTGGCCTCAGCGGCGTAGCGGGCATTCCACAGACTGTCGGCACGCGCCGTGCGCAGGTCGTAGAGCGAGTCGGGGCGGGCGGCGACCCATTCTGTCGGCGTGGAGGCCACGAGGGTGTCGCGGCCGTCGGCCGTGCGGCAGCGGTAGAGGGCGGCCACGCGGTAGGCGCAGTCGGGGCGCGGCGTGGCGAGGACGGTGGCGGTGGCGTCGAGGGTGTCGGTCACGGTCCTGACGGGCAGCATATTGCGGCGCTGCGGACGCTGACGTGGCGGACGCTGGCGGCGCTCACCGTGGCGGCGTGCGTTGCCGGTGTCGCGCGGCATCTGGCGGGGCATGCGGGGCATGGCGGGGTGCTGTTCGGGCAGCGCCTGACTGCTCAGGAGATAGCCCGCCGGCGTGTGGCGTGTGGCCGTGGGGGCGCTCCAGACCAGACGGCCGTCAGACGTGCGGTGCAGGGCCGAGGGAGCCAGGAAGGGCTCGCCCGTGACGACGGCGGAGACCATCGTGCGGCGGCCCTGGCGCTCGATGCGCAGGTTGGCGGGGATGGGCGTCTCGATGCCGCGGTGGTCCAACTGGTAGTCGATGACCGAGGCTTGGCGCAGGCGGCCCTGACCGATGGCGGTGGAGTCGCGCTCGATGATGAAGAAGTAGCGCACGGGGCGGTGCCAATCGACGTTGGCCGAGAGGTCGGTCAGGTCGTAGCCAAACTCCATCGGCTCGCTGTGCAGGCGGCCGTCGGCCCAGCGGCCGAGCATGGGCGTGGCGGCCTCGATGCCCATCTTGGCCTTTCCCGAGCGTCCGTCGCCGGCGCGCTTGAAGTGCTCCATCTCGACGGTATATTCGGGTTCGGTGGCGGCGGTGTCGGCGCTGATGCCCACCTTCATGAGCAGTTCGCTGCGCCGCGAATAGTCCATCGTGACGCGGAGTGTGCGCAGCGGGCGGTAGTCTTTGCGAACGTGGTAGAACTCGGGCTTCCACGCACCGCCCTCGTTCTGCCGAACGGGGAAGCCATATTTATAGGGACAGTAGATGAAGCCTTTGTTGGCCCAGCCGTTGCCCCACGAGTTGACGATAATCCATGCGCCGCGCTCGTCTTCGCTCTCCTCGCCGAGGATGCCGTTGCCGTTGAGGTCAAAGAGGATGCGGTCGTCATAGCCCACGATGGTCAGGGCGTGATCGACGCCATCGCCCCAGCGCGTGACATACTTGGCGCCGACGACGCCGGCGCGGCTGTTGATGCCCAGGCTGTCGGCAGCGATGGTGTCCTGCTTGCAGGCGCTGGCCACGCCGATGCCCGCGATGCCGCCCACGGCATAGGAGGTGTCGCCGCAGTGGTTCCACAGCCAGTCTTTGACATAGTTGCGTCCCTGGGGCGTATCGACGCCCCAGGGCGAGAAGGTGGCCGGCGTGATGCGGTTGAACATGGCGGCATACCATTTGTCGTAGCCCTGCATCCAGGCGAAGTCGGGGGCGGAGCAGTCTTGGTTACCATAGAGGCGGCTGTAGGTTTTGCCGCCGTAGAGGGCTGCCGAGGGCACGCCGTTGGCCACGGCCATGCCGTCCTTGCTGGAGTGGCTATTGGTCAGGAGCCAGGTGAAGTGGGTGGGATAGATGTGCTCGTCGTCGGTGGCCGGTGTGTGGCGATAGGCATTCATCTCGTGGGTGAACATATAGCCTATGCGCGAGGCCGAGCCGCAGGAGCCGCCGTCTTGGTTGAATACGGCGGGAAAGAACGGCGACAGGGCATTGTTGACATGGTCGGGGCGCACGGCGGTGCTGTCGGGTGCGGCAGCGAGCGCTGTGGCGAGAAATAGCGTAGTCAGCATGTTTTGTTTTGTATGAAGATTTGGGGGAGGTATGTCGTGCGTGATGCAGCGCAGGGCAGCGTGTCATAAAGACCAATCTGCCCCACCCTTTGTCTATTCTGCCAGCGGTCAGCGGCGGCGGTGCGTGCCGCCGAAGAGGTTGCGCAGAGGACTATCGACCACTTGCTTGGCAGAGGGCTCGGGGCGCTTCATCTCGGGGTAGGCGATGCGCGTGTGGTAGATGGTCTTGAGGCTATCGACGAGGGTGCGCTTGGCGTCGGCGATGTCGCGGAAGGTGATGGGGCATTCGCGGAAGTTGCCCGCCTCGAGTTGGGCATCGACGATGCGGTCAACGAGGGCTTGGATGCTCTCCTCCGTATATTCCTTAAGGCTGCGCGAGGCGGCCTCAACGCTGTCGCACATCATGAGGACGGCCTCCTCGCGAGTACGGGGTTTAGGACCGGGATAGGAGAAGAGGGCCTTGTCCACCTCTTCTTCGGGATGCTTGTTGGCATACTGTATATAGAAGTATTTCACCAAGCCGTCACCATGGTGTGTGCTTATGAAGCCGCGTATGACTGACGGCAGGTGGTGCTTCTCGGCCAGACGCAGGCCGTCGGTGACGTGGCTGATGATAATCTGAGCGCTGTTTTCCTCGCTGAGGCTGTCGTGTGGGTTGACGCCGCTTTGGTTTTCGGTGAAGAAGGCGGGGTTGAGCATCTTGCCGATGTCGTGGTAGAGGGCACCTGTACGCACCAGTTGGGGACTGGCGCCGATTTTGTCGGCCACCTCGGCGGCGAGGTTGGCCACCTGCATGGAGTGGTTGAACGTGCCCTGCGCCTCCTTGGACATGCGGCGGAGCAGGGGGTTGTTGATGTCGGTGAGTTCCACCAGGGTCACGCTGGAGGTGAAGCCGAAGATGCGCTCGACGAGGTACATCAGGGGGTAGGCGAAGAGCAGCAGCAGGCCGCTGGCGGCAATCTGCAGGGCGCGCGAGCGGTCGAAGGCTTCGGTGCCCATGCCCTGCGTCAGGTCGTAGGCGGTGCTCACCACCAGGCCGACGGCTACGGCGGCCAGACCCGTGCGCAGCAGTTGGGAGCGCTCGGTGAGCTGGCGCAGCATACAGATGACGGTGAAGCCCACAATGGTCTGTTGGAGAAGGAACTCGAAGGGACTGTGCAGCACCACGGCCGAGAGCAGCGACGAGGCGAAGAGCGCCATGGCCGACGTGCGCGAGTCCATGAAGATGCGCACGAACATGGGCAGGATGGCGTAGGGCACGAGATAGACGCTATAGAAGCGGTAGTCCACCATGATGTAGGTGACGATGGGGAAGAGCGTCACCAGCGTGAAGAGCAGGAGAAAGGTGTGGGGCGAGGCCAGGTAGTCGCGGCGGAAGAGTTTGAGATAGGTGATGAGTAGGCTCAAAACCACCAGGATATAGACCAGATGGCCAGAGAAGAAGAGCCAACTGTCGGCTGTAGGACTCTGTCGGCGCTCGCTCTCCACCTTGAGCGAGTCGAGTATTTTGACGTGTTCGGCTCCGACAATCTGTCCGCGGTCTATGATGAGTTGTCCGCTCTGCACCATACCGCAGTTGTCCGACACGCGGGCCAGTTCGCTCTCGAGCTCGGATTTATTCTTCTCCTCGTCGGCATGGACATTGACGCTGAGGTAGTGGTTGAGGTTGAGTTCCTGCAGGACGCCGGCGGACATGAAGGCGCCGAGGGTCTCAGCCAGATGGGCATAGGCTGTGCGCTCGGTATAGAAATCCTGCACGTTGCATCCCGTGGTCTGCATATCGTTGACCAGGCGCACCATGCCCTGGCCGCCAGCCGTTAGGGTCTGCTGTTCGTGGCTGTCGATGATGCCGTGGGCGTATATTCTGCGGAAGGTGTCCACGATACGCGGCAGAAGGGTGGGCATGACACCCGCCAGGCGGCCGCCTTCAAAGTCGGCCCTCAGACGTGTCATCTGCGAATCGACGATGGTAGAATCGACACGGTAGTAGGGGCGGAAGGCCGCCAGCACACTGTCCCGCTCACGGCTCACCTCGGCCTCACCCTTGTTGATGACGAAGTCGTACGAGGCGATGAGTTGCGGGTAGCGCCAGGGCTTGCCCTGCTCATAGACGTAGCCGAAGGTGCTCTCGCGGGGGATGAAGTAGAGCAGGGCCAGCGTAACGGTGACAACGGTGACCGTGAGGATGGCGATGGTGCGGCGCGTCAGTCGGCCGCTGTTGTGGAGCGTGGACACGGTGGGGAGGGTTTAGGGGTTGGGGGAGTGTGGCGGCGTGCTCTCAGCGCGGGTTGTTGGGCACGATGCGGTAGAGTTTGTCGGAGGGGCGTATCTTGGCGTCCACCTTGATGGCCACGGTCTGCCCTTTGTGGGCCACATCGGTGGGCCCGCTGTCCAAGTGCATCTCGGCGGCGGTGACATAGAGGGCGCCCGTCGTGGGTCCGATGACGAGCAGGCGGTCGCCAGTGCGTATGGTGCCCGCCTCGATGAGAAACTCGCCGACGCCCAGGCGCGAGAAGTATTTCAGGCCCTTGCCCACATACTCCTTATGCTCCGTAGCCGACGACCCATACGTGGCGCTCCATTCGCCCAGGCGCTGCCCCAGGTAGTAGCCGTCCCAGAAGCCGCGGTTGAACACGCTGCCGAGGCGCTCGTCCCAAGCCTTGACGCGCTCGGGAGAGAAGGTGCCGTCGGCCACAGCGGCGAGGGCCTCTCTGTAACAACTGACGACGGTGTGGACATATTCGGCCGAACGGGCGCGCCCCTCTATCTTGAACACACTGACGCCAGCCTGCACCATGCGGTCCAGGAAACCGATGGTTTTGAGGTCCTTCGGACTCATGATGTACTTGTTGTCCACGTCGAGTTCGACGCCTGTCTCGCGGTCGCGCACGGTGTAACTGCGGCGACACACCTGCATACACTCGCCGCGGTTGGCCGAGTGGCCCAGGTTGTGGAGCGAGAGGTAGCACTTGCCGCTGACGGCCATGCACAGGGCGCCGTGGCAGAACATCTCGATGCGCACGGGGCGGCCGGAGGGTCCGCAAAGGTTTTCGTTGACGATGCAGCGGTGGATCTGCGCCACCTGGTCCAGGTTGAGTTCGCGCGCCAGCACCACGACGTCGGCATAGCGGGCATAGAAGCGCAGGGCCTCGGTGTTGGAGATGTTGAGTTGGGTGGACAGGTGCACCTCCTGCCCGATGTCGTGGCAGTAGGCCAGGACGGCCACGTCGGCGGCGATGATGGCCGTGACGCCGGCGGCCCGTGCGGCGTCGCAGATGCGGCGCATCAGGGGCAGGTCGTCCTCGTAGATGATGGTGTTGACGGTGAGGTAACTCTTCACCCCCGCTGCCTGACAGCGGGCGACGATGTCGGGCAGGTCGGCCACGGTGAAGCGGCTGGCGGAGTGGGCCCGCATGTTGAGGGCTTCGATGCCGAAATAGACGGAGTCGGCACCAGCCTGTATGGCGGCGGCCAGGGCCTCGCGTGAGCCCGCCGGGGCCATGATTTCGAGAGCGTTTGTCATGCGCAGAGGGGAAAGGGTGATACGATGCTTAGGATATTTCCGTGCCGCCGGCCCGGCCCAGATGGTCGGCCTGGGTGATGATGACGCGGCCGACGCCGGCGCGCACGGCCGAGAGGCAGTTTTCTATCTTGGGAATCATGCCGCCCGTGACGGTGCCGTCGGCCTTGAGGCGGGCGAAGTCGGCCTCGCCGATGTGGGCGATGACGCTGGCGGGGTCGTCGGCATTGGCCAGAACGCCGGGAAACTCGAAGCAATAGACCAGGGTGACATCATAGTAGGGCGCCAGGCCCTTCGCCGTCTCGGCGGCGATGGTGTCGGCGTTGGTGTTGAGCAACTGTCCCTGGCCATCATGGGTCAGGGGTGCCATGACGGGCACCACGCCGCCCTCAAGGAGCATCTGCAGACGGGCGCCGTCGGCACGATCTACATCGCCGACGTAGCCATAATCTACCTCGCCGGCGGGGCGGCGGTGGGAGCGCAGCACGTCCATGTCGGCGCCGGTCAGCCCCAAGGCGTTGACGCCGGCGGCCTGCAATTGGGCCACCACCTGCTTGTTCACCAGACCGCCATAGACCATCGTCACGACGGCCAGCATGTCGGCGTCGGTGATGCGGCGGCCGCCGACCATCTGCGTCTCGATGCCCAGACGGGCGGCCATGTCGGTGGCGGTGCGTCCGCCGCCGTGCACCAGGACCTTGCGCCCCTCCATCTGCGAGAAGGCGGTGATGAGGGCCTGAAGGGCCGAGGGGGTCTCCACGATTTTGCCGCCGACCTTGACGACGGTGACCTTTTCTTTTTGCTTATTCATCATTGTGCGGGAGAGAGTATGTGTGTCAGTGGGTTGTATCGTCGTGCTCGCCCAAACGACGGCACCACTTGCCGCCCAGCAGGCAGTAGAGGCCCAGGGCGATGAAGGGCAAACTGAGCATCTGGCCTTGATTGAGGCCGATGGCATGGACCATGGACAGTTCCCAGCCCTCCTGCACCTCCTTGATAAACTCGATGAGCAGGCGGAAGGTAAAGATGGACGTCAGACACCAGCCGAAGAAGAAGCCCGTGCCCACACGCTGACGGAAGCGGCGGTAGAGCCACAGACCGACGAAAAAGAGCAGCAGGTACATCATGGCCTCGTAGAACTGGGCGGGATAGCGCGGCAGGGTGTCGCCGTTGGCGGCGAAGACGAAGCCGAAGTCGGAGCCGGTATATTTGCCCACAATCTCGGAGTTCATGAGGTTGCCCATACGTATGGCGCAGGCGGTGATGGGGGTGGCGATGGCGATATTGTCGAGCACACGCATGAGGTTGACCTTGGTGCGGCGCACATAGAGCCA
>CAMGHE010000099.1 GCA_946055775.1 uncultured Bacteroidales bacterium
ACTATGTCATCGCCAACGCCTGGTACTGCACCCACCTGTGGCAGCACTACCGCTACACCCTCGACCGCGACTTCCTCAAGCGTGCCTTCCCCGCCATGCTCAGCGCCTCGCAGTTCTGGCTCGACCGCCTCATCCTGGCTTCGGACGGCACCTACGTATGCCCCAAGGAATACTCGCCCGAGCACGGTCCGTCGGAGGACGGCGTGGCCCACGCCCAGCAGTTGGTCTATGACCTGCTGAGCAACACCAAGGCCGCCATCGACATCCTTGGCGACGACGCCGAAATCTCGGCCGCCGACCTGGAGAAACTCACCACACGCCTGGCCAAACTCGACAAGGGTCTGGCCATCGAGACCTACGACGGCCACTGGGCCAAGGACAACAGCGATCAGGCCAAGACGCGCAACGGCATTGCCCCGGGCACGCAGATTCTGCGCGAATGGAAGACCTCGACCTACAAGTCGGGCGCCGACGGACACCGCCACATGTCGCACCTGATGTGCCTCTATCCCTTCAACCAGGTAACGCCCTCCAGCCCCTACTTCCAGGCTGCCGTCAACTCGCTGCAGCTGCGCGGCGACGCCTCGACGGGCTGGTCAATGGGATGGAAGATTAACCTCTGGGCACGCGCTCAGGACGGTGACCACGCCCACAAGATTCTGACCCTCGCCCTGGCACACGGCGGCGGCGGCGGTATCAACTACAACCTCTACGACACGCACCCGCCCTTCCAGATCGATGGCAACTACGGCGCCTGCGCCGGCATCGCCGAAATGCTCATGCAGAGCCATACCGACACCATCCAGGTGCTCCCCGCCCTGCCGTCGGTATGGAAAGAAGGTTCTGTGACGGGCCTCAAGGCCGTCTCCGACTTCACCGTAGATATCGCCTGGAAGGAAGGCAAGGCCACCCGCGTCACCGTGGTCAACAATCAGGGACAGCCGGGCACCATCGCCTACAAGGGCATCGCCGCCGCCAAGCAGTATGTCAACGGCGTGCTCCGGACGGATGCTGAAGGCGCCGGTGCCGACGTCATCACGCTGCCCGCACAGAAGGGCGCCGTCACCGTCTTCGACTTCGACGGCAGCTACATCCCCACCGGCATCGCCGCTGCCGCCACCGAGGGCATCAACCTGAGCGTCAACGGCCGCACGCTGACCCTCGCGGGCAACGTGGCTCAGGTCAAGGTCTATGACCTGCAGGGCCGTCTGGTCAAGAGTGCACGCGGCAACGTGCTGACCCTCGGCAAAGCCTGCGGACAGAACGTCGTGGTGGAAGCCGAAACGGCCGACGGACAGAAGGCCACCTTCAAAGCCACGCTGAAGTAAGCCCACATACACACATCGCTCAAGAGGCCACGCCCCTGCCCCACCCCGGCAGGCAGCGTGGCCTCGCTGCGTCATGTCCTGCGTCATGTCCAAGGCGGCAGACAAGCAAAGGCCGCAGCCTCTTGGTCGGGTGTAAGGAAAGCGTTAACTTTGCACCAAACCCCACAAACGCACAGACATTATGAAGATACTCCTTCTCGGCAGCGGCGGCCGCGAGCACGCCCTGGCATGGAAAATAGCCCAGAGTCCTCAAGTAGAGCAACTGTTCATCGCCCCCGGCAACGCCGGTACGGCACAGGTGGGCACCAACGTGGCCCTCAGCGCCACCGACTTCGACGCCATCGGCCGCTTCGCCCTGGAGCAGGGCGTCGAGATGGTAGTCGTCGGCCCCGAAGACCCGCTGGTGAAGGGCATCTACGACCACTTCCGGCAGACGCCCGAACTGGCCCATATCGCCGTCATCGGTCCGTCGAAGGCCGGCGCCGTGCTCGAGGGCTCGAAAGACTTCGCCAAGGCGTTCATGAAGCGCCACCACATCCCCACCGCGGCCTACGAGACCTTCGACGGCGAGCACGTCGAAGAGGGCTGCGCCTACCTCGCCACGCTCAAGGCCCCCTATGTCCTCAAGGCCGACGGCCTCTGCGCCGGCAAGGGCGTGCTCATCGTCCCCACCCTTGAAGAGGCGCAGAGCGAACTGCGCAGTATGCTGGGCGGCATGTTCGGCAACGCCTCGTCGCGCGTGGTCATCGAGGAGTTCCTCAGCGGTATCGAGTGCTCGGTCTTCGCCATGACCGACGGCAAGCACTACGTCCTGCTGCCCGAAGCCAAAGACTATAAGCGCATCGGCGAGGGCGACACCGGTCTGAACACCGGCGGCATGGGCTCGGTATCGCCTGTACCCTTTGCCGACAAGGCATGGATGAAGAAGGTCGAGGACGAGATTGTCCGCCCCACGGTGGAAGGACTGGCCGCCGAGGGCATCGACTACAAAGGCTTCATCTTCTTCGGCCTGATCAACTGCGACGGACAGCCGAAGGTCATCGAGTACAACTGCCGCATGGGCGACCCCGAAACGGAGACAGTGATGCTCCGCCTCAAGAGCGACATCGTCACGCTCTTCGAGGGCATCGCCAAGGGCACGCTCGACCGGTGCACCGTCGAGACCGACCCGCGTGCCGCCGTCTGCGTGATGTGCGTGTCGGGCGGCTACCCCGGTCACTACGACAAGGGCTACCCCATCACGGGCGCCGAGGTGGAGGGCAGCGTGGTGTTCCACGCCGGCACGGCCATTAAGGACGGCAGGCTGGTGACGGCCGGCGGCCGCGTCATCGCCGTCAGTTCCTACGGTGCCGACAAGGCCGAGGCGCTGGCCAAGTCGATGGCGGGCGCCAAGCAGATTGCCTTCGAGAAGAAATACTTCCGCTCGGACATCGGCGCCGACCTTTGACGCCCGACTGACGAGTCTGTAGGGGGTGCGCCGCGCATCGCACAGCCGGCCGCACCTCGTGGCCTGCCGCAACGATGGGCAGCGCATCCCCTATGCCTTCTCCCCCCACCCTCTCTTTCCTCCTGCGCTCGCCGCGGCACACAAGGGCCGCCCACCGACAGACCAACACACCCAACAACCTGCACCAAGCATGCGCGAAAGCAACCTACGCAGCCGCATCACCACCAGCACAGCCACCCTACCCGTCGCCGCCATCATCTGCGGCGTCATCTGGGCTCTTGTCCTAAACACGACGGGCGAGGGTTGGGGTACGGTAGCCATAGTGGCCGCCATGACCTACCTCATGGTCGAGCTCAACGCCCGCTACGCCCTGCTGCGCGTCCGCTCGCGCATGGTCGGCACGGCGTTCATGATGGTGACGACGGCGTTGCCTGTGCCGCTCTCGCTGACGGCAATCGTACCGGCAGCAGCCCTCACCGTCATGCTCTTCCCGCTCTTTGCGGCCTATCAGTCGGGGCAGCAGCCGGGCACGGTCTGTCGCACCGGCCTGTTTTTGGCTGCGGGCAGTCTGGCCTGGCCACCGCTGCTTCTGCTGGCTCTGCCACTGCTGGCTGTGATGGGCATCTTCCTGCGCACCCTGAGCGCACGCCACTTCTTCGCCTTCCTCTTCGGCCTGGCCACGCCCTACTGGATTGTCGCCGCATGGGGCGTATGGCAGGGCACCGCCACGACCATGGCTGCCAAGTGGGTGGACAGCATGACCTTCGCCGCCCCAGCCTACGACAGTCTGGACACGGCTGCCATCGCCGGCACGGCGCTCATCGTCTGGCTCAGCGTGCCGGCCATCATCCATACCCTGCGCACGGCGTACAACGACAAGATACGCACGCGCATGTACTTCTACACCCTAACGGTGGTCCACCTGACGCTGCTCGCCGCGCTGGCGGCTCAGCCGCAGCACCACGCCGCGCTGCTGCCGCTCCTGGCGGTGACCACGGCGCCGCTCACGGCGCACCACCTCACACTGTCGCGGGGCCGGAGCGCCCTGGTGTGGTTCGTCGTCTGCCTGCCGGCCACGGCGGCGGCCATCGCCTGCAAAATCTGTCTGCTGCATGGAATCGTTCATTGACTTTCTCATACAGGCCGGCCCCACGGGCATGTTCATCGCGGCCTTCCTGGCGGGCAGCATCTTCCCCTTCAGTTCGGAGGTGGTGATGCTGGGCCTGCTCGGCGCCGGCGCACCGCCGATGGCCCTGCTGCTCTGGGGCACAGTGGGCAATATCCTGGGCAGCGTGGTCAACTACACCATAGGGACTCTGGGCAAGGAGGAGTGGATCACGCGCTACGCCAAGGTCTCACCAGCCAAACTGCGCCGCGGCAAGGTCTATGTGCGCCACTACGGCGCATGGGCAGGCCTTCTGGCATGGATTCCGCTGCTGGGAAGTCTAATCACCGTGGCCATGGGCTACCTGCGCACCAACCCCTATCTCTCGTTCTTCACCATCGGCCTGGGCAAGTACATCCGCTACCAAATCATCGTCAGCACATGGTTGCTGACCATGGAATAGGGCCTGCCACACCACACCTTATATATATACGCGCGCACGCGCGGCCGCACCACACTCTGCATCATGATGAAAAAGCTCCACGCCTTATTACTCACCCTCTCCGCCCTGATTACAACGGCCTGCGCCCCTGAACAGGCCGGACAGCGCCCCGTCATCACGACCACCATCGCGCCGCTGGCCTACCTGACCGAACAGGTGGCGGGCAACGACTACGACATCGTCATTCTCACCCCCGAAGGGAGCAGTCCGGAGACGTACCAACTCACGCCGCGCCAACTGGCCGACCTGAGCCAGAGCCGGGCCCTGCTCACCGTAGGCAGTCTGGGCTTCGAGCATACACAACTCAACAAGATTACACAGGCGGCGCCCGACGTGCACCGCATCGAGACGGCACGCGGCCTGCACCAGTTGCACGGCGACACCCACTGCGGCGAGATACACGGCGACCCGCACCTGTGGCTCTCGCCGGCCAACCTCAAGTGTATGGCGGCAAACATCTGTCAGGCGCTCACCGACCTGGACAGCACCAAGGCCACCGTCTATACCGAACGCCTGCAGGCTTACGATGCCAAGGTGGACAGTCTCGACGCCCACCTGCACAACCTGCTCGACAGCATTCCCTGCCGCGCCTTCGCCATCTACCACCCAGCCCTGGCCTACCTCGCCCGCGACTACGGCCTCACCCAGATTGCCATCCAGCATGAGGGCAAGGACGCCTCGCCGGCACGCATGGCCGACGTCATCGGCTTGTGCCGCGACAAGGGCGTGCGCGTCGTCTTCATTCAGAAGGGGCACGCCAGAAGCAGCGCCGAAGCCGTAGCCCGCGAGACGGGCTGCCGCATCGTAGAGATTAACCCGCTGGCGCGCGACATACACGACGAATTGACGCGCATCGCACAGAGCCTCAACCCATGACCGACGCCCTCATCTCCCTCAACAACGTCTCGGCCTGCTACGGACAGCGCCGCGTGCTCGACCACATCCGGCTCGACATACGACAGGGCGAAATGGTCATCCTGCGCGGTCCCAACGGCGGCGGCAAGACCACCCTGCTGCGTCTCATCGCCGGCCTGGTGCGCCCTGCTGGGGGTCACATAGACCGGCAGGAGGGGCTGCGCATAGGCTACTTGCCGCAGTATCGCAGCATCGACCGCGACTTCCCCGTCACCGTCAGTCAGGCCGTCATGGGCGGACTGCTGGAAGGCCGGCGCCTCTGGCAGCGCCCATCGGCGTCCGACAAGGCCCGCGCCACTGCCCTGATGGACCGCCTGCACATCACCGCCCTGGCCGACCGCCCCATCGCCAGCCTCAGCGGCGGGCAGTGGCAGCGCGTCCTGCTGGCACGCGCCCTGGCTGGAGGTCCCGATATCCTGCTCCTCGACGAGCCCGACACACACCTCGACAGCGTCAGCCGACACGACCTCTACACCTTCATACAGCACGAATGCCGACGCTGCACCATCATCATGGTCAGCCACGACAGAGACGTCACGACCCTCTTCCCCGATGCCCGCGTCATCATCATCGAAAATGGCAAAACCACACCCACCGAGAGTGCCCGCCAAGACGAAAGCAATAGCTACACTGAGATGCTATAGCAGCATGGCGGAAAGAATAGAGAATTTTAACTTGTTGTAAGTTTGCTCATTTCCCCGAAAAGACGTAACTTTGCAGCCCGAAGGCGTATTGTACACCTACGCCAAAAGCAAGAAAAAAGAAAATACAACATATAACAAATTAAAATTCAAACTAATGCCTACCATTCAACAATTAGTACGTAAGGGTAGAAGCGTAGCGGCCGACAAGAGCAAGTCGCCCGCCCTCGACTCCTGCCCTCAGCGCCGCGGCGTTTGTGTGCGCGTTTACACTACCACTCCCAAGAAGCCTAACTCTGCTATGCGTAAGGTGGCCCGTGTACGCCTCACCAACTCGAAGGAGGTAAACTCCTACATCCCCGGCGAAGGCCACAACCTGCAGGAACACTCCATCGTTCTGGTACGCGGCGGCCGTGTGAAGGACCTCCCCGGTGTGCGCTACCACATCGTTCGCGGTACGCTCGATACCGCCGGCGTAGCCAACCGCACCCAGCGCCGTTCAAAGTACGGCGCCAAGCGTCCCAAAGCCGGTAAGAAGTAAACACCACACTCAAACAAAGGTTGGTTTGCAGAAGGCTGAGTAAATGCTCCAACGGGAGCGTTGAAGTGCTTTTGCAGCCCCTAACACCAAATCAACTCCACACACAATGAGAAAAGCTAAGCCTAAGAAGCGCGTGATCCTTCCCGATCCCGTGTACGGCGACCAAAAGGTCTCCAAGTTCGTTAACCACCTGATGTACGATGGCAAGAAGAGCATCTCCTACGAAATCTTCTACAAGTCGCTCGAAATCGTCGGCGAAAAGATGAAGGACCAGGAGAAGTCGGCCCTCGAAATCTGGAAGACCGCCCTCGACAAGATCACGCCGCAGGTAGAGGTGAAGAGCCGCCGCATCGGCGGTGCCACCTTCCAGGTGCCCACCGAAATTCGCCCCGACCGCAAAGAGTCTGTATCGATGAAGAACATGATCAGCTACGCCCGCAAGCGCGGCGGCAAGACCATGGCCGACAAACTCGCAGCCGAAATCATGGACGCCTTCAACGAGCAGGGTGGCGCCTTCAAGCGCAAGGAAGACATGCACCGCATGGCTGAGGCCAACCGCGCCTTCGCCCACTTCCGCTTCTAATACTTTACCATCACGTTATCCCTGACACACAACAATGGCAAAGCAAGATTTACATTTGACGCGCAACATCGGTATCATGGCCCACATCGATGCCGGTAAGACCACCACTTCGGAGCGTATCCTGTTCTACACGGGTAAGACGCACAAGATTGGTGAAGTTCACGACGGCGGCGCTACCATGGACTGGATGGCCCAGGAGCAGGAACGCGGTATCACCATCACCTCCGCTGCTACCACGGCCTACTGGAACTACAACGGCAACAAGTATAAGTTCAATCTGATTGACACTCCGGGACACGTCGATTTCACCGCTGAGGTAGAGCGCTCGCTCCGCGTACTCGACGGCGCCGTGGCTACCTACTGCGCCGTAGGTGGCGTAGAGCCCCAGTCGGAAACGGTATGGCGCCAGGCTGACAAGTATAACGTACCTCGTATCGGCTACGTCAACAAGATGGACCGCTCGGGTGCCGACTTCTTCGAAGTGGTACGTCAGATGAAGGACGTCCTCGGTGCTACCCCCTGCCCCGTGGCTATTCCCATCGGCGCAGAGGAAAACTTCAAGGGCATCGTTGACCTCATCCGCATGAAGGCCATCCTTTGGCACGACGAGACCATGGGTGCCGAATACGACGTAGAAGAAATCCCCGCCAACCTCAAGGACGAAGCCGAAGAGTGGCGCGGCAAGATGATCGAACTCGCTGCCGAGCAGGACGAGGCCCTTATGGAAAAATACTTCGAGGACCCCGAAAGCCTGACCGAAGAGGAAATCATCGCTGCTATCCGCAAGGGCACCCTGGCCCTGAACCTCGTGCCCATGACCTGCGGCTCGTCGTTCAAGAACAAGGGTGTGCAGACCCTGCTCGACTACGTCTGCATGTTCCTGC
>CAMGHE010000100.1 GCA_946055775.1 uncultured Bacteroidales bacterium
GCCGTTCGGCGCGTTTTTCGTAACTTTGTCGCCGCAACGGCCGGACCGTCCGGAAGGAGGGGAGGCCACCAAACAGACAACAATCAAAACACGTACACATACATGACAGCCAACGAAATCCGCGACTCGTACAAGAAGTTTTTCGAGTCGAAAGGCCACGCCATCGTGCCCTCGGCACCGATGGTCATCAAGGACGACCCCACGCTGATGTTTACCAACGCCGGCATGAACCAGTGGAAGGACATCATCCTGGGCACCCGCGACCCCGAACCGCGCCGCCGCGCCGACTCGCAGAAATGCCTGCGCGTCAGCGGCAAACATAACGACCTGGAAGAGGTGGGACACGACACCTACCACCACACCATGTTTGAGATGCTCGGCAACTGGAGCTTCGGCGACTACTTCAAGGAGGGCGCCATCGACATGGCATGGGAATACCTGGTTGACGTGCTGGGCCTCGACCCCGCCAACCTCTACGCCACCGTCTTCGAGGGCTCGGCCGAAGAGGGCCTGAGCCGCGACGACGAAGCTGCCGCCATCTGGCTCAAGCACCTGCCCGCCGACCACATCATCAACGGCAACAAGCACGACAACTTCTGGGAAATGGGCGACACGGGCCCCTGCGGCCCCTGCTCGGAGATTCATCTCGACTCGCGCAGCGCCGAGGAGAAGGCCAAGGTGCCCGGCCGCGAACTGGTCAACAAGGACGACCCGCAGGTCATCGAGATATGGAACATCGTCTTCATGCAGTTCAACCGCAAGGCGGACCAGTCGCTCGAGCCGCTGTCGATGAACGTCATCGACACGGGTATGGGCTTCGAACGCTTGGTGCGCGCCCTGCAGGGCAAGCAGTCGAACTACGACACGGACGTCTTCCAGCCCATCATCCGCAAGATTGAGGAACTCTCGGGCTTCACCTACGGCAAGGACGAGCCCGTTGATGTGGCTATGCGCGTCGTGGCCGACCACCTGCGCGCCGTGGCCTTCAGCATCGCCGACGGCCAGTTGCCGTCCAACGCCAAGGCGGGCTATGTCATCCGCCGCATCCTGCGCCGTGCCGTGCGCTACGCCTACACCTTCCTGGGTCGCCGCGAAGCCTTCATCTATCTGCTGGTGCCCACGCTGGTCAAGGAGATGGGCGAAGCCTACCCCGAACTGGTGGCACAGAAGGACCTCATCATCCGCGTGATGAAAGAGGAGGAAGACTCGTTCCTGCGCACCCTCTCAACGGGTATCAGCCTGCTCGAAACGGTCATCGCCGAGACGAAACAGGCCGGCAGCGACACCGTCAGCGGCGAGCGCGCCTTCACCCTGTTCGACACCTACGGTTTCCCGCTTGACCTGACGCAGCTCATCTGCGCCGAGCAGGGTCTGAAGGTGGATGAGGCCACCTTCCAGACCGAGATGCAGAAGCAGAAGGAACGCGCACGCAACGCTGCCGCCGTCGAGACGGACGACTGGGTGACGGTGCGCGAGGGCGAGACCACCTTCAAAGGATGGGACACGACGGAGCACACCTGCCACATCCTGCGCTACCGCCGTGTACAGCAGAAGAAGCAGACGTTCTACGAACTGGTTCTCGACACCACGCCGTTCTACGCCGAAATGGGCGGACAGCTGGGCGACCGCGGCGTCATCTGCAACGAGGACGAGACCATCGAAATCTTTGACACCAAGCGCGAAAATAACCTGCCCATCCACCTGTGCAAGGCACTGCCGGCCCACCCCGAGGCCGAGTTTATGGCCTGCGTCGATGTGGACGCCCGCCACGACAGCGAGGCCAACCACACCGCCACACACCTGCTGGACCAGGCCCTGCGTGAGGTGCTGGGCACCCACGTCGAGCAGAAGGGCTCGCTCGTTACGCCCGACTACCTGCGCTTCGACTTCTCTCACTTCCAAAAGGTGACACCCGAAGAACTGCGCCAGGTGGAGCGCATCGTCAACGGCCGCATCCGCGAGGACATCGCCCTGCAGGACCATCGCGACGTGCCCCTCGACAAGGCTCGCGAAATGGGCGCCATCGCCCTCTTCGGCGAGAAGTATGGCGACCGCGTCCGCGTGGTGCAGTTTGGCCAGAGCGTTGAGTTCTGCGGCGGCTGCCACGCCAAGAGCACGGGCCGTCTGGGCCTCTTCCGCATCGTCTCGGAGAGCAGCGTGGCTGCCGGCGTGCGCCGCATCGAGGCCGTCACTGGCCGCGTCGCCGAAGAGCGCACCTACGACACCGAAGACATCCTCAACAGCCTGCGCGCCTTCTTCAACAACGCCAAAGACCTCACAGCGGCTATCCGCAAGACCATCGAGGACAACGATGGACTGAAAAAGCAGGTCGAGGGCTACGTCAAAGAGCAAATCAAGGCCCTGCGCGAACGCCTCGTGGCTAACGCCCGCGACGTCAACGGCATCAAACTGGTACAGGCGGTCATCCCCGGCGAATCGGCACCCGACAGCATCAAGGACCTGGCCTTCCAGATTGCCGCCCAGCTGCCCGAAAACATGCTCTGCGTCATCGGTAGTACCAATGGCAACAAACCGCTCCTCACCGTGATGATCAGCAAAAATCTGGTGGAGGGCCGCGGCCTGCACGCCGGCAACCTGGTGCGCGAGGCAGCACGCCTGATCAAGGGCGGCGGCGGTGGCGCACCCCACTTCGCCACAGCAGGCGGCAAGGACGCTGCACAGCTGGAAGAGGCCGTCAAGCGCGTGATCGAACTGGCTGGCGTCTGACACCACACACATACTCTGGGCTTCTGCCTTGCCACTACCATACGGGCAAGGCAGAGGCCCTTTTCCTTTCTCATGAAGTACTTCTAACCCTATTACTACACTCTCTGCTATGGAAAAAATTATCGGTCTGATTGACGCGCCGTTCACACCCTTCCACGCTGACGGCGAAGTGAACTATGCCCCCATTCCCGAATATGCCCGCATGTTGGCCAAGAACGGCCTGAAGGGCGTCTTTATCAACGGCTCGTCGGGCGAAGGCTACATGCTCACCGACGAGGAGCGCATGAAACTGGCCGAAGCCTGGATGGCTGCCGTGCCTGAGGGTTTCAAGGTCATCGTACACGTGGGCAGTTGCTGCCTCAAGTCGAGCCGCATGCTGGCCGAACACGCCCAGAGCATCGGCGCCTGGGGCACAGGGGCTATGGCACCGCCCTTCCCCAAGGTGGGACGCATCGAGGAACTGGTGGCCTACTGCGAGCAGATTGCCTCGGCGGCCCCCAACCTGCCGTTCTACTACTACCACATCCCGGCCTTCAACGGCGCCTTCCTGCCCATGCTCGACCTGCTCCGCGCCGTCGATGGACGCATCCCCAACTTCGCCGGCATCAAATATACCTTCGAGAGCCTGTACGAGTACAACCAGTGCCGCCTCTACAAGGATGGCAAGTATGACATGCTCCACGGACAGGACGAGACCATCCTCTCGTCGCTGGTCATGGGCGGCGCACAGGGCGGCATCGGCGGCACCACCAACTATAACGGCCGCTGCCTGACGGGCATCATCGACGCCTGGAAGGCGGGAGACGTGGAGAAGGCCCGCGAACTGCAAAACTTCGCCCAGGAGGTCATCAACGTCATCTGCCACTTCCGCGGAAACATCATGGGCGGCAAGCGCATCATGAAACTCATCGGCCTGGACCTCGGTCCCAACCGCACGCCCTTCCGCACGCTCACCGACGACGAGGAGAAGGCCATGAAGGCCGAACTCGAAGCCATCGACTTCTTCAACCGCTGCAACATCTTCTAATCTCTGCACAGCCATGATTGCCGACAAGAAAACCTACCTGCGCCACTGGGCCGAACTCTACCGCTCGGACCTGGTGAACAACATCATGCCCTTCTGGCTGGAGCACGGCCTGGACCGCGTCAACGGCGGCGTCTATACCTGTCTGGACCGCAAGGGCACGCTCATGGACCCGACCAAGTCGGTATGGTTCCAGGGCCGCTTCGCCTTCATCTGCGCCCATGCCTACTGCGAGGTGGAGCAGCGCCCGGAATACCTCGAAGCCGCACGCCTGACGCTCGAGTTTATTGAGAAGCACTGCTTCGACGAGCGTGGCCGCATGTACTTCGAGGTGATGGCCGACGGCACGCCGCTGCGTATGCGCCGCTACATGTTCAGCGAAAGCTTCGCAGCCATCGCCATGGCCGAGTATGCCCGCGCCACGGGCGACAAGCACTGGGCCGACCGCGCGCTGGAAATTTTCCTCTCCATGCGCCGCTTCATGGACGACCCCGCCATGCTGCCGCCCAAGTACCTGCCGGCACAGGAATGTCAGGGCCACTCCATCACGATGATATTCATCAACGTGGCGCTGCGCCTCAAGAAGGTCATCGACCACCCCGAACTGGACGCACAGATTGACAAGTCGATCGACGCCCTGCGCCGCTACTTCATCCACCCCGAATACAAGGCCCTGCTCGAGACGGTGGGCCCCAACGGCGAGTTTATCGACACCTGCGGCGGCCGCACCATCAACCCCGGCCACTGCATCGAGACGGCGTGGTTCCTCCTCGACGTGGCGGCCCACCGCGGCGGCGACAAGGCCGTAGAGGACCTGGCGCTGCAGATCTTCGACTGGTCGTGGCAGTGGGGATGGGACGAGCAGTATGGCGGCATCATCAACTTCCGCGACTGCAAGGGCTTCCCCAATCAGGACTACTCGCAGGACATGAAGTTCTGGTGGCCGCAGTGCGAGACCATCATCGCCACGCTCTACGCCTACCTCATGACGGGCGAGGAGCGTTACCTCGAGCAGCACCGCCGCATCAGCGAGTGGACCTACGGCCACTTCCCCGACCACGAGTACGGCGAGTGGTACGGCTACCTGCACCGTGACGGCACCGTGGCACAGGACGCCAAGGGCAACATCTTCAAGGGTCCCTTCCACATCCCCCGCCTCATGATCACGGGCTACAACCTCTGCCAGCGCCTGCTGGAGAAGGAGGGAGAATAACAAGGGAGCGCACACGCACAAGCCAACGCTCTCTCCACACACACCACGCAATTACACTACCATCATGGTCATCTGCAACATGGAGGACGCTTCGCGCTACGAAGGCCTCCACCCTCTCTTCCCCACCCTCTTCGCCTACATGCGTAGCCACGACCTGCTGCATGAGCCGACGGGCCGCATCACGATAGACGGCGACCGCCTATTCATCAACAACAGCGCACCCGAATGCCTCGCGGCCGACAAGCAGATTATCGAGGTGCACCGCCGCTATATCGACGTCCACTTCCTCCTCGAAGGCAGCGAGACCATCGGCTGGAAACCGACGGGCGAATGCACCGCGCTCTCGCAGCCGTATGATGCCGAGAAGGAGTGTGCCCTCTATGCCGAGCCGGCACAGACCTACGTCACGCTCCACCCCGGACAGATTGCCATCGTCTGGCCCGAGGATGGCCATGCTCCCATCATCGGCCGGGGCACCATCCGCAAGGCCATCGCCAAGATTCTCATCGAAGACTGACCGCCGCGTCAGCGCCGATAACACAGCAAGCCTCGCTCACCGCCATTGGAGAGCGAGGCTTCTCTTTGACCGCTGTGCCGAAAAAAAAACGCGGCTACGCCGCAAGTGGCACGTCAATGGGTGAGGCCGCGTAGTAGTGCCATGTCCATTGACGTGGCACTCAGCACGCGTCGCGACGTCGGCCGCGACACCTATTCTTTGCCGCAAAAACGCGGCTGCGCCCCGGTGCCATGTCAATGGACATGGCACTACTAAACTGCGCCCCCGGTGGCATGTCGATGGACATGGCCCTACTAAGCTGCGCCCCGGGGCCATGTCAATGGACATGGCCCTACTAAACTGCGCTCCCGGGGCCATGTCAATGGACATGGCACTACTAAACTGCGCTCCCGGTGGGTGTATCATAATTCAGTTTTTCCGTCCACCCTCACTGTGCGTGGCAATCGAGACAGAGACGAGGCTCAAGCGGCCATTTTTGGGCAATCTGGCCAAAATATCCGAATCTCGGGGCGTATAATCCGAAAAACAAGGCAAAGCAGACCTGATTGGGGCGTATTTCCCCCGTTTCGGGCCTGTTTTGCCATTTTGGAGCACAGCTTCTTTAGATTGAAGCCAATGGCGAAGAAGGCAAAGTCCATTTTGACCTTGTCTAGACCTACATGACGGAACCGTTTGTACGCCATATCGTATTTTATCTGTCCAAAGACGGCTTCGGGCTCGATGCATCTTCGCTTCCGATGCTCAAGACCTTCTTCGGAGGTCAGTCGCTCCCGGGCCTTACGGCGGTATTCCGCCAGACGGTAGTTGACTTCGATGATTCTATCGCCTTGGGCCTTATGGCAGCATCCCCTCAGAGGACATCCCTCACAACGCTGTGCTTTGTACCGGACGCTTTCGGTCTCATACCCGCTTTCGGTATGTGAGGTGACCGTTCCAATGCGTTCCATGTGCTGCCCCATTGGACATACGTAGTAGTCTTCGCTGGCATTATAATAAAATGCTTGCTGACTGAATGGGTCTGGCTCATAGTTCTTACGCTGCTCGCGATGGAACCAGTTGTACTTGACAAAGGCCTCGATTCCGGCCTCTTCCATGAAGCGGTAGTTCTCTTCCGACCCGTACCCGGAGTCTGCGACACCTACCTGAGGGAGCTTGCCGTAGCGGCTGAGGAAAGATTTGTAAAACGGTATCATCGTCAATGTGTCTCCCGGGTTTTGGAAGAGTCCGAAATCAACGATGAACTGGTTCTCCGTTGCTATCTGCAGGTTATATCCGGGCTTTGTCATGCCGTCGTTCATGGCGTCTTCCTTCATGTGCATGAACGTGGCATCTTGGACTGTCTTGGAATACGAGTTGCGGTCGCCCATTATGCGCAGTTTCTCATCATACTCGTCCAGTTTGTCGGCATGTGCCTCGAGCTGCTTGATCTTCTTCCGGTGCTCTTTACGCTGCTTCTTCTCTTCCTCGGTCTTGGGGGCAGGGTCTTCCTCGAGGTGGCGTTTCCAGTTTGCGGCAATGTTTCTCAGGTCCGAGGGTGTAAAAGTTTGCCCTCCCTCCTGCTCGGCGTTCTCCTGTGCGATGGATTCATCTATCTGCTGAAGGAGAGCCTTTATCTTGCGCATAAGTCTGTCCCGGTTACTTTCCGTGGACTTGCGCCATACAAAAGTAAATTTGTTGGCCTTGGACTCAATCTTGGTGCCGTCGATATACTCCACGTCCAGCGTGATATATCCACTCTGGGCAAGCCACAGCACCAATTCGGTGAATACACGATTGATATCTTCCTTGACCCGGTTGCGGAAGCGGTTAATCGTGTTGAAGTCGGGCTTCTCGTACCCTGCAAGCCAAATAAAGTGGATATCTCGTTTCAAGGCCTCCTCTATCTTTCGGCAGGAATACAGGTTGTTCATGTAGCCATAGATGATTGCCTTGAGCATCATCTTGGGGTGATAAGGACTGCGGCCGCGCTCCCTATAAAGTTTCTTGAAATCCTCGAGTTTGAGAGCATCAACCATTGCGCTGACAAGGCGCACGGGGGCATTTTCCGCTATATCTTCATCGATACGCTGCGGAAAAAGGATTAGTTGGTTGGGATTATATTCTCTAAAGTGCACCTTTGATATCTTTATTCATTGTATATCACAAAGATACAAAATCTTTGTGATATAGCAAAGCCCTGACTTGAGAAAGTCGGGGCCTTGCTTTAAGTATTAACAGCATATTTTGAGGGGCAATTTTGATACACCCTC
>CAMGHE010000101.1 GCA_946055775.1 uncultured Bacteroidales bacterium
CGAGGATGCGCGTCGTCCCCGCCACGAAACCCGCCACGGCGGCCTCCTTCTCGTCCGCCTTCATGCGGCCGTGGAGCTTGGCGGCGGGATAATTGGGGTAGGTGTCGAGCACCTGGCGGTAGCCCGTTTCGAGGTCGCGCAGGGCCATCTTTTCGTTTTCCTCGATGAGGGGGTGTACGATATATACCTGTCGTCCGGCAGCCAGTTCGCGGTTGACGAGGGCGTTGACATCGTAGGCCGTGCGCTCCGTGCGGTGGAGCGTGACGACAGGTTTGCGTCCCGGTGGCAGTTGGTCTATGACGGAGAGCGCCAGGTCGCCATAGACCGTCATGGCCAGCGTGCGCGGTATGGGTGTGGCCGTCATCACGAGGACGTGTGGCGGGCGTACGTTCTTCTCCCATAGTGCGGCGCGTTGCCTGACGCCAAAGCGGTGCTGTTCGTCGATGATGGCCATGCCCAAGTTGTGGAAGACCACGTCGGGCTCGATGAGGGCGTGTGTGCCCACCAGCAGATTCACCTCGCCACGGCGTGTGCTTTCGAGCACCTCACGGCGTTGGCGGCTGCGCAGGCTGCCCATGAGCAGGGCACAGTGGAGGCCCAGGGGAGCGAGCAGGCGGCTCACCGAGGCGTAGTGTTGTGCGGCGAGTATTTCGGTCGGCGCCATGATGCACACCTGATAGCCAGCGTCAATGAGGAGCAGTGCCGCCATGATGGCGACGATGGTCTTGCCCGACCCCACGTCGCCCTGTACCAGGCGGTTCATCTGCCGTCCCGTGCGCAGGTCGGCCCTTATCTCGCGTACCACACGTTTTTGGGCGTCGGTCAGGGGGAAGGGCAGGCATTCGGCGTAGAAGCGGTGGAACAGGGGGCCCACATGACTCACGATGAAGTCGTTGCGGGCTTCCTGTCGCTGGCGTGCCGTGCGCAGGATGGAGAGTTGGAGGAAGAAGAGTTCGTCAAACTTCAGTCGGCGGCGGGCGGCGGGCAGTGCCTCGGCCGACGGTGGGAAGTGGGCCTGCTGTAGGGCGTCGGCCAGAGGGATGAGGTGGTAGGCCTGCCTGATGTATTGGGGCAAGGTCTCGTCCAGGCGGTTGCCGATGAGGGCGAAGGCGTTGCGCATGAGGTCCGACAGCACCTGCGAGGTGAAGAATGCACGTTTCATCCGCTCGGTGGTGTGGTAGTAGGGCCGCAGCAGCAGCGCTTGATCCAACGTCTGCCCTTTAGCGCTCTCTGCCAGTGGGCTGGCGTCAGGGGCTGTGGCTGGCGTCAGTGGCGTGCCAAAGAAGGAGGGCTGTGCCGCTGCTGGCGCAGTGGGGACCGGTGAGGAGCCCTCTTTGAGCAGGTCCATCTCCGGGTGAACGATCTTCAGGCGGCCGTTGTAGGCTGTGGGCTTGCCGAAGAGCAGGTAGGGCGTGTGCACCTTGAGGTGGCTCTCCACCTGGCGTATGGCGTTGAACCATACCAGTTCGATGTAGCCCGTGCCGTCCGTAAACATGGCCTGCAGGCGGCGTGAGCGGCCCTCGCCCACCTTCTGCAGGCTCAAGATAGAGCCCACCAACTGGACGTGGGGCATGTCTTCGCTCAAGCCAGCGATGGTGTGCACCATCGTGCGGTCCACATACTTGTAGGGGAAGGTGTGCAGCAGGTCGCCCAGGGTGAAGATTTGGAGCTCCTCGCCCAGCATGGCGGCCCGCACGGGGCCTACGCCCTTGAGGTACTTGATGTTCTGGTCCAGCAGTGACGGCATGGCGACATGAGGAGGTTATGGCGTGATGAGCCGTTGTGTTCAGAGGCCCTGCTGTGCGGGGTTGGGCAGTTGCAGCGCATCTTTGACGCGCTTAATCACGCTGGGTGTGGCGAAGCGCCGGGTTATGGCAAAGGCGAAAGCCATGGCGGCGCCGGGGCCGTTGGCGGTGATGAAGGTGGCGTCGGCCTCGACGGTGGCACCCGTGTATTTGGCGCCATACAGGTCGTTCTCACAGCCGGGGTAGCATGTGACGCGGTGGTTGTTGAGCAGGTTTAGGCGTCCCAGCACTATGGGGGCAGCACAGATGGCGGCCGTCAGTCGGCCGTGCGACACATGTGAGCGCAGCACCTTCTTCAAGCCTTCGCAGGCATAGAGGTTGATGACGCCAGGCATACCGCCCGGCAGGATGATGCACTCGCTGCTGGTCACGGCCGACTGGCGGAAGAGGCCGTCGGCCATGATGCGGATGTTGTGGGCACCGGTGACCACGCGTTTGCCTGTGATGCTCACCGTAGTGACGCTGATGCCGCAGCGGCGCAGGATGTCGATGGTAGTAAAAGCTTCGATTTCTTCAAATCCGTCTGCAAGGATGACGTGTAACATAGTGGTTTGGCATACTGTGTCCTGCGTCCGTCCCTTCGCTGCTGGTTCGGAGCCTGCAGGTCTATGCGAACCCCTGCAGTTGGCCGATATGCGGCGGGGCGGACGTAGGACAATGGTTTGGTTTTGGTGTTAAGTTATGGTCTGTCTGTTTGCTTTTGTGTTGTTGGCATGGTGGCGTGCAGCCTTCGGCTTCGGTTTATGCCAGAAGGCTACGGTAGCGTCGTATGGTCTCTTCGAGTCCCAGGTAGAGGGCTTCGCATATCAGGGCGTGGCCGATGCTTACCTCATCGACGGTGGGGATGCAATGGTGGAACCACCCGATGTTTTCCAGGCTCAGGTCGTGGCCTGCGTTGACGCCCAGTCCGAGGGCTCGGCTGGCCGCCGCTGTCTCGATGAAAGGGGCGATGGCGGCCTCACGGTCGGCGGCATACTGGGCAGCATAGGGCTCGGTGTACATCTCGATGCGGTCGGCACCGGCTTCGGCGGCGGCGCGAGCCTGTCGCGGGTCGGCGTCGATGAAGACGGAGGTGCGTATGCCCGCTTGCCGGAAGGGGGCGATGACCTGGCTCAGGAAGTCGCCGTGGTGCTCGGCATCCCAGCCGTGGTTTGACGTGAGTTGTCCGGGGGCGTCGGGCACGAGGGTCACCTGTGTGGGGCGCACCTCGAGCACCAGGCGGCAGAAGTCGGGCGAGGGATAGCCCTCGATGTTAAACTCGGTGGTGAGTATGCCGCTCAGGTCGCGCACGTCCTGGCGTCGGATGTGGCGCTCGTCGGGACGCGGGTGGACGGTGATGCCCTGTGCGCCGAAGCGCTCGCAGTCGGTGGCGACGGTGGTGACGCAGGGGTTGTTGGCGCCGCGTGCGTTGCGCAGGGTGGCAATTTTGTTGATGTTCACACTCAGCTTGGTCATATCGCAATGGAGGAATGGGGGCGGCCGTGCAGACAGTGAGGCCCTGTATGGCCAAATATCTGCCCCGCCACCACGATGGTTACAAAGAAAAACGCTATTTTTGCCTGTGCCGCAGACATGGCGCGCCCGTGCTCGCCAAATGTCACGGCGTGCGGCAGGTCTCTGCCCCCTCCTGATGGGAGTCTGACCTGCCGCACGGTTAACAAATGCAAAAGTACGAATTTCTTCGCAGTCTGAACGGTCTTACCGCTTCGCAGTCTGCTAATTTATCCTAAATCTCTTCATCTGCCATGCGTATCGCCCTCTTCGGAAACGTCTATCAGGTTAAGAAGAACCTGTATGTCCGCCAGGTGGTGGACTGTCTGCGCCGCCTTGGTGCCGATGTGTGTGTCGAGCAGACGTTCGGCCGTTTTCTGACCGACAATCTCGACATTGACGTGTCCTACGCCAGCATGTTTGCCGTCGGCGAGCTCGAGGCCGACCTGGTCATCTCCATTGGTGGCGACGGCACCTTCCTCACGACGGCTGCCCAGGTGGGCTGTCGTCAGGTGCCCATCCTGGGTGTCAACACGGGGCGTCTGGGCTTTTTGGCCGACGTTTCGCCCGACGACATCGACGAGGCCCTTGAAGCGGTTTGGCGCGGCGACTATACCGTCGAGCCCCGCACCGTCCTGCAGGTGGAGAAGAGCGGTGAGCCCCTGGCGGGCTACCCCTTCGCCCTGAACGAGGTGGCCCTGCTCAAGCACGACCTCTCGTCGCTCATACAGATAGAGACGTGCATCGATGGCGCGCCGCTCAACGTCTTCATGGCCGATGGCCTCATCGTCAGCACGCCAACCGGTTCCACCGGCTACTCCTTGAGCGTCGGCGGCCCCGTCATGCAGCCCACGACGGCCACGCTGTGCATATCGCCTGTGGCCTCGCACAGCCTCAACACGCGCCCCGTCATCGTTAGCGACAACGTGGAGATTACCATGCGTGTGCGCAGCCGCAGCCACAATTTCCTCATCTCTATCGACGGCCGTTGCGAAAGTTTCCCCGACGATGTCACCCTGACCCTACGCCGCGCACCCTATCGCGTCAACGTCATGAAGGTGAAGCACCCCAACTTCTTCGACACCTTGCGCGAGAAGATGATGTGGGGCGAAGACCGTCGCTACAACCAGTAAATTCTCTCTGCCCGTGCCCATTACCAAGTCCATCCCCCTGCTGAAATGGCTGCTGCGGCGCATGTCTGAACACCGCCTGCAGGTCATCCTCAACGTGACCATCGGTCTGCTGCTCGTAGCCGCCGACCTGGCCTTCGTGTGGTGCACCAAGTTGACCATCGACATTGCCACCCACGTGCGCCACGACGTGTCGCTGACCGTGGCCGTCGCCTCGCTCATCGCCATTGTCCTGGTACAGTTGGGTCTGGGCTACGCCACGAAATGGGTGCGCGCCGTCCTGGGCATGAATGCCCAAAACCGCATGCGGCGCCAGCTCTTCGCCCGCCTGCTCGATGCCGACTGGCTCCAGTTGCGCAGCCACCACACCGGCCATCTCACCAACCGTTTGGAGCAGGATGTAAGCACCGTCACCACCTTCATCACCGAAAATATCGCCACGCTCCTCACCACGCTGTGCCAGTTTGTCGGTGCCTTCCTCCTGCTGTTTTGGATGGACCGCCGCCTGGCCTGCCTCATCGTGGTCATCCTGCCCGTTTTCTTACTCTGCAGCCGCCTCTACGTCAAGCGCATGCGTGCCGTCTCGCGCCGCATACGCGACGACGAAGGCCGCATACAGAGCCTCATGCAGGAAAGTTTGCAGCACGTCCTCGTGGTCAAGGCGCTTGAGCAGACTGGCGGCATGGCCAGCCGCCTGCACCACCAGCAGCAGACGCTCCACCGCCATGTGCTCCACCGCACGCGCTACGCCTCGCTTTCGGCCCTTGTGCTCAACGTGGGGTTTGCCACGGGCTACATGGTCACCTTCCTTTGGGGCGTGACCAGTCTTGAGCAGGGCCTCATCACCTACGGCGCCCTCGTGGCCTTCATCCAACTGGTGGGGCAGATACAGGGCCCCGTGCGCACGCTCTCGCGCTTCATCCCCATCTTCATCAGCACCTTCACGGCCGCTGAGCGCCTTATCGAACTGGAGCGCATCCCCACCGAGTATGCCCCGTCTGCAAGTGGTGCCGCCACATGGTCTGGTGTCACCCTGCATCTCGACGACGTCAGTTACCACTATATCCTTCCCGACGGTAGCCATGGCCGCCCCATCCTGCGCCATTTCACGCATACTTTTGCCCCGGGCAGCATCACTGCCGTCATGGGCGAGACCGGCGCCGGCAAGACCACCCTCATCCGCCTGCTCCTGGCCCTGGTGCACCCTTCGGCGGGCAGCCTCACCGCCACCGGTCCCGACGGCAGCACCATGCCGCTCACGCGGGCCACGCGCTGCCTCTTCACCTATGTGCCGCAGGGCAACACCCTCATCAGCGGCACCCTGCGTGACAACCTGCTTCTGGCCTGCCCCACAGCCACCGATGCCGATATGGTCGAGGCGCTCCATCTGGCCGATGCCGACTTTGTCATGGACAAGGCCGCGGGCCTCAATGCTCCCTGTGGCGAGATGGGCGGCGGCTTCTCCGAGGGCCAGGCCCAGCGCTTCGCCATAGCGCGGGCCCTGCTGCGCCGCCGGCCCATCCTCTTGCTCGACGAGGCCACGTCGGCCCTCGATAGCGCCACCGAACAGCGTGTGCTCCAGCGCATCGTCAGCGCACGTCCGGGTGTCACCATCATCGTCGTCACCCATCGCCCCGAGGTGCTGCGCTACTGCACGGCCACCATCAACCTCGAGCGCCTGCCGCGCGACGGAAAGTAGGAGGAGAGAGGGGAGAGAATGAGCATGTGGCCCACGCTTTGGAGCGGCAGCCATACGATGATGGCCCCATATCCTTACCGGCCCAAAGACGCCTGGAGGGCGTGCCCGACAACCACGTTGCGGCACGCCCTCCAGGCGTCTGTTTTGGGAAAATGTTCAGGAAAAGGTCAGAGCGGGCGGGCGTTCCCCACCACCTTGCGGCCCGGCTGTAGGTAGAGCGTGCCAGTCTGCGGCGTGCGGACGCGGCGGCCCTGCAGGTCGTAGAGCGACTGCGGTGTGCTGGCGGCAGAGGGTGTGGTGATGGCATCGGGTCCCGTCTCCTGGGCCACGAGGGTGAAAGCATATTGGCAGCCCGTGTCGGAGGTGTTGGTGCCGCTGCCCCAGTTGTACACCTGATAGTTTTGCGCCGC
Source organism: uncultured Bacteroidales bacterium (assembly GCA_946055775.1). Classification (GTDB taxonomy): domain Bacteria; phylum Bacteroidota; class Bacteroidia; order Bacteroidales; family Bacteroidaceae; genus Alloprevotella. Next base: position 6,536 of record CAMGHE010000101.1, read on the forward strand.
CTTGGTCTGGTTCATCTGTGTCGTACCGCTGACGATGGCATAGAGGTCCTCCTCATTGGCCGGCAGGAGGGTCCATCCGGAAGTCGGCTCAGCGGCAGTGGTGACGAGGGCCGTGTTGTAGGTGGCGGCCGGCGAGATATAGGCCGTGGCCGTGCGGTTGACAATGTTGAAGGTGCCGTCCTGCCGCGCCTCGAGTTTCCACACCGAGGCGTCGGTCGGTGTCGTCTGCCCCACGACGGACATGCCCGTGCCCATGTAAGTAGGGTAGCGGCTCTCGCGCAGTGGTGTGCAGAAGCGGTACCAGTAGGTGTGCTGTGCGTCACTCAGTTGCGGGGTGTCGGGCAGGGATACCTCGGTGAAGACATATTGGCAGCCCATGTCGGAGGTGTTGGTGCCCCCGCCCCAGTTGAACACCTTGTAGCCGTTGCCCGAGTTGGTTTGGTTGAGTTGCACCGTGCCCGAGGTGATGATGACGTGGCCCATGGTGTCGGCGCGCTTCACCGTCCATCCCTTCGTGGGCTCGGCGGCGGTGGTGGTGACGGCGCTGTTGGTGGCCGCCGCGGGCGAGAGGTAGGCCCCGGTGGCGGCGTTGATGACGTTGAGTGTGCCGTCGGTGCGTGTCACACATTTCCAGTAGGAAGCCCGTGAGGGAGTGGCCTCGCCCACGACGGGCTGTCCGACGCCCTTGTCGGTGGCGTAGCGGTCGCCTCGCAGCGGCGTGTGTAGGGCGTACCACACCGTAGAGGCGCCGGCGCTGGTGCGCGGGCCGTTGATTTCGGCTTTATCGGCCTGCTGGCGCAGAGCGTCGAGCGCCGCCTGCAGACGGCTCGCCTGCTGGCTGCGCACCTCCGCGGAGAGGTCGGCACCCAGGGTGGCGCGCACCTCCGTGGCCAAAGCGCGCAGGTCGGCGGCGAGGGCAGCAGGCAGATAGCCCACGCCGTCGCCGAAGGAAGAGGCAATGTAGGCGTCAATCTCGTCGAGCAGGCCCACCACCTCGTCGGTCGTGCTGTCTTTGCTCTTCGAGGGCGAGTAGATTAGGCCGTCCAGGGCGTCGCGGCCCGTGACGTCGGTGATGACGAAGGTAAACTGCC
>CAMGHE010000102.1 GCA_946055775.1 uncultured Bacteroidales bacterium
GCGGCGTATCGACGGGCTCGAAGAGCGTGCTGACCATCAACATCAACCGCTGCGTCCAGCAGGCCACCCGCGAGGGCCGTTCTTATGTGGAGTATCTCGAGGGCATCGTGGACCTCGTTCACAAGGTGCAGATGGCCTATAACGCCAACCTGCAGGAACTCCTCGACAAGGGTATGCTGCCCCTCTTCGACGCCGGCTACATCAACATCAAGCGCCAGTATCTGACCATCGGCGTCAACGGCATCGTCGAGGCCGCCGAAAGCCTCGGGCTCACCATCAGCGACAACGACGAGTATGCCGCCTTCGTCGGCCGCATACTGGGCCTCATCGAGACGTACAATAAGAAGTACCGCACGAAAGACCTGCTCTTCAACTGCGAGATGATTCCCGCCGAGAATGTCGGTGTCAAGCACGCCCGCTGGGACCGCGAGGATGGCTACTACGTGCCGCGCGACTGCTACAACAGCTACTTCTACATCGTCGAAGACCCCAACACCGACATCATCGAGAAGTTCCGCCTGCACGGCCGCCGCTATATCGCCCACCTCACCGGCGGCTCGGCGCTCCATGCCAACCTCGACGAGCACCTCTCGCCGGCACAGTATCGCCAGCTGCTCCGCGTGGCGGCTAAGGAGGGATGCAACTACTTCACCTTCAATATCCCCAACACCCTCTGCCGCGAGTGTGGCACCATCGACAAGCGCTATCTCAAGACCTGTCCTCACTGCCACTCGGAGAACGTCGATTACCTCACGCGCATCATCGGCTACCTCAAGCGCGTGTCCAACTTCTCCCTCGACCGTCAGAAAGAGGCTGCCCGCCGCCACTACACCCACGTGGGCCACGACGCCTGCACCTGCGGCCACCATGGCGAGGAGGGCACATGCTGAAGTACGCCAACCACGACATCGTCTTTCAGGAGTTTCCCGACGAGGTGACGCTGGCCGTCAACCTCTCCTGCTGTCCCAACGGCTGCCCGGGCTGCCACAGCGCGTGGCTCCAGGGCGACGTGGGCGAGGTCCTCACCGAGGAGCGCCTGTGGGCTCTGGCCGAGAGTTACCGCGGCGAGGTGACCTGCGTCGCCCTCATGGGCGGCGACAACGACCCCGAGACCGTCATGCACCTGCTGCGCAGTCTGCGCCGGCGCAGCGGCGACGCCCTGCGCACGGGGTGGTACAGCGGCCGCGCCGCCCTACCCGCCTGCTTCGACCCCACCTGCACCGACTACGTCAAGACGGGCCCCTACCGCGCCGACCTCGGACCGCTGAGTCAGCGCACCACCAACCAGCGCCTCTACCGCATATCGCGCCACGACCACCGTCTCACCGACATCACCCACCGCTTCTGGCGATAGCGCCTGAAGAGACGGCAGCAGTGCGCCGCTATGAGGAGGGGGTATCAACAGGCAAAACGCTAAGACGTACGCATCACAATAACGAGGAGAATACGCCTTAAATAGGATGGGGCAGAACCTTGGGGTTAGGCTTCCACTGTGAGCATCAAGAGCAAACTCTTATAAGTTCACAGCGGAAGCCTAACCCCCTTTTCTTTCATACGCCCACCCCTCCCCTCCACCGAAAAAACGATGATAATAACGGCTCAGGCGGCGATTTTTCTTGGGGAAATGAAACAAAATATATACTTTTGCACCCATACGGTGCACAAATCCAGTGTATCATGCACTGTATAGGTGCACTGATGGCGTACCCTTACGATAGTTGGATTCTAATAATACCACTTATGCAACAACTGTTAGCAAACTACAAGCGGCTGTTGAGGCTGACGGAAAGTAAGTTCCATAGATATATGTTCGATAAGGTGAACTGGAATGGTCGCCTTGTAGGTATTCTGGGGGCTCGGGGTGTGGGTAAGACGACGATGATCTTGCAACATATCAAGGAGACGATGGATGTGAACCGCTGTCTGTATGTGAGTGCCGAGGATTTCTATTTTGCTTCGCATAAACTGGTGGATCTGGCTGATGATTTTTGCAAAATGGGTGGTGAATACCTCTGTGTGGATGAGGTGCATCGCTACGAGGGATGGTCGAAGGAACTGAAGTTGATATATGACTACCATCCAGATTTGAAGGTGCTCTTCTCGGGCTCGTCTATTCTGGATATCAATAAGGGTGTGCATGCAGACCTCTCGCGAAGGGCTGTGACCTACACGATGTATGGGCTTTCGTTTAGGGAGTACCTGGAACTATTTGAAGGCATAGAGAGTCGCCCATACACGCTCGATGAGGTGCTGGAACATAAGGTGGAGATGCCGACGAATTTCCGTCCGCTGATGTATTTCCGAAGATATATGGAGAAGGGGTATTATCCATTTGCTTTGGAAGACGACTATGAGCAGAAACTTGTGGGGATTGTCACCAAGACGCTGGAAACGGACATCCCAGAGTATGCCAATATGAATGTTTCAACAGGGAGGAAACTGAAGCGACTGTTGGCGGTGATTGCTGAGAGTGTGCCTTTCAAACCGAATATGGTGACGCTGGCTGAGATGTTGAGTATCTCGCGCAACAATATGGCTGACTATCTGTTGTACATTGAGGAGGCAGGCCTCATCACCCAGATCCGTGACCAGACGGGTGGTGTGCGTTCGCTTGGAAAGGTGGATAAGGTGTATCTGGAGAATACGAACTTGATCTATGCGCTGGCCAAGGCCGACAAGGCGGAGACGGGCAATGTGCGCGAGACATTCTTCATGAACCAACTGCATGTGGTGGACGATCCTATTACCTCTCCCGTTTCAGACTTCATGGTGGGCGACCGCACATTCGAAGTGGGTGGCCGTAACAAGACGCAGAAGCAGATCAGAGGTGTAGAGAATGCCTTTGTGGTAAAGGACGACATAGAATATGGAGCCCTGAACGTGATACCTCTGTGGATGTTTGGGATGATGTATTAGAACCGAGAGGGGCCGGCGGCAGCATCAGAGGGTGTGTCAAAATGCAAATTTTGACGCACACGCGAAGGTGCGTCAGAATGGTTAAGATGCAAGGCGCTGAGGATGAGGGCGCCGGGAGTGTACTGAAGTACATGACCAAGCCCGAAGACGATAGCAACGCAGCAGATTGGCCATTATGACACACCGTCTTTGCATCCTTCGCAAGGGGTGGATTTCTGTTTTTGTTATTTCCCCTCCGACCTGCGATTTCCCTGAAAACCCCCGATTTTACGCCAGATTGTGCCCTCGATGTACGAAAAAGCGCTACCTTTGCGACAGACTGTCACTCAGCGGTATGAGGCATGTTCCGCTGTGTGCCCCATCATCTTCACACCGTAACCCGTATGGAACTAAAGCAAGGCACCCTTCTGCAGGGTGGGAAATATAAGATTGAGGCTACCCTTGGGCAGGGCACTTTCGGCATCACCTACCTGGGCACTGCCCGTCTGACCTTAAATGGCGGACTGGGAGCGAGGGAGATTGTGACGAAGGTGGCCATCAAGGAGTTTTTCATGCGCGAGGTGAATGTGCGCGATAACGACGGACGCTGTGTGGAGGGCTCGTCGAGCAGCGTCTTCACCAACTACCGCCACCGCTTCCGCCGCGAGGCCGAGAACCTGGCCAAACTCCACCATCCCAACATCATCCGCGTGTATGACGTCTTTGATGAGAACGGCACGACCTACTACAGCATGGAGTACGTCGAAGGCCTCACCCTGGACGCGTATATCCAGCAGCACCACCCCCTGCCCGAGGCCGAAGCCGTCGCCATCCTCGGCCGCGTCTGCAGTGCGCTCAGTTTCATGCACGGGCAGCGCATGCTCCACCTCGACCTCAAGCCCAAGAACATCATGTGCTCGTCGAAGGGCGAGGTCTTCCTGATCGACTTCGGTCTGTCGAAGCAGTTTGGCGCGAACGGCGAACCCGAGTCGAGCACGACGATAGGGGCGGGCACACCGGGCTACGCCCCTATTGAGCAGGTCAAGCAAATCAAGGACGGCACCTTCCCTGCCACGCTCGACATCTACGCCTTAGGTGCCACGATGTACAAGACGCTCACCGGCCAGCGCCCGCCCGAAGCCACAGACATTCTGAACGATGGTTTCCCCGATGGCCCATTGGTGCAACTCCATCGCTCCCCGTCGCTCATCCAGGTCGTCGCGCGCTGCATGTCGCCGATGAGGAAAGACCGCTACCAGACGGTGGCGGACCTGCTCCGTGCCTACCCGCCGCTGGCTGCTGAGGATGAAAAGACGGAAATCAAGGAAGATACAGAAGCGACGATATTGGATGAACCGGTGAAGCATCCTACTGGCGACGCCCCCGTGACACCTCCAATCGTGGAGAAAAAGGTCAGTGCGAAGTTAACCCCGAAGAAGGCGAAACCTGTTGTGGAGCCCAAGGTAAAAACGACACCTACCCAGCCAACCCCTCCAGCCCCGCCAAAGAAGCATTATACGATTAAAAATTTGCTTTGGTTTCTGGACGGTGATTGGTTTTGGTACCCTCTAGGTCTCCTGATGGTATTGCTGGTTTTCGGAGTTTCTGTAAGAAAATGTGCTGACGATACTGTTGTAGATATTCCCCGACCGGCTGGCCAGTATTTGGACTTCACGGTCAACGGCGTCACCTTCACCATGGTCCTTGTAGAAGGCGGCACCTTCATGATGGGCGCGACAGATGAGGAAGAAGATGCTGAGGATAATGAAAAGCCTGCCCACCAAGTGACGCTATCCGACTATTACATCGGTCAGACCGAGGTGACGCAGGCGCTGTGGGAAGCCGTGATGGGTGAAACGCCTACGAGAGGCGGCGACCAATGGGAGCGCAGATTTGGTTTAGGCGACAACTATCCGGCCTATTATATCACTTACGATGATGTAAAGAAGTTTATTCCTAAGTTGAACAGCCTCACTGGCCGCGTCTTCCGTCTGCCGACCGAGGCGGAGTGGGAATATGCGGCGCGTGGCGGCAAAAAGAGCAACGGCTACCTCTACAGTGGTGGGAACACGCTTAACGTGGGCTGGTACGAGGGCAACAGTAGCGAAAAGACCCACCTTGTCGCCCAAAAGGCCGCCAACGAACTTGGTCTCTACGACATGAGCGGGAACGTTTATGAATGGTGCAGCGACTGGTATGGCTCTTATTCATCGTCATCTCAAACCAACCCGAAGGGGCCCAGTACGGGCTCCCGCCGCGTGCTGCGCGGCGGCAGCTCGTACGACAATGCGTCGTACTGCCGTGTCGCCGACCGTGGCTGCCTTTCGCCGTCGGACCGTTACTTCGCCGCCGGCGTCCGCCTCGCCCTCAGTTCTTCGCATTAAAACAGGAGAATGGCCGGTAAGCCGAACGGCCCTGAACGTCCCGAGAGGGGGCCAAACAAAAAAGGCCCCGAAAGGGATGGGAAGGGTCGGGAGGCGCGCGAAAGCAAATCCTGATTTTGAGCGCCCCGCCTTTTAACGTCGCTTGACCACACTCTTCCCGACCATCAATAGATGGGCATAGCATAAGCCAATGCCGCCCTCCGCGCTGCTCGAGGCAGACGGAGGGCGGCATTGTTTCGCGTTATCGCATGTCGGTGAGCGGGCTGCCGTGGGGCAGCGCGGCTCAGTCGGTGATGAGGTTCTTGCCCGTCATCTCCTCGGGCTGGGGCAGCCCCAGGATGTGGAGAATCGAAGGTGCCACGTCGGCCAGTACGCCGTCGGCCACCTTGGCGGCCTTGTTTTCCGTGACGTAGATGAAGGGCACGGGGTTGAGCGAGTGGGCCGTGTTGGGCGTGCCGTCAGCGTTGATAGCGTTGTCGGCATTGCCGTGGTCGGCGATGATGATGCTCTCGTAGCCCGCTGCCGAAGCCGTGGTGATGACGTCGGCCACGCAGTCGTCAACGGCCTTGACCGCCTTCTCGATGGCCTCGTAGATACCCGTGTGGCCCACCATATCGCCGTTAGCGAAGTTGACCACGATGAAGTCGTAGGTCTGGCTCTTGAGCGCCTCCACCAGTTTGTCCTTCACCTCGTAGGCCGACATCTCCGGCTTCAGGTCGTAGGTAGCCACCTTGGGCGAGGGCACCAGGATGCGGTCTTCACCATCGAAAGGTGTCTCGCGGCCGCCGTTGAAGAAGAACGTCACGTGGGCATACTTCTCCGTCTCGGCCGTGTGCAACTGCTTGAGGCCCTTGGCGGCGAGATATTCGCCCAGCGTGTTGTTCACATTCTCCTTGGGGAAGAGGATGTGTACGCCCTTGAACGACGCGTCGTAGGGCGTCATGCAGTAGTACTGCAGGCCGGGGATGGTGTGCATGCCCTCTTCCGGCATGTCCTGCTGGGTGAGCACGACGGTGAGTTCTTTGGCGCGGTCGTTGCGGTAGTTGAAGAAGATGACCACGTCGCCCTCCTTGATGGTACCGTCCACGTTGGCGTTGACCAGCGGTTCCATGAACTCGTCCGTGTTCTTGTGGTCCTCGCTGTCGCTGTCGTAGCAGCTCTGTACGCCCTCCACCATGTCGGTGCCGGCGCGACCCTTGCCCTCGATGAGCTGGTCGTAGGCCACCTTGACGCGGTTCCAGCGCTTGTCGCGGTCCATGGCGTAGAAGCGGCCGATGATGCTGGCCACCGAGGCGCCGCTCTTTTGGCAGTGGGCCGTCAGGCGTTCGATAAAGCCCTTACCGCTCTTGGGGTCCGTGTCGCGGCCGTCCATGAAGCAGTGAATGAAGGTGCGGCTGCCGATGCCATATTCGTCGGCGATGTCGATGAGTTTGAACAGGTGGTCCAGCGAGGAGTGTACGCCGCCGTCGCTGGTCAGGCCCATGAGGTGGAGGCCCTTGCCCTGACTCTTGGCATATTCGTAGGCGCTGACGATTTCAGGATTTTTGAGGATGCTGCCGTCGGCACAGGCGCGGTTGATCTTCACCAGGTCCTGATAGACGATGCGTCCGGCACCGATATTGAGGTGTCCCACCTCCGAGTTGCCCATCTGTCCGTCGGGCAGACCCACGTTTTCGCCGCAGGCCAGCAGTTGGGAATGGGGGTTGGAGGCCGTGAGTTGGTCGATGAAGGGTGTGGGGGTCTGGAAGATGACGTCGCCCTTGCCGTGCGCGCCGATGCCCCATCCGTCCAGAATGACGAGCAATGCTTTGTGTGCCATAATGTTTCTATTTTAATGTGGTAATATGTTTGCGTTCCGTCCCGCGCGCTCTCAGCCGTGCCACGGCTCGCCGAGGGTCACAGCGTCAAGACGCCAGGACAACAGGCAAAGGTACAAAAAAGATTTTGTTTTCCCACCCAAACGCAAAAAAAGCCCTCTGTCCCTTGCCAGTAAGAAAGAAATGGCGTATCTTTGCAGCCGGAATAAAGGAAAGATGCCGGAGTGGTCGAACGGGCCGCACTCGAAATGCGGTGAACGGGTAACTGTTCCGGGGGTTCGAATCCCTCTCTTTCCGCCCTCCTTTTTACGAGCAGCGCGAGGCTTTGCCCCGCGCTGCTCGTTTTGTATGCTCGGCATGAGCATTGTCTAACGGGTGCAAGTCCCCAACGAGCCCTGA
>CAMGHE010000103.1 GCA_946055775.1 uncultured Bacteroidales bacterium
AAGCGGAAGTGGCTCACATAGACGCGCCACAGCGTGGCCCAGGGGCCGTGGCCCCATATTTGGCGGTAGTAGGCATGGACGGCGCGGTAGGAGCGGCGCGACAGCAGCATGTAGAACACCACCACCACAGCCATCACGCCGTAGAGCCCCCACAGGGGCACCAGGCGATAGAGGGCGATGAGCATGCGCTGCATCATGGGGGTGCCGCCGGTGCGGCCAGTCCATTGGCGTTTGGGCACGGAGGGGGAGGGTTTTGAAGGGGTGTAACAACAGGACTGCGGAGGCTCCCGCAGCAGCAAGCGGAGGCTATGGCATCAGCCCACCTTGCTCTCTATGTAGTCGCAAAACTGGGCCAGCGTCGTGACGCCAGCCATTTCCTCGGGCTTAATCTTGAATCCAAACTTGCGCTCGACGATGACGACGATATCTACGAAGTCGAGGCTGTCGATGCCCAGGTCGTCCTTGAGCAGGGCATCGGGGCGGATGGCGCTTTCTTCTACCTCGAGGTCTTCGATGAGAAACTCGCGTACTTTTTCTTCGATAACGTTTCTTTCCATAAATGTATCGTTGCTATGATAGTGTGCGTGGTTATGCAGTATGTGCCTGCGTCAGTCCTTTCGACGGCACACCATGACGGTGTGGCCGTGGCCCAGGTTGTCGTGTAGGCTTTCCACCGTCAGGCCGGCGCTCTCCAGACATGCCGTCAGTTGGTCGGTGGTGTACATTTTGCTGTTGCCGTTGGCCATGGCGGCGAAGTAGAGGCTGGTCTGCGTCAGACACATGGCCGCTGGTTCATATTTCTGTCGGTCCCATAGCGTCTCCATGATGTAGAGGCGGCTGTCGGGCGTCATGACCTGTGCGGCCTTTTGAAGGATGGCGACGATTTGGTCTGGTGCGAAGCAGTCCAGAAACTGGCTCATCCAGATGGCGTCGGGGGCAGGCGTGGCGGGCAGGCATGTGGTGGCATCGAGCATGTCGGCCGCGTAGCCGTCGATGCGTTCGCCCCCCGGTGTGCCCTGCGTCTGCCGACGCAGCATGTCGAGTTGTTGTGGCAGATCGACCACCGTCACGTGCACCTTGTCGTCGTGCCCGACGCAGCGTCGTGCCCAGCGTCCTGTGTTGCCGCCGATGTCCATGAGGTGGCGTGTGGGGCGGCTGAAGACGATGTCCAGCGCTTGGTCAAAGGCGCTGTCGGAGTAAAAGTGGTCGAAGGCAAACCAACTGCGCTGCGCCGCTGGCGGCAGTTCCGACAGCCCCTCGTAGATGGTGGGCCACTGGCCGAACACCTGCAGACCGGCGGGCCGCTCTTCGTCCAGGGCCTGCTCCAGATGGTAGAGACCTTGGTAGTTGACGTCGTGGTTGAAGTCCATGTTCACCCCCGTGAGCACGTCCGTCTGCAGAAACCACCCCGCCTTCGACAGGCGGTAGCGCTCCGTCTGAGGATTGATGAGCAGCAGGCCTGCCGTCAGTCCCGCTTCGCACAGCACGCCCACGGCATAGGGCGGGTGCCCGCTTAGACGGGCCATCTCGGCGGTGGTCATACCGTCGTCGCTGTCGCGCATGAGGGCGAGCAGTCCCCATTTGCGCAGCAGGCGTGCGGCTTGAAACACCATGGGCCCGAAGGCCACCAGTTCGGCCAGGCGTTGAGCCTCGCGCGCCGACAGCGTGTCGGCCGTATAGCGTTTTTCCAGAGCGGGAGTGAGTTTCATCACATTGTGTGGTATTAGGTGATGGTGAAGAATAGCGCGCTATCGTGTGCTACCGGCACTGTGTGAGCACCAGGGCGCTGTTGGTGCCGCCGAAGCCGAACGAGTTTGACAGCACCGCGTGCAGCGGCGTCTCTACCGTTTCGGGGATGAGGCGCAGGCGTGCCGCCCGCTCGTCGGGGTTTTCCAGGTTGATATTGGGGGCGGCAAAGCCGTGTTGCATCATGAGCAGGGAATAGACCACCTCGCTGGCGCCCGCCATCCAGCATTCGTGCCCCGTCATCGACTTGGTGCTGCTGATGAGCGTGCGTGAGCCGCCAAACAGGTGGTCGAGGGCCATCGCTTCATAGGCGTCGCCCTGCGGGGTAGATGTGGCGTGTGCGTTGACATAGTCGATGTCGGCCGGTGTCAAGCCGGCGTCATCGAGGGCGCGCTCCATGGCGATGATCGAGCCCTCGTCGCTGGGCTGTGATATGCCGCCGCCGTTCGACGAGAAGCCGTAGCCCGCCACTTCGCAGAGGATGGTGGCGCCGCGCTTGACGGCGTGCTCATAGTCTTCGAGCACCAGGGCTGCCGCGCCGCCACTCGGCACCAGACCGTCGCGGTCGCGGTCGAAGGGTCGCGAGGCCGCCTGTGGGCGGTCCATGCGTTTGGAGAAGGTGCCCAGGGCGTCGAAGGTGGCCATGGCATACTGGTTCACCTCCTGGGCGCCGCCGCAGAGCACCATGTCTTGCAGGCCATGGCGTATGAGGAAGTGGCCCAGACCTACGGCATGCGAGCCGCTGGCGCAGGCGGCGCTGACGGTGAGGTTGATGCCGCGCAGGTGGAAGATGGTGCTCAGGTTCATCGTCACCGTCGAGTTCATCGACTGGAAGATATAGCCCGAGCCCAGCAGTTCGGTGTCGTGTTTCTCGTCCATGATACGTGCCGCCTCCACCACGGGGCGTGCCGACGAGTCGTTGCCAAAGAGGATGCCCACCTCGTGGGCCTTGAGATAGTCGTCGTCGATGCCAGCCAGGGCGAAGGCCTCGCGCGAGGCCATGTAGGCATATTCCGCCTCTTCCGAGAGGCCTGTGCGGAGACGGCGGTCCAGCACGCCTTTGAGCCGCGGACGTTCGACGATGCCCGTCAGCCCCGATTGGTAGCCATACTTCAGGCGTTCCTCATCCAGGCCGATGCCCGAGCGCCCGGCATGGAGCGAGGCGCACACCTGGGCCAGGTCCGTGCCTAAGCACGACCATATACCGGCTCCGGTAATCACTACTCTGCGCGTCATGATTTGTGTGTTATGCTATATATAATAGTATATGGTATATTCTTTGTTGAAACTTTGGAAAGACGGGCTACATAGCGGGGAGAGAAGGGATGGGCGTCTGCGCCGTCAGGCATACAGGCCGCCGTTGATCGAGATAACCTGTCCCGTGATGTAGGCCGCGTCGTCCGAGGCCAGGAAAGCCACGAGTGCCGCCACCTCGTCGGGGGTGCCGAAGCGCCGTGCCGGCACCAGTTTTTTCAGTTCGTCGGCGTTGAGGTCGGCCGTCATGTCGGTGGCGATGAATCCCGGCGCCACGGCGTTGGCCGTTACGCCACGTGCTGCCACCTCCTGTGCCAGAGCCTTCGTCGCACTGATGAGGGCGCCCTTTGCTGCCGAGTAGTTGGTCTGTCCCGGCATCCCCTTGAGGCCCGAGAGCGACGCCATGTTGACGATGCGTCCGTGGCGGTGCACTAGCATGTCCTTGAGCAGGCGTCGTGTCAGGGTGAAGAAGCCGTCCAGCGTGGTGTTGACCACGCGGTGCCACTGCTCGTCCTGCATGAACACCATCAGGTTGTCGTCGCGGATGCCGGCATTATTTACCAGCACATCAACGTAGGCATCCGGGTGGGCTTCCTGCCACTGTTCTATCGCCGCTTCGGCAGCCTCGGCATTGGCCACGTCGAAGGGCAGCAGTTCGCAGCCCGGCACGAGGGCCGAGGCTTCAGCCAGCGTCTGGCGTGCGGCCTCTTCGTTGCTGCGGTAGTTGATGAGCACGGGGATGCCCATGGCGGCCAGACGCAGGCATACGGCGCGCCCTATGCCGCGCGAGCCGCCCGTGACAAGGGCGTAGCGCTGTGCGGCTGTCGTGGAGGAATTTCGTTTCATCGTTCTTCGGGGAGAGTATGGTGGGGAAGAAGGTTGGCGTGGGGGAGTCTTGGGGATGGAGGATGGGGGGCACTGGCCTCACAACTTTGCAGCCAGCGCTTTCAGTTCGCCATAGGGTGGGCGGTCGGCCGTGATAGCCGGCGCTATGCTGCGCACCATGTCGTAGGCTCGGCGCGTGGCGGGTGCCAAGCGGTCGGCCAGATGCAGGCAGTCCGTGGCCTGCGCCAGCGCCACATAGAGGATGGTCAGCACCTCGCGCACGTTATGGCAGACGTGCGAGGTGAGCAATGCCGTGTTCGTGCCCATGCTCACAATGTCCTGGTTGTCCTGGTTATTGGGGATGCTGTGCACATAGTTGGGCATGGCCAGCGTCTGGCATTCTGCCGTCGTCGAGGTGGCGGTAAACTGGTAGGCCTGCAGGGCATAGTCGAGCCCCGGCGTAGCCATGCAGAGGAAAGGCGGCAGGATGCCATTCAGGCGGTCGTGCAGCAGGTAGTTGAGTTGGCGTTCGGCCGTCATGGCCACGCGGGTCATGGCCATCTTTACCTTATCCTGCTCCATCGAGATGTAGTCGCCGTGGAAGTTTCCGCCGTGATAGACGTTGGCGCTATCCACGTCGATGATGGGGTTGTCGTTCGCCGCCTGCAGTTCCTCCTCAATGATGCGCCGCGCGTTCTCCAGCGTCTCGGCCACGGGACCGTAGATTTGGGGTATGCAGCGCAGGGAGTAGTAGGCCTGCACCTTGCGTGTGAAGGTGGTGGTCTCGCGGTGTGCCGTGTCGTAGAGCTCGTGTTCGCGTTGCGTCAGGCATTGGCTGCCGCTGGCCCATTGGCGCAGGCGGCGTGCCACGTCTATCTGCCCCTGGTGTCGGCGTGCGGCGTTGAGCGGTTCGGCCATGAAGTCGTCATACGACCCTGCCACCTCGTTCATCCATAGTGCCGCCAGCATGGCGCGGTCCAGCAGGTGCTCCGCCTCGCGTTGGTTCACGGTGGCGATGCCCGTCATCACGGCTGTGCCGTTGGTCAGTGCCAGGCCGTCGCGCAGGCGCAGCGTCAGGGGCGTCAGGCCTTCTGCCGCCAGGGCGTCTGCGGCCGCCGTCTGCTGTCCGCCGTACCACACGTGGCCCTCGCCAATCATGGCCAGGGCGATATGGGCCAACTGCACCAGGTCGCCGCTGGCTCCCACGCTGCCGTGGCGTGGCACGACGGGCGTGATATGGCGGTTGACCATGTCGCACAGCATGCGCACCACGTCGGGATGCACACCCGAGTGGCCCTGGACAAAGGTGCCCAGGCGAGCCATCATCGCTGCGCGCACCATCACGGGGTCGATGGGCTCGCCCATGCCGGTGGCGTGGCTGCGCACGATGTGATACTGCAGGTCGGTCAACCGGTCGTCGTCCACGCGCCACTGTGCCATAGGCCCGAAGCCCGTGTTGATGCCGTAGATGACCTTGTCTTCTGCAAATGTACTGAGGAAGCGGTAGGCCCGTTCCACGCGGGTCATCTCGTCGTCAGTCAGCGTCAACGGCTCACCGTCGTAGAGTACGGCAGCCATGCCCGATAGCGTCAGATTCATGTTTTACTTAAAGAATTTTCCGACAAAGATAACAAATCGCTGTGGGTTATCCCCACTTTCGTATAACGTTTTTTTGGCATTGTGCCCACAGCGTTTACCGTTGAGGGGCGTGAACGTGTCAGTTTCTATTGCCTGTTCAGCACTGCCCGGTGTTGTATCCCAACAACGATACGCCCCGTCCCGCCCTCACTTCACGTTGTTACCCTCTGTGCAACGGCCGGCAGCCGCCTTTCCCGTGTCTTCTATTGTGCCACACCCGCACCGCCAGCACCCTACTTCCCGCTGTATGTCAGTACCTTTCTTTATCCTCTCCAGCGCGGTGCCCATCGGCTCTGCGACAACGCCCTACCGCACCACATCTTTTGTGTGCAGTGTCGCCGGCTCCTGTTAAAGCTCCACTCTCTTCAGGCGCTATCGCATACTGTCCTCCGGTCTGCCTCCCGACAAAATCTGTAGTACCCACGCGCAAATCTTCAATACGCAACTGCAATGGATGCTGAATTGTATTGAGCAACAGATGTTGAAGTTGGGGTTGGGTGGCTTCGGAACTTGCACCCGTCAGACAATGCTCATGCCGAGTGTACCAAAAGAGGCAGCCTCTCTAGGAAACCGCCTCTCTCATGCGTCGTACGTTGTAAAACTTAGGCCGGCAACTTCATGCTCCCTTCGGAAGCGAGTTCAGCGCATTGCACAGCTTCCACAGAAAGATGATTGGGCCTACAATGATGAAACTTCCAAGAATCCGCCAACCCCAAAAAGTGCCGGCCGAAAAACCGTTAGAGGGACCGAGTGCACCGATACGCCCGCATATTTTGTGCCACCATATAAGCGGAAAAATGCCCAAGGTGATGACAGACAGGAACAGCTGCATTATCCAATAGGGGAAGGTGTATTTCCCATCCGGATTTTTGATGTCATACCCCATTTGGGTGTACTTTATCATGGGATAAATACCCAGCGTAATCAGTGAAAGGAAGAGCATATCCTGTTCACTATTGAGATACACTTAGGCGGCCAATTTTGACCTTGCCGTGTGCAATAAAAACCGAGGATTATTCGTAACGTTAGGTTATTTGGAGACTTTGGAAATCGTGCCATCCCGGTCAATCTTCATGCTCACAAAAACTTCCTTGGCACAAAGCTCGTCAAGAAAACTCTCCAATTCATATCCATACCAGGAAGTCTTTCCATTAGAACCAATGGATATGCCGGTGTATGTCCCAGAAATGACACGCCCATCAACAACAACCCGGCTCGAGCCACTGGGGCAGCTAAGATTGTATGACAGCCTATACAGTTTATCTGCATCAATGACATAATTGCTCTTGCGATGAAACTTCACAATGCAGTCGTTGACTACATCCACCCGATTCAAGTTGACGTCCTGTCTCCAACTGAATTTAGTGAAATAACTTTCAATGATCCACGGTTCCGGAACTTTGCCATCCTCTTCAACCTCAAACGCTGTGTAAATCGTCGTTCCATTTTCCTTCGTGTAGCAATAGGCGTATGTAGTGGACGTCAATTTGTTTTCATCAAGAACCACATTGTGTGTCCCCAACGAATCGGTGTATATCACTTCGGGGGTCACAAAAGCCACCAAATCACTGTCGCACGAAAACACATACTCCAATAAAACTTGAGGTACCGTATCAAGAGTGATTACAATTGTATCCTCGTTTTTCTCTGTAATATTTTCAACTATGTAGTCGTCTTCATCACAGCCGGCGGTTGTCAGCATACACATTCCCGCACAAAGAATACAGTATAATATGTTTTTCATAACGATCTACCCTATTTCGTGTCGGGCACAACTTCTGTTTGTTTAACTTTCTAATGTTTATGAAGCAACAGCCTATTTTGTAACCCTACTTAAGAATTAATTTTGCTACGCCTGTTTGCTTTCGATACTTTTTATTATTACTGTCCGCTAAACTTTTCAAGAGGCAAATGAAAAATTAGGGCTGGCACCTATTGCAGGAGTCAGCCCTAAATGGTTA
>CAMGHE010000104.1 GCA_946055775.1 uncultured Bacteroidales bacterium
ACGCGGGTGACGATGAGGGGCGTACCCTCTTCGATAAATCCGCCTTCGCTCTTGACCTCGACGGTGCGTCCGCCAATCTGCGCGTTGCCGATGAGGGCCAGACGGGTCAGGGCCACGCCACGCTCGCCGACGACGACGGCGAGTTGGTCGTCATTGACCGAGGTAGAGCGTATCTCAGCATGGAGCGACAGGCGCTCGAGGGTCTTGGAACGGGCGGCCCACCATATCCCCAACACGATGAGAGCGAGGGAGAGGGCGAGGCTCAGCAGCGAGGCCCACAGGCCATAGGTGCAGGCAGTGAGCACGTTGACGGCCACCATGCAGGCGATGCCGGCCATACCGGGCAGTCCGAAGCCGGGAACGAGGAACGCCTCAACGGCCATGAGGGTGAGGGCCAGGATGGTGAGTATGATGATGACGGACAGCATGGGCGGAGGGTGTTGCGGAGAGATGGAAGAAAAGAGAACCGCAAGGTCGGGCCTCAGAAGGCTTCGCGGTATTTCGACTCGTCCTTATCGTCGAGCATCGACAGGTAAGAGGCGTAGCGCGAGGGCGCCAGACGGTGATCTTCGAGGGCCTGGAGCACGGCGCAACCGGGCTCGTGGGTATGCGTGCAGTTGTTGAAGCGGCAGCCGGCCCCAATGGCGAAGATGTCGCGGAAGAAGTGGGCCACCTCTTCGCGCTCCATGTTGAACGTGCCGAAGCCCTTGATGCCGGGGATGTCGATGAGGGCGCCGCCTTCGGGCAGGGTATAGAGTTCGCTGAAGGTCGTGGTGTGCATCCCCGTGCCGTGGGCGTCGGAGATGCCGGCCGTGCGGGCATGGGCGTCGGGCACGAAGCGGTTGATGAGCGTCGATTTGCCCACGCCAGAGTGGCCCGCCAGCAGGGAGGTCTGCCCCTGCATGGCCGTCCGGAGGGCGTCGAGCCCGTAGCCGGTGAGGGCACTGACCATGAAGACGGGATAGCCTATAGCGCCGTAGATGTGGCCGAGATAGTCGGCCTCCTGCCGTTCGTCGTCCGTCAGCTGGTCCATCTTGTTGATGACGAGGGCCGCGGGCACGCGGTAGGCCTCGGCGGTGGCCAGAAAGCGGTCGATGAAGGTGGTAGTGGTCTGCGGCCGCGCCACGGTGACGACGAGGAGGGCCAGGTCGATGTTGGCGGCGAGGATATGGCTCTGCTTCGACAGGTTGGAGGCCTTGCGCACGATATAGTTGCGGCGCTCGTCTATCTCGGTGATGAAGAGGGTCTGCGTGGCGGCAGCCTGAGCGTCGGCCTGATGGCGTGCGCCCTGCTGTTGGCGCAGGGTCACGCCGTCACCCACGGCCACGGGGTTGGTGGAGCGTATGCCGCGCAGGCGAAAGTTGCCCTTGACGCGGCACTCCACCTCGCGCCCGTCGTCGGTGCGCACGATATAGGCACTGCCGGTGTTGCGCACGACGATGCCGTGCAGCGTGGCTTGGTCGTCCTTGTGCTGTGCCACAGGCTCAGACGGTCATGATTTCCTTATTCTTCTGCGCCAGCAGTTCCTCGACCTTCTTAACCTGCTTGTCGTGAATCTTCTGCAGGTCGGCCTCGGCGTCCTTCTCCACGTCTTCTGAGAGGCCGTCCTTGATGGCCTTCTTGAGTTTGTCGATGCCGTCGCGGCGTGCGTTGCGGATGGCCACCTTGGCTTCCTCGGCCTCGCGGTTGCACTGCTTGGTCAGGTCGCGGCGGCGCTCCTCGGTGAGGGGCGGGATGCCCAGGCGGATCACCTCGCCGTTGTTTTCGGGCATGATGCCGACGTTGCTGTCGATGATGGCCTTCTCAATGACGGGAAACATCTTCTTGTCCCAGGGCTTGATGGCGATGGTGCGGGCATCGGGGGTGGTGATGGCGGCCACGTTGTTGAGGGGCGAGGGCACGCCGTAGTTATTGACGCGTATTTCGTCAAGGATATGCACGTTGGCCTTGCCGGCGCGGATGTGCGACAGGGTCTCCTCGAGGTGGAGCACACTCATTTCCATTTTCTCCTCGCAGTCGGCGAGGCATTTCTTTACGTCGATCATAGGGTTATGTGGTAGTGGGGGAATGTGTTGGCGGCGGCGTGCCATAGGCTAGCCGCACTGCGGTTATCGTTTGCAAATGTACTTAAATTCGGTTAATTGGCCAACGTGCGGTACTGTTTTTTCGGAAAGGGGGAGCGCAGACTGCATGGCGGTGGTCAGCCGACACGGCGGGAGGGCTCCGCGGAGACTGTTTTGGGCCGTTTGGCAGGTACAGGTAGCAATCGGCGCGGCGTTTTGCACAAATTTGGCGGTAGTGAGTAAACACATGTCAGTGTTCGCTTTAGTTTTGTTAACTTTGCGGCCGAAAATCCAAATTGTTCACACCAAGACATTCTTCATATTATGAAAGCAAGCATTGCATTCAAGCCGCGTCTGCTGTCTGAGCTGCGGCATTACAGCAAGGAGAAATTTGCTGCCGACGCCATGTCGGGTCTGATTGTGGGCATCGTGGCCCTTCCTCTTGCCATCGCCTTCGGTATTGCCTCGGGGGTATCGCCCGAGCAGGGCATCCTGACGGCCATCATCGGCGGTTTCATCGTGTCGTTCTTCGGCGGTTCGCGCGTTCAGATTGGCGGCCCGACGGGTGCGTTCATCGTCATCATCAGCGGCATTGTGAGCAATCCCGCGCTGGGCATGTCGGGTCTCATTGCGGCCACGATCATGGCGGGCATCATCCTCATCATGCTGGGCTTGTTCCGCCTGGGCACGATCATCAAGTTCATCCCCTACCCCATCGTGGTGGGCTTCACCAGCGGTATCGCGCTGACCATCTTCACCACGCAGATCCAGCAATTCTTCGGCTTGCAGATTGAGGGCGCCATGCCGGGCGACTTCCTCTCGAAGTGGGGCGTCTATTTCCAGAGTTTCGCCACGACGCAGTGGCCCACGCTGGTGGTGGGCGTGGTGAGCCTGCTGCTCATCATCTTCACGCCGAAGGTCAACAAGAAGGTGCCGGGCTCGCTCGTGGCCATCATCGTGGCTACGGTGGCGGTGTATTATCTCAACCCCATCCTCGTGGAGCAGGGCCTGAGCCCCATCACCACCATCGCGGGCGACGGCACGACGACCATCAACTCGTCCATCCCCGCGCCCGTCTTTCCCACGCTGACGTGGGAGCAGATAAAGGACCTGCTGCCTACGGCACTGGTCATCGCCGTACTGGGTGCCATCGAGTCGCTGCTGTCGGCGACGGTGGCCGACGGTGTGTGCGGCGACCACCACGACTCTAACCAGGAGCTCATCGGTCAGGGCATTGCCAACCTGTGCACGCCGCTCTTCGGCGGTATCCCCTGTACGGGTGCCATTGCCCGCACGATGACGAACATCAACAATGGCGGCCGCACGCCGGTGGCGGGTATCATCCACGCCGTGGTACTGCTGCTCATTTTCCTACTGCTCATGCCGCTGGCGGGCTATATCCCCATGAGCTGTCTGGCGGCGGTGCTCATCATGGTGTCGTACAACATGAGCGGCTGGCGCACCTTCCTGCAGCTGATGAAGAACCCGAAGAGCGACATCACCGTACTGCTCATCACCTTCCTGCTGACGGTCATCTTCGACCTGACGGTGGCCATCGAGGTGGGTCTGCTCATCGCCTGCTTGCTGTTCATGCGCCGTATGGCAGAGACCACGCAGATTAAGGTCATCGCGGGCGAGATTGATCCGAACGAGGAGACGGATGCCGAGGTTCACGAGGAGCACCTTATCATCCCCAACGGGGTGGAGGTGTACGAGATTAACGGCCCCTACTTCTTCGGCATCGCCAACAAGTTTGAGGAACTCATGGCCAACATGCACGACCACCCGAAGGTGCGCGTCATCCGTATGCGCCGCGTGCCCTTCATCGACTCGACGGGTATCCACAACCTCCAGAACCTCTGCGAGATGAGCCACCGCGAGGGCACGCACATCGTCCTCTCGGGCGTCAACCCGAACGTCTATGCCGTGCTGGAGCACAACGGCTTCACCACGTTGCTGGGCAAAGACCATATCTGCCCGAACATCAACGTCGCCCTCGACCGCGCCGCAGAGATTGTCAAGCGGCCGTAAGGAGGGATAGCAGCGCGGAGGACGCCGGTAGGAGGGTCATGTACTACAATCCTATTCGTCCTTTGCCCTGTATTATGCAGGACGACCTATTAAGGACGACAACATAGACAACCTATGCAACTAGCCAAGCAATTCCTGTCGCTACAGTTGTCTTTGTTGTCGTTCTTATCATAGGGGATTGCACATCTCCCATCGGCGAGACGCACCCCATAATATACATCACGCGGGGCGGGCGCATCACGTTTTGCACGCGAGTTTCCTATCGTCGCCCGTTTTCTTGCCAAAAACTTTAGGACTCTTTAACGGTGCGCGGGGCAAAATTCGACCCTTCGGGCAACTGACAACACGGCCTGAGCGACTCGAAACACGACCTGGGCGACTGAAAAAACGACTTGGGCGACCGTTTTTTCGGTCGCCCAAGTCGTCAACCCCCCTCTTGGAGCCGAAAAAAGGCCCCCCGCGAGGGCCCTTCACACTTTGCTAAGCAAAGATACGACAGAAAAGGCCGAAATGCAAATCGCACTTTTCCGCGGTTTCCCCCAAAATTTGTTCACCGAAGAGCGGGAGTTTCCTGAAACAACGGCGGCACCACCCACTTTGGGGGCACGGGCGTGGGGCGGGATGGGCAGATCGTCATTGGGGGACACTGGGGGTGAGGACAGACAGGCACTATACCTTTTAATATATAAACTCTGCCATATTATATATACGGCATGTCGATACGCGACGGGGCCGCCACTAATCTTTCGCACACCTTTTCTGCAAAAAATCGCGGCGAATGTGCACCCTCTCGGCAAAATAATGTAAATTTGCCACGGTGGGCAGCATGCCTGCTTGTCTGGGGGTCGCCGAGCCTGTCGGCCGACACCTCTGCACCTCACGGAAAAACACACCCCAAGCACTGACCATTATTCTATTATCCCTAATATCTATTCTAACCCCATGAAAAAGTTTTACCTTTTATTGTGCACCCTGCTGGGCTGCCTGACGGGTACGGCACAGGGGCTCCTTCCCGAATTTTCCACCGAGGAAGAGCCGATGTGGTACTATGTACAGTTTAAGGCGGGCTCGGCCTGTCTGGCCGACAACGGCGCCGGCCAGCCTCTGGTCACCGCCACAAAGGCTTCGGCCGATGCCCAACTGTGGCAGTTCATTGGCACGCAAGACAACATGAAGATGAAGTGCAAGACCGGGCGCTACATCAACTATTCGGGCGGCCGCTTCACCGCCTCGACGACGGGCATCGCCCTCAAGCTCGTAGCCAGCACCAACAGTTCGGCCACCGACTACTGGGAAATCCAGCGCCAGGGTTCGAGCAACTCCATGAACCAGTGGGGCGGCGCCGGCTCAGGCAAGCAGCTGGGCGAATGGACCGCGGGCGACACGAACAACCCGCTGTCGTTCATCGCCGCGAGCACCAAGTTGCCCGAGTTTAGCGACGAGACCACCAGCAAGTGGTACTTCATCCAGTTCTGTCAGGGCAAGAACACCCTCGCCGACAAAGGTCTGGGCGAAGCGGCCCGCCCGTCACTCACCGAGCCCTCGGACGAGCAACTGTGGAAACTGGTGGGCGACAAGGACAATTTCCAAATCGTCAACAAACTGGGCCACTACATTGAGGTGAGCACCAACGGTCTGCCCGCCGGCGACTTCAAGGGCGGCGCCAACCCCACGCCGCTGCGCACCTCGGCCTCGCCCTACAGCGCCGGCTTCTCGCTCGTCGAATCGACCTCGGCCACACACGCCCCGGCATGGTGCGTCAAGCCCAACGACCGCGCGGGCATGTTCAACCAGTGGGGTGGCGGCGAAGCAGGCGTAAGCATCGGCCTCTGGACCGACAAGAGCGACAACAACAACGCCCTGCTCTTCATCGACCCCGACAAGATGCAGTATGCCGACTTCAAGGTGTCGGGCATCGCCGCATTCACCCCGCAGAACAAACTCTCACTGTGGTACGACGCGCCGAGCACGGTCAAGGCCGTGGGCGACAAGTGGGCACAGTATTCACTGCCGCTGGGTAACGGCCAGTTGGGCTGCTGCCTCCTGGGTGGCGTCATGGCCGACGAGATTCAGTTTAACGAGAAGACCCTCTGGAGCGGACGCAGCAGCGACAACAGCGCCGAGTATGGCGACTATGAAAACTTCGGTTCGCTCTTTGCCGAGGAAATCTCGGGCGAACTGGGCATGACGCAGGCCACGATGGTCAAGGACTATGTCCGCGTGCTCGACCTGACGAACGCCACGGGCAGCGTGGCCTTCACCAACGCCGACGGCAGCATCAGCTACAACCGTACCTACTTCGTGAGCAACCCCGCACAGGTCATCGCCGCACGCTACCAGGCCAGTCAGGCCGGTAAGGTGTCGCTGCGCTTCACCCTGGTGTCGGGCAAGCCCGGCATCAAAGCCACCACGACCTACAGCGCCGACGGCGGACAGTTTGCCGGCAAACTGGAGACCATCTCCTACCGCGCGGGCTTTAAGGTGGTCAACAAGGGCGGCACCATGACCAGCGGCGAGGACGGCATCACCGTCACCGGCGCCGACGAGGTCATCGTCTATCTGACGGGTGCTACCGACTTCGACCCCTACAAGACGTCCTATATCTCCAACACCACAGCCCTGCCCGCCACCATCGAGGCACGCCTCAACGACGCCGCTGCCTCGACATGGGATGAACTCTACAGCGCACATGTGGCCGACTTCCAGCAGTTCTTCAACCGCTCGATGTTCGACCTGGCCGGCACCACCAACAACCAGCCGACCGACGCCCTCATCGACGCCTACCAGAGCGGCACGGGCGCCAACGCGCGCATGCTCGAACAGCTCTACTACGCCTACGGCCGCTACCTCGAAATCTGCGCCTCGCGCGGCGTCGATCTGCCGTCCAACCTGCAGGGCATCTGGAACAACTCGAGCGAGCCTGCATGGAATGCCGACATCCACGCCAACATCAACGTGCAGATGAACTACTGGCCCGCTGAGACCACCAACCTCACGGAGATGCACATGCCCTTCCTCAACTACATCATCAACATGGCCGGCAGCGCCCAGTGGAAGAAGTATGCGCAGGATGCGGGACAGAGCCGCGGATGGACCTGCTACACCGAAAACAACATCTTCGGCGGCGTGGGCTCCTTCATGCACAACTATGTCATCGCCAACGCCTGGTACTGCACCCACCTGTGGCAGCACTACCGCTA
>CAMGHE010000105.1 GCA_946055775.1 uncultured Bacteroidales bacterium
ATCTACCGCCGCTCGTTCACGGCCGAGTATTTCATCTATGACGTGAAGAACAACCGCCTCACGCCGCTCTCAGAGGGCGGTCCGCAGCAGGCCCCCGTCTTCTCGCCCGACGGCAACGTCATCGCCTTTGCCCGCGAGGGCGACCTCTACCTGTGCAAACTGCTCTTCGGCGGCGCCGAGACCCGCGTCACCAAGGACGGCGAGCGCGGCAAGGTGCTCAACGGCATCCCCGACTGGGTGTATGAGGAGGAGTTTTCCACCAACTGCTCCTTCTGCTTCTCGGCCGACTCGAAGATGCTGGCCTGGATACGCTACGACGAGAGTCAGGTGCCTCTCTACTCGTTCGACATGTACCGCGGTGCCTATCCCACGCTGGTGCAGAACGATGTCTATCCCAGCGCCTTCACCTATAAATATCCCGTGGCGGGCGAGCGCAACAGCACCGTCAGCGTCATGACCTTCGACATCAAGAACCGCACCACGCGCACCATGGACCTGCCCATGGACAGCGACGGCTATGTGCCCCGCATCCGCTTCACCGACAATCCCGACCAGTTGGCCATCGTCGCCCTCAACCGCCACCAGAGCCGCATGGACCTGTACATGGCCAACCCCCGCTCGACGGTGTGCAAACTGGTGCTGCGCGAGGAGAACGAGCGCTACCTGCGCGAGTCGGCCTACGAGTCGCTCCGCTTCTACGGCGACCACTTCGCCATGCTCTCTGAGCGCGATGGCTACCAGCACCTCTACTGGTACACCACGGGTGGCCGGCTGGAACGCCAGGTGACGAAGGGACAGTATGAAGTGACGGCCTTCCACGGCTACGACGCTGCCACGGGCCGCTTCTACTACACCAGTTGCGAGGAGAGCCCCCTGCGCCGTGCCGTCTATGTGGCCGAGAAGAATGGCAAGGTGCGCAAACTCTCCACCGAGCAGGGCACTAACGAGGCCACCTTCTCCACCTCGTTCAAATACTTCATGAACGTCTATAGTTCGGCCACCCAGCCCTATGTCACCACGCTGCGCAGCAACGATGGCAAGGTCATCACCACCCTGCTGGACAACGCCGACCTCAAGGCCAAGGCCGATGCCACGCTCGGACAGAAGGAGTTCTTCTCCTTCACCACGGGCCAGGGCGTGACCCTCAACGGCTACATGGTCAAGCCGCGCAACTTCGACCCCTCCAAGAAGTACCCCGTGCTCATGTACCAGTATAGCGGTCCGGGCTCGCAGGAGGTCAAGGACAGTTGGGGCATGGGCTTCTACGGCGCCGGCGTCTTCGAGAGTTACCTCAACACCCGCGGCTACATCTGCGTCTGCGTCGATGGCCGTGGCACGGGCTTCCGCGGTGCCGACTTTGAGAAGTGCACCTACCTCCGTCTGGGCGAGAAGGAGTCGAACGACCAGGTCGAGGCCGCCCTCTACCTGGGTACCCTGCCCTATATCGACAAGGACCGCATCGCCATCTGGGGCTGGAGTTTCGGCGGCTTCAACACGCTCATGGCTATGGGCGAGGGACGCCCCGTCTTCCGCTGCGGCATCGCCGTGGCCGCCCCGTCCAACTGGAAGTATTACGACACCGTCTATACCGAACGCTACATGCGCACGCCCAAGGAGAATGCCGACGGCTACAAGGTCAACCCCATGGAGCGCGTCGGTCGCTTCCACGGCGACCTGCTGCTCATGCACGGCACGGCCGACGACAATGTCCACCTGCGCAACGCCATGGAGATGAGCGAAGCCCTGGTGCAGGCCGACAAGCAGTTTGAGATGCAAATCTACACCAACCGCAACCACAGCATCTACGGCGGTAACACCCGTCGCCACCTGCTGACGCGCCTGTGCAACTTCCTCGACGCGAAGATGAAATAAGTGATGAAGTAAGATACAATTGAAACAGAGGCTGCGCCAACATTCGTCCCGGCGCAGCCTCTGTGTTTTTGAAGATTGCTGTCTGGTAAAAGTATTGTGGGGCGGCGGGGATGTGTCAAAATGCTCACAAGCGGGGATTTTGCGGGGCTCGTCGCTCAAACATCTTCATTTTGATACACCCTCTCATCGCCGCCCATGGGCTGATTCTATGGAAACAACTTACGGCACCACACATTGAGACTGTCTGCCGGACAGCAATGAAAGACGGTGTGTCATAATGGCCAATCTGCTTCGTTGCTATCGGCATTCGGGCTTGGTCATGTACTTTAGTACACTCCCTGCGCCCTCAGCCTCAGCGCCTTGCATATTAGCCATTCTGACGCACCTCCAAGTGTGCGTCAAAATTTGCATTTTGACACACACTCCGCTGAAACTGCGGCGGGGCTGCCGTCAATGGACGGCATCTCCTATCGGGCGTCTCCTGACGTTCCCACCCGTCCGCCATAGGTGACGGGGAGGGCGGCGGGGTCGTCGTAGATGACCTCTTTGAGGGCTTCGGGGGTGACGGGCACCGCGTCGCGGCTCAGTTCGGGCACGTTGTAACTCTTGAGCAGGGTGAGGTTATACTCGGGGTCTTCCTGCGGCAGGAGGAACGCCTTGTGGGCCTGCCCCTCGGCATCGAAGTAGGCGATGTAGGGGCGGGTGTAGCTGCCGTCGTCGCGGCGGGAAGAGAACACGATCCAGCGGCCGTTGCTGCTCCAAGTGTGGTAACTGTCCACGTCGGGGCTATTGGCGGAGGTGAGCGGGCGGATGGAGTCGGTCTCCAGGTCTTTGACGTAGAGGTCGGACGTCTTGTGCCAGATGTGGAACTGCCCCGTGCGGCCCATGGTGAAGAGGACGTAGCGGCCATCGGGGCTCACACGCGGCACGGAGGCGCTGAGGTCTTGCGCGGCACAGTCCATCTCGAGCACCGGGGCGCCGAAGGTGCGTGTGGCGGGGTCGAAGGTGAGGCTCATGAGGTTGTAGTGGAGGCTGTCGCAGAGTTGTGTGACGAGGTCCTCGCGCTGGCCCTTGGCCAGGCCCCTAAACTGCGGTACGGCAGCCGAGCAGTAGAACACCTTCAGGCCGTCGGGCGTCCAGCAGGGGAAGGTCTCCATCTCGTCGTCGGACTTGAGGATATTGGCCAGCGTCCCCTTGTCGGCATCGAAGAAGATGAGGTCCGAGCCGAAGTCCATCACCTCAATCTTCTCGGGGTCGATGATGCGGAAGGCCTGTCCCGTCTGGTTGGACGAGAATACCACCCAGTTTTGCGTCGGGTGCCACGAGGGATAGACCGCTGCCGAGAGGATGGAGTCGGCCTTCATGTTGTATTTTCTCACCTTGCCATTCTCTACGAACACCGTGCCGCCGTGCGTGCCGCGGACGTGAAAGAGCATGCGCTTGGTGGAGTAGTTTTGGTAGTTGTGGCAGTTGACGCAGTGGTTCTGCAGCGTGTCGTACGAGCGGTTGTTCTCGTAGATGGCCTTCTCCTCAAAGGTGGTGAGGTCGCGCTGGTAGAGTCCCATCTGGCGGTAGAGTTCGTAACTCGGTTCGATGAGACGGTAGGAGAGGTAGCGGTCGATAGGTTCGGCCACGAGGAGTGAGGTGGCAGGGTGCTGGCTCCATTTGCCGTCGTGCTGAGTATATACGGTGAGGGAGAGCATTTGTCCGGCAGATTTTTCCAGCATTTCGTGCCACTGTGCTTCGTCGAAGGCCGCCTTGCCGTCGGCCGTCATGGTGGCCACGATTTGAGCGTCTTTGCTGCTGACGACGGCGGCATAGGCGTCCGCCGTGTCGCGCACCATGAAGTTGAGTGGAGCGATGTTGCTGGGTATGACCACATCGGTATAGTCGGGATAGAGAGCGACTGCCTGGTCGGTGGGCACGGCGTCGGTCGGTACGGTGGTTGGCGTGCCGCAGGCCGTGAAGAGGAGAACCGCCGTCAGGGCGCCGAGGGAGAGAGTGTGCTTCATATATAATAGGTATAGTGATGGGCGCCGCGGGTCAGTTTACCCCGCTTTGTTGGGCTTGGCGCACCTGTTTGGGATCGTTGTTTTCGCAGTAGTAGTAATAGTAGTAGGTGCCGAGCCAGTCGTCCTGCAGCGCTTCTCGCAGGCGAGCGTTATAGGCGGTCTTGATGCGCGTCTGCTCTTCGGGGCTTTTCCCCGCCATGGCCTGTGTGCGTTCGTCCAGGATAGGCTTGGCTGCCGAGACGAAAGCCATGATGCGGTTCGATTCGGCCTGCATAATCTGCGGGAAAGCCGCTGCCACATCCGGTCGTTTGCTGCCTTGGATGGCGATGACCTGCTGGAGCACGGGCGGCAGCGACTGGTATTTTTGGTAATAGACCTGTATGTGTGGCAGGCAGCGGTCAATCTCTTTCGAGTAGAGGCAGGCCGCTATCGCCGTGATGAGCGAGGGGTCGGTGCCGCTGAGCAACCCTGTGTTGTAGCCCAGGAAGGCCGGGGCGCGGTAGTTTTGCTCGAAGTGGTTCTCCACCGGCTTGAGGCTGCGCACATGCGCCATAGTGGCGTCGGCCTGTATCATGCTCTCGTTGCCCACATAGGCGCTGTACTTCTCGATGAAGTCGCCCTGGAAGGGGATGTGCGAGAGGACGGTGAGGTATTTGCGTGCCAGGGCCTCCTCGCCGTTGACGATGGCGCAGATGCACATTTGTTTGAGGACGTAGATATTGGGTCCGTTGACCACGAGGTGGTCCATGGCGCAGCGGTAGCCCATGTTGGTGATGCCCGCGTGGTAGTTGGCGTCAGAGAGGAAGATACCGTATTCATCGTTGCCATCCTGCTTGCGGAAGCGCTCTTCGGGGTAGTCGAAGGGCAGGTCGAAGAGGCGTTGCAGCAGTTGGTCCGTCTCTTCCAGGGCGATGGCGTAGTAGGCCGCCACGGCGCGCGAGGGTCGGCGGGCAGAGAGGGCGCTGTCGATGATGTCATCCCAGCGGTCCTGCTGGCAGAGCAGCTGCATGCGCGAGGTGAGGATGACGTTTTGGTTGATGCGGTCGGCGGCGATGGCTGCTGCGCCAGCCACGATGATGGGGCAGAGAATGCCCAGGTTGAGCGCCTTGATGCCCGTCGGTGCGGCAGCCTTTGTGCCCGTTGCTGCCTCGTTGTCCGGTTGTATGAGGTAGCGGCGTGCCACCGCCTTGGCGGCCAGCAGGAGCAGTAGGAGTGCCACGGTGCCGAGTGTGACGAGGATGAAGAGCGAGGGTTCGCTCTTGTACCATAGGTGTATGCCCTGATGGATATAGAAAGCCAGGAGGGCACCGCTGGCGATGCTGCCCAGGCCCAGCCATCCGCGGCGCAGGCCCAGCAGACGGTCGGTGAGCCAAGCGATGAGTGTGAGGCAGAGGGCGAGGAGCAGGATGCCCAGCCATGGTGCGGAGAAGACCAGCAGGCACCAGCGCCCGAAGACGTAGAAGTTGCCCCAGTCTTGGGCGGTGAGGAAGGCCATGGCGCGGTCGTCAGCCATGATGAAGTTGGCCTCGGCGGCGCGGGCGAAGACATCGCCATAGACCACCTGGCAGAACAGCCACAGGGCGATGAAGGTGACGGCATAGACCACGGCTGGGCGGGTGAGGAAGGCAGGCATGGCCGCGCGGCGTGCCGCGGGTGCCGCCGAGGGACGGGCGGCCGGCTGCGGACCGCCCTTGGCAGCCGCCTTAGTGGCGGGCCGTGAGGGTGAGGATGGCTTGCGTGAAGACATGGAAAGTGTTGTGTGAGTAATGTTCAGTTGGGTAGGTGCTGGCGCCCTATCCTAATTTGTGGAGCCCATGCTGCGACACGGGCTCCACAAATGGCGATGAGGAGGCTGCTCCGAGAGGGTGGGCGAGGGTTTAGCGCACCACTACCTTCTGTCCGCAGACGATATAGAGGCCGGGGGTGAGGCCGTCGATGACCGTCTGGGGCTGACTGGGCGTGATGCGGCGCACCAACTGTCCGCCGACGGTGTGGATGGTGATGGGGCGCGGCTGCGTGCAGTGGATGAAGATGCTGCCCTGTCCGCCGCTGACGGCCACATGGCCCTCGTCGGTGACGGGAGCATCGGCTGCGCCGTCGGGTTTGGGTGTGTAGCCATACTGCTCGTCGAGGTAGTTGAGGCGGGCCTCAATCCACGTGGCGATATAGTCCACGTCGCTGGCGATGTTGCGATGGTAGCTGGCCCATTTGGTCTGCTCGCGTGCGGCGGCTCCGCTCTCGGTGAAGAGTTCGCTGTAGTCGGTGAAGCGCTTCACCAGTTTGGGTACAGTAAACTCACCCTCGCGCAGTTCGGCATAGCGGCTGGCCAGCGTCTGCTCCCATCCCCAGTAGTTGCTGTTCTTGAGGCGGTGGAAGAGGGTGAAGGTGCCGTGCTCGTTGTTCCAAAGGAAGGTGTCGAAGTCCTGTGCCGGATAGGTGCGGCTGCTGCTGCCGTCCCAGCGGCGTCCCCATGTGCCGTCGAGGTCCCAGATGGCGAAGCCCACCTTCTGGCTGTACTTCTGTGCCTGGGTGTCATAGACGAAGAAGAACATGTTCTTGCCATGGTTGTCGGTGGCGAGCATGGTTTCGATGAAGAGGTAGTAGTCGGTGGCCACGGGGAAGTCGAACCAGGTGCCGATGCCGTTGTCAAAATCCTCGTCAGACGAGGTAGCGACGAAGTTGATGGCGTTCCACAGCGGTCCCCAGTCGATTTTTTCGTCCTCCCAGTCGGGATATTTCACTTCATAGCCAGCCCATGACTCCGAGTAGGCATTGTTTTTATAGCTGCGGGGGGCCTTCTTGGGGAAGACGTTCGAGTCGGTGTTGTGACCCATGAACACCTCGTAGCCCCACTGCGACGACTTATAGAGCACGCCGTGGATTTCGGCCTCGGTGCTGTCGGTCTCGGCCACATACTTCTTAAGTTTGAGTTGTTTGCGGTCCATCTTCTCGGTCATGCAGTAGAGGCCGTGGTAGGCACCGTTGAGGAACACCTCGACGAAGCGTCCGCGCGTACCGCTCTTCGCCTTTTTCTCCCATCCCTGCTGGCGGTGGTAGGGCGGTGTGGCGAAGTCGTTCCAGAGGTCGGTGCTGACGCGGTTGCGCATGCAGGCTTTATCAACGGCCATGGCATCGAGAATCCAGTTGTTGTCGTTGCGCAGGCCAAAGTATTCGCGATCGACGCTGTTGCCCTCGGCGTCGCGCAGTTTGATGGCGAAGCTCTTCTTGGCATAGCTCTGTGC
>CAMGHE010000106.1 GCA_946055775.1 uncultured Bacteroidales bacterium
TCAGCACCCTGCTCAACGACTGCTTCACCGACGTCAACATCTACGACGACGAGATACGCCTGCTCCAATACCCCTTCATCAGTCCTATCTCCTCCCGCTCGGCCATCAATTTCTACCGCTACTTCATCGAGGACACTACCATGGTCGATGGCGTCAAGTGCATACGCGTCGATTTCACCCCCAACAACCCGCAAGACTTCGGCTTCAGCGGCTCGCTCTTCATCCCCGCCGACAGCACCTACCGCGTGCTACGCGCCGACTTGGGCATACCCCGACGCTCTGATGTCAACTTCGTGGAGAACATGCGCATCAGCCAGCAGTTTGACAGCCTGCCCAGCGGCGAGCAGGTCCTCGTGCGCGACGACATGATTGTCGAGCTCTCCGTGGCCAAGTTCATGCAGAAGATGCAAGTCAAGCGCACCACCGAATACAGCCGCTTCTCTTTCGCCGAGATTCCCGACAAGACCTTCCGCTTCAAGGGCGATAAGATGGAGGACACCAACTCACGTATGCGCGACGAGGCCTTCTGGGCCGAGCACCGTGCCGACTCCCTCACCACCAGCGAAGACCGCATGGACCTGCTCATCAAGCGCCTGCAGGAACTCAAAGGCTTCAAACTGGTGCTCTTTACCGCCAAGGCCTTCATCGAAAACTTTGTCGAGACCAGCACCAACCCCGAAAAACCCTCGAAGGTCGATATCGGCCCCGTCAACACCACCATCTCGCAAAACCAGGTGGACGGCCTGCGCCTGCGTGCCTCGGCACAGACTACGGCCAACTTCGACCCCAACCTCTTCCTCAAGGGCTACACCGCTTACGGCTTCAAGGACCACCGCTGGAAGGGTCTGGCCGAGGTGACCTATTCGTTCGACAAGAAGGCCTATCTGCCCCGCGAGTTCCCTGTCAACAACCTCACCCTGAGTTACAACAACGACGTCATGTCGCCCAGCGACAAGTTCCTGCCCACCGACAAGGACAACGTCTTCACCTCGTTCAAGTGGACCACCGTGGACCACATGATGTACTACGAGACCATCAAACTCTTTTGGGACCGCGAGTGGGCCAACGGCCTGCGCCTCAAACTCCAGGTGCGTACCGAGAAGGACGAGGGCGCAGCGGCCCTCTTCTACCAGCCCCTCAACGGCAGCCCGACGCCATCGGCCGACCCCGCCATGCACCGCAAGCAGCTCCGCACGTCCGACTTCTCCGCCAGCCTCACCTACCAGCCCGGTGCCACATGGATCAACACCAAGCAGCGACGCATCGCCGTCAACTGTGACGCGCCCATCTACTCGCTCTCGCACACTACGGGTATCTACGAGGAGCAGGGCCGCAACTATACCTACAACCTCACCGAAGCGGGCATCTACAAACGCTTCTGGCTCGCCTCGTGGGGTAAGATCGACACCTACCTGCGCGGCGGCATACAGTGGAACAAGGTGCCCTTCCCCATGCTCATCATGCCGGCGGCCAACCTGTCGTATATCATGGAGGACTACACCTTCAACCTCATCGACAACATGGAGTTCCTCAACGACCGCTACGCCTCGCTCATGCTCTCGTGGGACATGAACGGCAAAATCCTCAACCGCATCCCCCTCATCCGCCGCCTGAAGTGGCGCGAGTATATCGGCTGCAACGTGCTCTGGGGCACGCTCACGGACAAGAGCAACCCCTTCCTGCCGCAGAATGCCAATGACCATCGCCTCTACTACTTCCCCGGCCGCTTCCTGCCCAACGGCGAGTATGAATACCTCTCCCGCACCATGGACCCCAAGACGCCCTACGTCGAGGCCATTGTCGGCATACACAACATCTTCAAACTGTTCCACATCGAGTACGTCCGCCGTCTCACCTATACCGAGAACCCCGAGACCAACAAGTGGGGCATTCGCTTCATGTTCCGCGTCACCTTCTGACGCCCCAGTTCCCCCACGCCCAACCTTTACGCCCTCTGGCGCGGCCGTCCTGCCGCACCAGAGGGCGTGTGTTGTAGCGAAGCCTGAGCCGCTATGGCCTCGGGCTACGGCGCCCTGTCAACCACGACTGGAAAAATTTCCGGAAAATATTTGGGTCGTGTCGGGCGGAATCCATAAATTTGCCAGTGAAAGGTAAACAACTTACGGAGGGATTATCTTTATCACTGCAAAGCTGAAATTTTCAGGCCTTGAGCCTATTCTTCCTCAGCAGCTTGGAAGAGGGGTCTTGATTTCTTAACGAGTTGCCCCAGCAGTGTCCCTCCGTTTTCTTGACTCCAAGCCGGGGGTAGCACCGCCTGCGCCCCCGCTCATATACCCCGCATCGACCGCCTGCTGCGGCGTGACCATCCAACCATGGCACGCCGCAGCAGGCGTTTTTCTTACGACGGGGCATTGCCCGCTACGAGGTGATGCCGTGTGGCCTACTGTCCGAGCCATGCGGCTACGGCTTCGGCACAGCGCTCGCCGTCGATGGCGGCCGAGACGATACCGCCGGCATAGCCCGCACCCTCGCCGCAGGGGTAGAGGCCGGCGAAGGCGGTGTGGCAGAGGCTGTCGGCGTCGCGGACAATGCGGACGGGCGCCGACGTGCGCGTCTCGGCGGCGATGACGGTGGCCTCGGGCGTGAGAAAGCCGTGGCTCTTGCGGCCAAACTGCCGGAAACCCTCGGCCAGGCGGCGGCTGATGAACTGAGGCATCCAGAAGTGGAGCGGTGAGGGCACGACGCCGGGCGAGTAGCTCACGGGGGCCAGGTCACAACTCAGGCGGCCGTTGACAAAGTCGGTCATGCGCTGTGCAGGTGCTGTCTGGCGCTTGCCACCCTGCTGCCAGGCTGCGCGCTCAATGGCCTCTTGCAGCCACATCATGCGCAGGGGGTGGGTAGCGTCGGCAGCCTGCGGATGGGCCTGGGCAAAGGCGTCGTCGGCCATGGCCTGCGCCATGAAGGGCGCCAGTTCGCCGGCATAGTCGGTGGGCAGCGTCTCGACCACCATGCCCGAGTTGCTCCAGCGCGAGTTGCGCCCCGAGGGGCTCATGCCGTTCACCACCACCTGACAGGGCCCCGTGGCGGCGGGCACTACATGGCCGCCGGGACACATGCAGAAACTATAGACGCCGCGGTCGGCCACGCGGGTGAGGTAGGTATATTCGGCGGCCGGCAACCAGCGGCCGCGGCCGTGGGGCGAGTGGTACTGTATTTGGTCGATGAGGGCCGAGGGGTGCTCCAGACGCACGCCGATGGCCAGGCCCTTGGCTTCGAGGTGGGCACCGGCAGCGTGGAGCATGCGATAGACATCGCGTGCCGAGTGGCCGGTGGCCAGGATGACGGGACCATGCACCTCCGTGCCGTCGGCCGTGCGCACGCCATCTACCGTGCCACCGGCCGTCAGCAGCAGGGCATCGACGCGCGTGCCGAAGCGTACTTCGCCGCCCGAGCGGCGTATCTGTTCGCGCATGTTCTCGATGATACGCGGCAGGCGGTCGGTGCCGATATGCGGGTGGGCGTCGGCCAGGATGGCCGTGTCGGCCCCGTGCTGGCAGAAGACGCGGAGAATTTTCTCCACGTTACCCCGTTTCTTCGAGCGCGTGTAGAGTTTGCCGTCCGAGTAGGCCCCCGCGCCCCCTTCGCCAAACGAGTAGTTGCTTTCGGGATCGACGCGATGTTCCCGCGATATGGCGGCGATGTCGCGTCGGCGGCTGTGCACATCCTTGCCCCGCTCCATGACGATAGGGCGCAGCCCCAGTTCGATGAGGCGCAGGGCGGCGAAGAGGCCGCCCGGTCCGGCGCCCACGACGATGATGCGGGGCTTGCCGCTCACGTCGGGATAATCTACGGGGGTGAAGGCCGCCTGCGGGGCTGGTTCGCCGACATACACCTCGACGTTGAGGTTGACATATACCGTGCGCTGGCGGGCGTCGATGCTGCGGCGCACGATGCGCAGTGCCGTGATGGTGCGGGCGTCGATGGCCAGTTCCTGTGCCACGTGGCGGCGCAACTGGTTGTCCTGGGCTGCTACGGGGGGCAGCACGCGAAGTTGTAGGGTATGGACCACGGGAAGAGGGAGATTGGAAGGGAGGAGAGAATAATAAGGAAAGAGAAGGGACGTAGCGGCTACAATGCAGGTTTCAGCCAAAAAGTTGGCGCAGGGCCTCCTCGACGCGTCGCACGGGGACAATGTCGATGTCGGCGTTTTGGCGTTCGAGGCCCTTCATGTTGGCCTCGGGCACGACGATATGGCGGAAGCCCAGTCGGCAGGCTTCGGCGATGCGTTGGCTGACGCGCGCCACGGGGCGTATCTCGCCGCTCAGGCCCACCTCGCCCGCCATGCAGGTGTCGCGGGCGATGGGCGTATCGACGTTGCTCGAGAGCACGGCCGCGATGACCGCCAGGTCGATGGCGGGGTCGCTCACGCGCAGGCCGCCGGCGATATTGAGGAAGACGTCCTTCTGGGCCAGTTTGAAGCCCACGCGTTTCTCCAGCACCGCCAGCAGCATGTTGAGGCGGCGCAGGTCGAAGCCGGTGGCCGAGCGTTGTGGCGTGCCGTAGGCCGCTGTCGAAACCAGGGCCTGCGTCTCGATGAACAGCGGGCGCACGCCCTCGATAGCGGCCGCCACGGCCACGCCACTCAGTTCGTCGTTGCCCTCAGTCAGGAGCAGTTCGGAGGGATTGTCAACGGGCCTCAGACCGCTCTGCCTCATCTCGTAGATACCCAGTTCGGCGGTCGAGCCGAAGCGGTTTTTTATGCTGCGCAGGATGCGGTAGAGGTGGTGGCGGTCGCCCTCAAACTGCAGGACGGTATCGACGATATGCTCCAGCACCTTCGGGCCAGCAATGCTGCCCTCCTTGGTGATGTGGCCGATGAGGACCACCGGTGTACCGCTCTCTTTGGCATACTTGAGCAGGGCGGCGGCGCACTCGCGTATCTGGGTGATGGAGCCCGGCGAGGCGTCGATGTTTTCGCTGGCGATGGTCTGTATGGAGTCGATGATGAGAAACTGCGGCTGGACTTCTTTGACCTGTGTAAATATCTGCTCTAAGCGTGTCTCGCAGAGCAGCAGGCAGGGCGAGGCTGCCCCGCCCAGACGTTCGGCGCGGAGGCGTATCTGCCGCTCGCTCTCCTCGCCGCTGACGTAGAGCACGCGGCGGTCGGCCAGACGCAGCACGGTCTGCAGCAGCAGAGTCGATTTGCCAATGCCCGGTTCGCCGCCGAGCAGGATGAGCGAGCCCGGCACGATGCCGCCGCCCAGCACGCGGTCCAGTTCGGCGTCGCCCGTAACGTAGCGCGGCTCGTCCTCGGCCGGCACGTCGCGCAGCGCCACGGGGCGGGGCGTGCTGCGCACCAGGTCGGCCACGGCACGGCTGGCGCGCCCTATGGCCGCCGGTGCGGCAGGGCCCAGGCGCACCTCGGTGAGCGTGTTCCACTCGCCGCACGACGGGCAGCGACCCACCCACTTGGGCGTGTCGTAGCCGCAGGCGCTGCAGACGAAGGCGGTCTTTTCTTTGGCCATAGCAGGGAAGGGGGCTTAGGGAGTTGGGGGGATGGCTATTCCATCGTGCGGATGTCCTCGCGCAGTTCGACCAAAGCGTCGCGCAGCGCCTTGAGGCGCGTCATCACCTCGGCCGTTTGGGCTTCGCCGCTGTGGTTGCGCGCCAAAAGTTGGCGGGCGGCGGCAATCTTGAGGCCGCGCACCTTGACCAGGTTGTGGACTACGCGCACCGCCTCCACATCTTTCTTGGTGTAGCGGCGTACGTTGCCCGCCGACTTCTGCGGGGCAATCTGCGAAAACTCCTTCTCCCAATAGCGCAGGGTGGTTTCGTTGACGTCGAACATGGCGGCAACCTCGCCGATGGTATAAAACTGTTTGAAATCGCGTGGCATGGCGTGGGAAGGATGGGGATGGGATAGGGTGGGGGATGGAAAAGGAATAGGCGGGTGCAGTGGCTATTCGCAGCGGCTGGCTACAGCGGGCGTCAGCCCTCGTAAACAGCCTCTATCTCTACGATATAGACGTCGTGCAGGCCGCCGCCAGGCTGGTCGTTGTACCAGCGTTCGAGGCAACTCTTGTCGATGAAGGCCTCGGCGCGTAGGGTGTCCTTGTAGAGTTTGCGGCCCACCAGCGTCAGGCGTGCTTGGGCAAAGGTCACCGCATCGTCGCCCACGGCCACCGGCGTGAGGCCCGTCGCCGCCATCTTGTCGGCATCGCGGCCCGAGTGGCTGCCGCAGTATTTGAGGGCTTCGCGGCCCTCCTCGCCCAGGAACGCGAGGGTCAGGCGGTCGTTGGCCTCGACAAACTCGTGTGTATAGCGCTCGGGGCGCACGAAGACAAAGGCCACGGGCTTGTTCCAGAGAAAGCCCAGGCCACCCCACGAGGCCGTCATCGTGTTGAAGTGGTCGGCGGTGCCCGCCGTGACCAGCATCCATTCCTTGCCAATCATGGCGATGGTGTTCTCCTGCCCGAGGCGGGCAATGTCGGTCTGTTTCATATCGGTATGCAGTAAGTGTCGTCGGTTATCTTTGCAAAGGTAGCACAACGTCGCGGATGGGCAAAACGAAAGGTGGGCGAAATGAGCCGTGTGGTAGCGTCTCTGCACGTCTCTGCACGTCTCTGCCGCATCTCTGCTCCGCCCCATAAAGTGCCCCATAACGCGTCCAGGTGCCGCGGCCCCCTTGGTGGGGACAGCGGCACCTGGTGGTGTTGGTGTGACGATGTGGGGCATCGGGGTCTATTCGCGGCCGGCGCGCTTGCGGGCGGTGTGGTCGAGGATGGTCTTGCGCATGCGCATCGACTTGGGGGTGACCTCGACGTATTCGTCCTCTTTGATATACTCCAGGGCCTCTTCGAGGGAGAAGATGATGGGCGGCACGATGCGCGCCTTGTCGTCGGCACCCGAGGCACGCATGTTGGTGAGCTGCTTAGCCTTGGTGACATTGATGACCAGGTCGTTGTCGTGGACGTGCTCGCCGACGACTTGTCCAGCATAGACCTCGTCCTGGGGATGGATGAAGAAGCGTCCGCGGTCTTGCAGGTGGTCGATGGCGTAGGCGTAGGCCGTGCCGCTCTCGAGGGCAATCATCG
>CAMGHE010000107.1 GCA_946055775.1 uncultured Bacteroidales bacterium
ATGGCTTCGACTGCCGTCAAATTCCCTCATCCCTGCATAGCTGAGTAGTTACGGGGCCGGCACCGACCGTTAAACTTTCCTAAAGTTTTAGATCCCAAAATGGGGTGAGGATAGAAAACTCTTGCGCACAACGTGAAGCCACGCAGGGGGTGAAGGCGTGTGCCGTGCGCCGCAATGAGGAAGGGCGGTAACAAAATGCTGCATGTGGATACATCCTCCTCGCCGCCCCCAGTTGTCGTTGGCAAGCATGTTTACCAGACAGCAGCAAGATATGATATAATAAATATATGCGTCGCGGCCATCGCTACGACGCATATACCTATTTATATATATCACTGCTATAACGGCCTACCGCGTCTTCCACGTCAGGCCCTTGAGGTCCTTATCCTCGCGGAGGACGAACGACAGTACATAGGCCACGAGCACCGACACCACCATGCCGATGAAGCCGTAGAGCAGGAAACTTGTCGCCGTGAAGTATTTCGTCAGGAACACCGCGCCCACGCCCGAGCAGAAGCCGCCCAGAGCCGCCCGGCCACCGATGCGCGGGAAGAAGATGCCCATCAGGAAGAGGCCACCCAGACCGCTGGAGAGCAGGCCCAAAATCTCCTGGAAGAAATCGAGCAGCGAGAGTATCTGCCACGTGGCCATGAGCAGGGCGATGCACACGCCGATGACGCCCGAGACGATGCAGGCCGTGCGCGCCACGCGGAGCATGTGGCGGTCGTCGGCCGTGGGGAAGCGGCGCTTATAGAAATCGACGCTGAAGGCCGTCGCCACCGAGTTGATATTGCTCGAGATGGTGCTCATCGTCGCAGCGAAGATGGCCGCGATGAGCAGGCCCGCGATGCCCGCCGGCAGTTGGCTCATCATGAAGAAGGGGAAGATGGTGTCGGCCTTGGCCATGGTGTAGTCCAACTCGGCCGGGTGCGTCTTGAAGAAGGTGTAGAGGCCCGCGCCGATGGCGAAGAAGGCGATGGAGACAAAGACGCTCATCACGCCGTTCATCATGATGCTGCGGCGCGCGCTCTGCTCGTCCTTGGTGGTGAGGTAGCGCTGGATGACCGTCTGGTCGGACGTGTAGGAGATAAGGTTGTTGGCCATGCCGCCCAGAATAATCACCCAGAAGGTGGCACTGCGGTAGTCCAGACTCCAGTCGAAGAGGCGGAACTTGCCGTCGGTCATGGCGATGTCGAGGAAGCCGCCCACGCCACCCGTCGTGCCGAAAGCCAGATAGGCCACGGCAAAGAGCGCGCCGCCCACCAGGATGATGCCCTGCACCACATCGCCCCATACCACGGCCTCAACGCCGCCCATCGTGCAGTAGGCGATGGTGATGGCACCCATCAGGACAATACATATATATATATCTATGCCCGTCACCGCCGTCAGCGCCAGTGAGGGCAGGTAGAGCACCAGCGCCATACGTGCCACCATGAAGATGATGAACAGCGCGCTCGCCATGAGGCGCGTGGTGGCGTTGAAGCGGCGCTCCAGATATTCGTAGGCCGTCGTCACCTTCAGGCGGCGGAAGAACGGCAGGTAGTAGCGTATGACGGGGAACGACACCAGCAGGATGGTGACGAGCATGGGATAGTAGGTCCAATCGGTGGCATAGGCCTTGGCCGGGTAGGCCATGTAGGTGATGGCCGAGAGCATCGTGGCGTAGATAGAGATGCCCGCCGCCCACCAGGGTATGCGGCCGCCCCCCTTGAAGAAGTCGTCGCTGCCCCCCTCACGGCGCATGAAGTAGAAGCCCAGGGCCAGCATACCCAGGAGGTAGGCCGCCAGCACCGTCCAGTTGAGCCACCCAAAACTGGTGCGCACCGTCATGTGCACTGCTGTGACGTCGGTGGCGCGGATGCCCGGTTTGCTCTCGCCGCCAGCCACCACCCATCCGTCCGATGTGCGTACCACGGCCGCTCCGGCGCGTGCCAGCAGCGGCGAGCGGCTCTCGGTGACCCAGGTGTCGGTGATGGTGTGGTAGATGAGCAGTTCGTCGTTGAAGCGATACCATGCTGCGGGGTGGGAGAGGTAGGTCGCAGCCTCGTGCTTGAGCGCCAGCCATGCCGCGCTGTCGCCCGCAGCCTCGGCCGCTGCGATGTCGTGTGGCCGGCGTATGGCGCTGAGGAAGATGTCGCGATCGACACCACCGAAGCACACCACATGCGCGTAGCCCGACGGCTGTGCTGCCGCCCCGACGATGGCGCGCGGTTTGCCGTCGATGACGATGGGCGCCGTCGGCGTCCACTGTCCCGTCAGCGGGTGGTAGGCCAGGCCCCCCTCGTGCACCGAGGCCACCGTGGCGCTGTCGCCCGGGTCGTAGCCGCCCAGCACGAGAAACAGCGGTCCTGTGGCGTCGTTCTGCACCACGCCCGCCGGCTGCAGCCGCCCGCGTCCCGGCAGAGGCGGCAGTGCCTCCCATGCCGTGCCGTCCGGGTACTTCAGACGCCAGGCGGCCAGACTGGGCCGTCCGTCCGTCTGTCCTGCCGCCACATAGATATGGCCGCTGCCGTCCCATGCCGCACAACCCTGGTCGATGGCCGCCGGCAAGGGCGGCAACGCCCGGTGGCGCACGCCACCCTGACCGTCGGAGGTGAGGACAAAGACCTCGCTGTGGGACGCCTGGCCGTCATGGCCACCGATGCACACCACGCCATCGCCCACGCTGACGCTCATGCCGTAGGCCGAGGCAAAGGGCAGACGGCCAACTACCTGCCACTGTCCAGCACCAGCGCCGAGAGCCCATACCTCATCGTAGAAACGCTTGGGACCGTTCTGCGCCGCGGGGCGCTCGGGAAAATTGCAACCGCCAGCCACAACGACGCTGCCGTCGGGCAGGGTGCCCGCATAGGGGGCGGCGACGCCCTGGTCCGGACTGGCCGTCAGGGCGGGTAGAGAGGCGAAGGAGACGTGGTTGTACTTGTTGTCGTTGGCCTCGGGCTGTGCGTAGCCCACGGCATACCCTATGAGCAGGGCAAGGAGCAGGAGTGTGTTTCTCATATCTATCAAAGGCGTAAAAGGTGTCTTTCTTCCTGCAAACCTACGAAAAAATTGCGAATCATGCGACTCGCAGTCGTCTTTTTGACGCGTGACACGCGGCGGCGGACGGTGGGATAGGGCGGCCGTATGACATGTTGTGAGAAAATGTGGCGGTATGGCGCTAAAAAAAAGGTAGGTGGGGGCCGAATAATGAAAAATTGTTTAACTTTGCCCCTGTTCCTTCTATGTTGTATCACGTGTCCACAATGGCACGGGTAGAAGGTGCGTTGGGCGCTGTCGTGCCCGCTTGCGAGAGAAAAACACATTGTTTCATAAAATACCTTTTCCCCTATGAGAAAAAGATTTGTCAACAAACATTTCGCCATGATGCTCGCTGCCGCAACGGCGGGTTTGGCTTTGTCGGGCTGTGTGGACAACAGTTACGACATGAGCGAAGACATTGACATGACCATGGGCCTGGGCTCGGCAGGGCTGCAGCTCAAACTGGGCTCGACAGAGAAAATCATGCTCTCCGATATCCTGGAGGTGGACGGCAACCTCAAGACCGACGAGGACAACCTCTACTACCTCGTCGAAGAGGGCAGCACGCACATCACCTTCAACCCCGGTGACGCCACCGTGGCCCTCGACAACACCACGCTGACGCCTGCTATCCCCGTCGTCAGTTTTCAGGATGTGATCAACCAAATTGGTGTGTCGGCCACGTCGGTGACTGTGCCGGCTGGCTTATCCATCAACACTGGCCGCACCCTTACCGCTGAGGACGAATCGGGCTTCGAAATTTACGATGTGACCTCGGAGGTGGTATGGATCAAGAGCGCTAACCTCGCCAAAGAAACGCAAACAGTGACCGTAAGCCTCTATCTGGAGCAGGGCAATATGAAATTCGCCCTCACCGACTACTCCAACGTCAAGCTTACCCTTCCCTCGTACATGAAGGCCAAGGCCCTTGAGGGAGGCACCATGAACGGCCAGACCTTCACCCTCAGCGACAAGCATGGGCTGAACGCCACCAACCTTGTGATGGGTAAACTGAACATCGAGCAGTTGATCCTCGAGGGCGAGAAGGGTAAGGTGCAGAATGGGCAGATAATAACAGTGCGCGACGAAAAACTCACCCTCAGCGGACAGTTTGCCCTCAAGTCCACCGGTTCCTTCGTTATGGATGCCAGCAGTAAGGTGTCGCTCCACGTGGTCTTCGCCATCGGCTCGGGCAGCAGCACCCCCGTTGACGTGGCCAACGTGACGGGACGATTCAAGCCCGCCATTGACCCCGACATCAAAGATATCCACATCGCCGAAAATTTGCCCGACTTCCTCCAGGATGACGAGGTGACCATCCAGGTGGCCAACCCCACGATCAAGTTCGCCGCCGACATGTCTAACATACCTGCCAGCCTCGAGATGACAGGCATCTTGAGCGCCGTCAAAAACACAAAGCAGACGGCCAAGGTCAATCTGCCCGCCAGCGGAAAGGCGGAGGTCGGGAAGAACAGCCACAGTACGCT
This sequence comes from uncultured Bacteroidales bacterium, assembly GCA_946055775.1. Lineage (GTDB taxonomy): Bacteria > Bacteroidota > Bacteroidia > Bacteroidales > Bacteroidaceae > Alloprevotella. The sequence goes on from CAMGHE010000107.1 coordinate 4,512, forward strand.
CTACTTCTATCAGGACACACAAGCCGGACCCTACGACCCCGCAGGCGTGACAGCAGGCGCCAACAAATATGTCGTGCCCACACTGGATAAACTCGTGGAGAAACTGCCCGACTATATCCAAGTGGATATCGCCGGAGGCAAAACAAGCCTCAAAGATGAGGATGTCACCTTACAGTTCAACCGCAATTACGCCACCGACCTCTACTATAACGTATTCATCCCCTTCACCTTCCGCAACGGCCTCAAAATTGTCTATCGCGACAGCATCTGCGACATGAACGAGGACCTGAAAGACTATGCCGCCAAGGGCGCACAGATTACGGCCGAAGTGGTCAACACCGTGCCGCTCCAACTCATCGCCTCGGGCACAGCCATCGACGTCAACGGCAAGGAGATCCCGGGCATCCGTATCTCTGAAGCCACCATCGCACCGGGTAAGGTGGCCACCGCCTATGCTACCGACGAACAAATCGCAGAGACCGCCGTCACCACACCCATCACCCTCACACTCTCCCTGAGCGACCCCAACCTGCTCAAGAAACTCGACCGCATCAACCTGCGCATACAGGCAGAAGGCGTACAGGCCAACGGCAACGGCGTCCTCTCGTCCAAACAGTACCTGTTCCTCCAAAATATACGCCTCAAACTCACCGGGCAGGTGACGGCCGACTTCAACTGACGGCCTACTGAGCGAGAACCTGACAACCCTCTCCCATAACCTTTATTCGTCTATCATTATATGAAATATATATCCCGCAAACTGGCCACGGCTCTGCTGGCCACGACGATGGCGGCCACGGCAGGCGCACAGGAGATGCGTTCCACCTACTTCCTCTCGACGAACAACTTCCGCCACCAGATGAACCCGGCGCTGCTCAACGACGCCTACTTCTCCATCCCCTTCTTCGGGCAAATCAACGTCGGCACAACGGGTAACGTGGGCCTTGAAAACTTTGTCTATAAGTTCAACGGCGACCCCCGCTACAAATATACCACGTTCATGAATCCCACCGTGTCGGCAGCTGAATTCCTCGGCGATATGCCCGACCGCATGCACACCGACGTCTATCTCAACTATAACCTCTTCTCCGTGGGTTTCCGTGGCTTCGGCGGTGTTAACCTCATCGAACTCAACCTCCGCTCCAACACCAACGTCGCCCTGCCCAAAGAACTCTTCGAATTTATGAAGTGCACGGGCGAAAAGGAACACTATCAGCTCGAAGACATCGGCATACGCTCGCAAAGCTACGCCGAAGTGGCCCTCGGTCACAGCCACAAGATCAACGACCGGCTGACCGTCGGCGGTAAGGTGAAGTTCCTCGTCGGCGCAGCCTATGGCGACCTCTCCGTAGATAAACTCGACGTCACCATGAACGGCGACCAGTGGCGCATACAGGGTGACGCTCGCGTCAACGCTGCCATCATGGACGCTACCCTCGAGTATGAAGACCCCTCTAAAAATGCTCCCGACGGACGCCGCCGCGTCAAGGGCATCGACGACGTAGCCTTCTCCCTGCCCGGCTTCGGTGTGGCCCTCGACCTCGGCGCCACCTTCAAGCTCAACGAAGACCTTACCCTGAGTGCCGCCGTTACCGACCTCGGCGCCATCAACTGGAAGAAGGTGCACAAGGCATCTTCCATGGGCGACTACACCTTCGACGGCTTCACCGACATCTATGCCGGCAGCAATAAGGAGGAAAGTCAGAAACTCGGCGACCAGTTCGAAAGCCTCGGCGACGACCTCGAGGAAATGTTCTCCGTTTACGAAGATGGCGAAGGCAGCAAGTCGCAGACCCTCGCCGCCACCATCAACGTCGGCGCGGAATATACCCTGCCTGCCTACCGCCGCCTGCGCTTCGGTGCCCTCTATACCGGCCGCCTGAACGGCATCTACTCTCACCATCAGGGTATGGTCGCCGTCACCGTCAACCCCGTCAAGTGGTTCGAACTCTCCCTCAACACCGCCGTCGGCACCACTGGATGGACCACGGGCGGCGCCATGAGCCTCAAGGCCAAGCACTTCAACTTCTACCTGGCCTCCGACCGCTTCCTCGGCAAGGTGTCTAAGGAGTTTATCCCCCTCAGCAAGGCGAATGCCAACGTCTCCTTCGGTATGACCATCCCCCTCTGACCCCAACCCCCATCCCTTTCTCGCGGCCCCGCCTCCCCCTATTTATATATAGGGCGATGCGGGGCCGCCGCGTAAGTGGCCGTTAGGCGCCGCCGTCCATTGCCGGCGCCCCGGCACATCCGGCTCTTCCGGAAAATCTAGCCGTTCCGGAAAATCTAGCAGTTCTAGAAAATCTAGAACATCTAGAACGGCTAGAAAATCTAGATCATCTAGAGCAGCTAGCCCATCCAGCCCCCAAAACCGCCCCAAATCCGCCCCTTCTGCCCATCCCTGTCCCTCAGCCACTTACGCGAATCCTTAAAAAATTCCCAAAAATTTCTCGTCAAAAAGTTTGGCCATATCAGAAAGTCGCCGTACTTTTGCACTCGCTAAACGGGACGAGCGGTACGCCACTCCCC
>CAMGHE010000108.1 GCA_946055775.1 uncultured Bacteroidales bacterium
GGGCGGACACCTCAGAGCCAGCCTGGGTGAAGCGGAAGATGTTGTCGATGAAGAAGAGAATGTCGGTGGCCTTACCACTCTTGGCACCGGCGTCGCGGAACGACTCGGCCACAGACAGACCCGAGAGGGCTACTGAGGCACGAGCACCAGGGGGTTCGTTCATCTGACCATAGACCAGTGTGGCCTGACTCTTGGCCATCTCTTCATAATCGACCTTGCTTAGGTCCCACTCGCCGCGCTCCATGGCTTCAGCAAAGGCTTCGCCATATTTCACAACGCCCGACTCAATCATCTCGCGCAACAGGTCGTTACCTTCACGGGTACGTTCACCTACGCCGGCAAATACGGAGAAACCGTCGTGACCCTTGGCGATGTTGTTGATCAGTTCCATGATGAGCACAGTCTTACCCACACCAGCACCACCGAAGAGACCAATTTTACCACCCTTGGCATAGGGTTCGAGTAGGTCAATCACCTTGATACCCGTGTAGAGCACCTCACTACTGGTCTTCAGGTCTTCAAACTTGGGGGCCTCGCGGTGAATGGGATAAGCCTCCACACCCTTGTCGAGGGGACGCAAGCCATCGATGCAGTCGCCGGTAACGTTGAGCATTCGGCCCTTAATCTGGTCACCGACGGGCATAGAGATAGGGGCTCCCAGAGGAACTGCTTCCAGACCACGCTTCAGACCATCGGTATTGTCCATGGCCACACAGCGGACGGTGTCTTCACCAATATGCTGCTGCACCTCAAGGACAATTTTGCGGCCATCGGGGTGGGTCACCTCAAGGGCATCATGTATCTTGGGCAGGACTTCGTCAGCTGCATGCCCGGCCTTGTCGAAAGCCACATCGACCACCGGACCGATAATCTGCGAGATGCGCCCGGCAGTTGCTATACTTTTGTTGTTCATATCGTTATTTGAATAAGGGGGAGTTTCATATCTTCTGGCCATTGCCCTAAGGCAGACGGCACGTACTGGCATCAGATGGAGAGTTCGTCGAGCACTTTAATCAGTTGCTTGTCCATCATCTTCTGTTTGCCAATGGCTTCGATGAAGGGCACATAGACCACCTCATTGTTGCGCACGCCCACCATGACATTGCGCTGACCTTTGACAATGGCCTCGATGGCACCGACGCCAACACGGCTGGCCAGGATGCGGTCGCGCGCCGAAGGGGTACCGCCACGCTGCAGGTGGCCAAGGATGGAGACGCGGACGTCAAACTGAGGATATTCCTTGTTGACACGCTCGGCATAGTGCATGGCCCCGCAGGTAGGACTCTCGCTGACGATGACGATGCAACTCTTTTTGCTCTTACGGATGCCACGCTCCATGAACTTTATCAACTGGTCGCTACCTGTGCGGTCTTCGGGGATGATGGCAGCCTCGGCGCCGGCGGCGATAGCACTGTTCTGTGCCAGGAAGCCTGCGTCTCGGCCCATCACTTCAACGAAGAAGATGCGCTCGTGCGAAGTGGCGGTGTCGCGAATCTTATCGACGCACTGTGTGATAGTGTTAAGCGTCGTGTCGTAACCGATGGTGCTGTCGGTGCCGTACAGGTCGTTGTCGATGGTGCCGGGCAGACCGATGCAGGGGAAGTCGTATTCTTCTGCCAGCGTCATGGCGCCAGTGAGCGAGCCGTTACCGCCAATCACCACGAGGGCATCGATACCCTCTTTCTTCAGTGTCTGGTAGGCTTTGAGTCGGCCCTCTGGTGTCTGGAACGCCTTGGAGCGTGCGGTACGCAGGATGGTTCCGCCCGTCTGGATGATATTGCTGACGTCTTCGGTGGTGAAAGTTTTGACCTCGTCATTAATCAGACCTTCATAGCCGCGATATATACCTTTAATCTTGAAGCCGTTGCAGATACCGCTTCGGGTAACCGAACGGATGGCCGCGTTCATACCCGGTGCGTCACCGCCCGAGGTGAGAATTCCGATACATCTTATCTTACTCATGATAGCACAAGATTTATTCTGTTACTATATTACTTCTTACCTATTCTTCCTGCCGTCGGTCAATAGACGCAATAGACCATGACGTAGTACACCAAAAGGCCCACCAGCCATCCGGCCAGCACTTTACCCGAGATATGGCGGAAATAGGTGCGCCATTTCACGCCCTCCATCCTCATGAAGGCATAGCCGGCCATCGTGCCTGCGGGAAGCAGCAGCGAACCGACGGCGGTGGAGTAACTGATGAGCGGCCAAAAATAGCCGTTGGGGGCGTAGATGGGGACGAGTTCGGCATGAGGCTCAACGACGTCTGGCGAGCATACGGACATATTGGCCAGGACGGTGGCCACATTGCCAAAGACAGACGACAGCGCGCCCATGGAGGTGGCTATGACAAAGAAACTGTCCAGTTTGACGGCACACCAGTCGAAAAAGCGGGTCAGGATGCCAGTCTCATTGACAGCGCCGAAAGCCAGAGTGAGCCCGATGAAGAGCAGGATATGCTGGATGTTGACATACTGCAGGGCCTCGGGCTGCCGTTTCTGCACCATGCGGTCGCTGCCCAATAGGGCGCGGTTGCACAGTTCGTTGACAATCCACAGCAGGGCCAGCACGCAGAGACACCCCACGAAGGGCGGCAGGAGGGTGATGCGATGGAAGGTGGGAATGAACCACAAGCCACCGATGCCTACCCCCAATAGTGCCAAACGCTGCCAGCGTGTCAGCACGGTGTCGTCGCCACGGTAGGGAGGCACAGTGCGGGTCAAGGCCAAACGGTGCGGCAAACTGCGGCTCATCAGCCCCAGAATGGTGAGCAGGGCAGCCAGACAGGGCAGGATGGTCATGCCAGAATAAGTGGTCGGCGTCACACGACCGCCGGTCCAAAGGGCCAGACTGGTCACATCACCTATCACGGTGAAGGCACCACCGCAGGCCGCTGAGATGACGATGGCCGAACCAAATATCATGCGCTGTCGGTCGTCGGATATCATCGAGTGCATGATGCCGAGCATCAGGCAGACGGTAGTCAGGTTGTCCATGTTGGCGGAGATGACGAAGGTCAGACCCGACACCAACCACAGATAATGGAGCGGTCTGCGCGTGCGCAGCCACTCGGGAATAAAGTCGAAGCAGCCATTGTTATTAAGCACCTCCACGATGGTCATCGTTCCCAGTAGGTACAAGACCACCTCGGCGCCAGACACCACATATCTGATAAAGACGGAGGAGGCGATAAAGGACTTGACAGACCGGCTTCCTACGCTGTGGTCAGAAAGATAGGATAGGAAGTCTATCTGGTGCTCGGCGACGACAAAGTCCGTGCCGTAGCCAATATAAATCAACCAGCAGATAACGCCCACAAACATAGCCACGGCCGCCTTATTCATCCTGTTGAGGCTCTCCGTCGCCATCAGTATGAGGCCGATTGCCAAAATCGAAAGGATGATCAGAATTGCCATGGTTATCGTTTTGCTCTCCTGCCGAGGGAGAGGCGCTGGGATTGGTATTTGCAGTGGAGCGGCAAACGGGGTTCGAACCCGCGACCCTTGGCTTGGGAAGCCAATGCTCTACCAACTGAGCTACTGCCGCATGTAGGCCATTTTGCTATGTATAGCATCAAAAAGACGATGCAAATATAGACGATTCCTGCGGATGGGGCAAGGAATTAACTCTATTTTTTTGTCAGCGCCCAACGTTAGGAGAGATATCACCTACCGTTGGCACATTTCAAGGTCCCACTGATGACGGCTACCCTCCTATTCCATCCCCTTTAGTCGGAACAGGCGGATGCCGATAAACGAGGGGTGCTTGGAAAGATAGGTCTGCAAGGGCACTTCGTCCAGCACGACGCGGTGGTAGAGCATCGAGGCGTTGAGCAGATGCAGGCGGCCGTCGCGCCCCCATTTGGCAAAGCCCAGATGGGCATAGTCTAATCCCTTCTTGGAAGTGAGGATAGCGATAATGTCGCCGTCGTGAATGGTGGGCAGTGCCTTTCTCCCCCACCCTGTCGCCTCCTTTTTGAGGTAGGTGACGGTGTCGCCGTTTTCGGCCCGCTCCAACGCCACGATGCTGTCGGCCCATTCGGGATGAGCCACGAGCATGGGATAGGCATGGGCGTGCTCTCCCATAAAGGTGCAGGTGATGTGGCGACGCGCGATGCCGGCAGCGGGCAGTGGCACTTCCTCTATGCGTCCTTGCCTGAGGTGGCAGTTGCTCCACCAGGTAAAGTAGTGCAGGCGCGACAGATAGCCGTCCGGACGGCCGTGCCGATAACGCCAGCGGGCGAGGTGGCGGCAATAGGCATCGAAGTCTGCCTGCCCTTCTCGCCGGACTGTGGTCAGCGCCAGAACGGTTTCTACGAAGGTGGCGCAGTCCAATTCTTTTAGATTGACTATCAACGCTTCGGGGTCGTGTCGTTCGAGCGTCTGTCCCACATAAGGCCGGCCGACGAAGCGCATGGCATACTGCATGACGTCGAGGGTGTCAGAAGCCAGGGGCATGGTCAGCAGGCGCTCCACCTCTGCCGAGTCAGTGGGGGTATAGACCACGCTGTCCATCCACGCCGGGCTGACAGGCTGAGCGTCGGTTTTATCGGTCATGGCAGCGCTTGAGGTGGCCAAACTATCGGTGGGATGAAGTGCGAAAGACCGGGATGGCTTATTGCACCCTAAACATAGCGCCGCAGCAGCCACTACAGCCATTACAGAGAGAGACAGGGTCATTGATTATGAGGGATTGTGGAATGAAATGGAATGAGCGCCAAGGATCGCCTCAACGGCTCGGGGGGGGGTATAGAAAAAAGGAAAAGGCCGGGAAAGACAGGGACGTCGTGCCGCGTCCAGACGCTTTCCCGGCCTATGGATGTATGGTATTATTTGCCAATCATGTCGATGCTGCGCTCGACAAACTTGGCCAGGGCTTCGCCTTGCAGCAGACCGTTCTGAAGCAGGGCCAGGTCAACCAACTGAGAGATGGTGGCATTGCCGGCGGCATATTCTGCATAGGCGGCATCTTTCTTGTCCTGCTGGGCCTTGATATCGGCATCGCACTGGCTGAGGGCTTCGCGGTCTTCAGCGGGCACTTCGTCGTAGGCCTTGCCCTCACCCTTCTTCTCAATGGCGGCGCGGCGGGCCTGCAGGCCGGCCAGTTCGGCATCAATCGGGGCCAGTTTGTCGGCCATAGCGGTGGTGGCGTCGGCCAGGACACGCTGTACCAAGCGGTGGTCTGCATTGAGCACAACGGTGTACATATCGGGCATCTCGCCATAGAAGGACATGCCAGCCTGCAACTGGCTCATCTCCTTCATGCGGCGCATATATTCGCTCTGCGTGATAACCACGGGCGACGAGGTCACGCCCATGCTTTCGGTCTCGACATGAAACTCTACCTTATCTACCTTGGGCAGGGCGCTGCGGAAGACACCGCAGAGTTGGGCGCTCTCTTCGGCACCAAGGGCGTGGGGGCGGCTGTCGCTCTTGACGATGAGGCGGTCGATGACGTCGGCATCGACGCGGCTGAAGCGGGTCTTCTCCAACTTGTGTTCAAGCATCTGCACGAGGGGCGAATCAAGTTGGCCATCCATCAGCAGGACATTGTATCCACGCTTCTGGGCTTCAGTGATATAGGCATACTGCGCTGTAGTATCACTTGCATAGAGGTAGATGACATTGCCGTCCTTATCGGTCTGAGTGGGTTTAACCAGATTGCCATACTCCTCGTAGGTGTAGTGCTTGCCATCCACGTCGGTCAGCAGGGCGTATGCCTTGGCCTTGTCGTAGAAATCTTCCTGCGAGAGCATGCCGTAGTGGATGAAGAGTTTGAGGTCGTTCCACTTCTCTTCATATACTGAGCGCTCGGTCTTGAAGATGCCTTGCAGACGGTCGCTGACCTTCTTGGTGATGTACTGCGAAATCTTCTTCACGTTGGCGTCGCTCTGCAGGTAACTGCGGCTGACATTGAGGGGAATGTCGGGCGAGTCGATCACGCCGTGCAGCAGGGTGAGAAACTCGGGGACGATGTTGTCTACCTCGTCGGTGACGAACACCTGGTTGCAGTAGAGTTGAATCTTGTGGCGATTGATGTCCAGATTGTTCTTAATCTTGGGGAAGTAGAGCACGCCCGTGAGATGGAAGGGATAGTCCACGTTGAGGTGAATCCAAAACAGGGGTTCGTCGGCCATGGGATAGAGGTCACGATAGAACGTGCGGTAGTCCTCGTCCTTGAGTGACGATGGCGTGCGTGTCCACAGCGGGTTGGTCTCGTTGACGATATTATCCTCGTCGGTAGGCACTTGCTTGCCATCCTTCCATTCCGTCTTCTTGCCAAAGGCGATGGCTACGGGCAGGAAATGGCAGTACTTGCGCAGCAGACCCTCCACCTTGGCATTATCCAAAAACTCCTGGCAGTCGTCTGCCACATGCAGGATGATGTCCGTACCGCGTTCTGCCTTCTCACACTCAGTGATTTCGTAGGCGGGGCTACCGTCGCAGGTCCACTTCACAGCCTGTGCGCCCTCCTGCATACTCAGCGTGACGATATCTACGCGGTCGGCCACCATGAAGGCTGAATAGAAGCCCAGGCCGAAGTGGCCGATGATGGCCTGAGCGTCATCCTTGTACTTCTCCAGGAAGTCGTTGGCGCCGGAGAAGGCTATCTGATTGATGTACTTGTCTATCTCTTCGGCCGTCATACCGATACCGCGGTCACTGATGGTCAGGGTCTTGGCCTCCTTATCGACCGTCACGCGGATGGTGAGGTCGCCCAGGTCGCCCTTGAAGTCGCCACGCATGGCGTAGGTCTTGAGCTTCTGGGTGGCATCGACGGCGTTCGACACCAGTTCGCGCAAGAAAATCTCGTGGTCGCTATAGAGAAATTTCTTGATGACAGGGAAGATGTTCTCGGTAGTAATACCAATGTTACCTTTTTGCAT
>CAMGHE010000109.1 GCA_946055775.1 uncultured Bacteroidales bacterium
CCATTCTGACGCACCTTCGCGTGTGCGTCAAAATTTGCATTTTGACACACCCTCCCTCGGTTTGCACGCCCTTCCCCTCCCATTGTGTCCCCATTTTACGCGAAATCGTCAAAAAAAGTCCGTGGAAATATACTCGTGAATGAAAGAAAAGACTAAATTTGCCAAAAATTCACAGAGGTATGTCCCCCTATCGCGCCCCAGAGGTGATTTTGGCTTCGGCAATCTTTGCGCCAGCCCGGACGGAATGGCGTAGCGGAATAACCCGAGTCTGAGACATACCCATATATAAGTGGATAGTTAGAAGGTGCTTAAGTAAAACTTCCGTCCGATTCCGTTTTTAAGTGCCTTCGCGAGGCTGTGCTGCAAGTGTGGCGCAGCCTCTTTTGTGCTTGGAGGTCCACCGCGCATGCCTTATCACAGCCCATTGCGGCGCAGATTGTACGGCGCAGAGGACGGCCGGTAGGGCAAAAATACTAACTTTGCATCATCCAATGCTCCCGCGGCGGCGTTTCATTATGGCCAATCTGCAGCGTTGCTATCGTCATTCGGGCTCGGTCATGTACTTCAGTACACTCCCTTCGCCCTCGGACTCAGCGCCTTGCATCTTAACCATTCTGAGGCACCTCCGAGTTCGCGTTAAAATATGCATTTTGATACCCGCCCCTCCATCCACGCGCACCTCCTAACCATGAACATCCAGCATATTCCCCCTATCGCCCATGTGGCGCCGCGGCTGCAGTACCTGTGGCCCATCTTGACCGAAGGACAGCAGCGCCAGGTATTGGACCGTCTGACCCTGCGCGCCTACCGCAAGAACGAGAGTATCTACAATGAGGGCGAGCGCCCCGACCACCTGATGGCCGTTATCGACGGTAAGGTGAAGATATTCCGCGACGGGGTAGGGGGGCGCAGTCAGATTATCCGCGTGCTGCGCCCTGTGCAGTACTTCGGATATCGCGCCTCTTTGGCCCGCGAGCCTTACGTCACCGCTGCCGCCGCCTTTGAGCCCTCGCTCATCGCCTTCCTGCCGATGGCTTTGGTCGATGCCTTCCTCGGCGAGAATACCGCCCTGTGTCGCTTCTTCATCACCGAACTGGCCACCGACCTGGGCATCTCCGACCGCCGCACCGTCAGCCTGACGCAGAAGCACGTCCGCGGCCGTCTGGCCGAGTCGCTCCTCTACCTCAAGCACGTCTATGGGCTCAGCGTCCGTGACCACAGCCTCTCCATCCGCCTGACGCGCGAAGACCTGGCCTCGCTCTCGAACATGACCACGTCCAACGCCATACGCACTCTCTCCAACTTCGCCGCTGAAGGGCTCGTGGCCATCCATGGCAAGGACATCGTCCTGCTGGACGAGGAAGGGCTGCAGCGCATCTCGGCCAACGGCTGACCGCCAAGCCGACACCCGCGGGCGTCTCCGCCCCGCATCGATGGAAGACGCGGCGAAAATGAAGATTTTCTGCCCTACGGCCGATTTTTTTAAGGAATGTTTGCGCGTTATCCAATTATTTTCTAATTTTGGGAGCGTGTAACCTTACCCGTGCACCCCATCGCGCGGGAAGGTTGCGCCCCGCTTCACTATGAAAAATCCAGAAAACCTTATAATCTTGACCTATGTGCTACCTAAAATTTGACAAGGCGCAGATGACCAACCTGCAGGACTCCCTGTTTAAGGAACTGCTCATCACCAATCGGTCCGGCGCTTATTGTAACACGACTTTGGTTGGGTGCAACATCCGAAAGTACCACGGCTTGATGGTAATCCCTGTGCCCGAGCTGGACGACGAAAACCACGTCCTCCTCTCCTCCCTCGACGAGACGATTATCCAGCATGGTGCAGAGTTCAATCTCGGACTGCACAAATACCAAGGTGAAAACTACAGTCCGAAGGGCCATAAATATATCGTGAGTTTCCAGTGGGAGAAAGTGCCCACATGGATTTACCGTATCGGCGGTGTGATGCTCAAGAAGGAGATTGCCTTCTGCACCGAGGAATATCGCTTCCTGGTGCGCTACACCCTGCTCGACGCCCATTCGGCCACGACGCTTCGTCTGCGCCCCTTCCTGGCCTTCCGCAGTGTACGCCAGTGGACGCACGAGAACCCCGTGGCCGACTGCAGTTATGACGAGGTGCGCAACGGTGTCCGCATGTGCCTCTATCCTGGCTACCCCAACCTCTACATGCAGACCAACGTCAAGAATCAGTTCTGCTACGGCCCCGACTGGTATCGCGGTCTCGACTATCCGAAAGAGCGCGAACGTGGCTACGAGGCCACCGAAGACCTGCTCTCGCCCGGCTACTTTGAGATGCCTATCAAGAAAGGCCAGTCCGTCCTCTTCTCCGCTTCTGTCGATGAACTGGCGCCGACGCAGCTCGACCGCCTGATGGAAAAGGAGAAGGACATCCTCGACAGCCGCAGCAGCTTCTATCGTTGCTTGGTCAACGCCGCCCACCAGTTTAACATGCGCAAGGAGGGCCAGCACTATATTTTGGCCGGCTATCCTTGGTTCAAGTGCCGCGCCCGCGACACGTTCATCGCCATGCCCGGTCTCACCCTGTCTATCGGCGAGGTGGAGCAGTTTGAGAAATATATGGACGCTGCCGCCGTCGCTATACGCGAATTTATCGGCAAGCAGCCCATCAGCGTGCCCATCTACGAGATGGAGCAGCCCGACACCCTGCTTTGGGCCACATGGTGCCTCCAGCAGTACTGCAAGAATGTGGGTGTAGCCCGCTTCGATGAGAAGTATGGCAGTCTGCTGGCTGAAATCATGGACTTCCTCTATGCTGGCCATCACCCCAACCTCTTCCTGCACGACAACGGCCTGCTCTACAGCAATGGTCGCGATCAGGCCGTGACGTGGATGAACTCCCTTGCCGGCGGCCGCCCCATCGTACCGCGCTCGGGCTATATCGTCGAGTTCAATGCCCTGTGGTATAATGCGATGAAGTTCTACGAGCAGGTACTACGCGACCGCGCTCAGGGTGACAACAGCATGTTGGCACAGCGCTTCGCCGACCAGGCCGACAAGATGGCCGTGGCTTTCCGCGAAACCTTCCTCAACGAATACGGCTACCTGCTCGACTATGTTGATGGCAAGATGATGGACTGGAGCGTGCGCCCCAACCAGCTCTTCGCCATCGCCCTCGACTACTCGCCGCTCAACGTGCGCGAACGCAAGGGCGTCCTCGACATCTGCACCAAAGAGCTCGTCACCACCAAGGGCATCCGCTCCCTCTCGCCCAAGAGCGGCGGCTACACCCCCATGTATGTGGGCCGTCAGGAAAACCGCGACCAGGCCTACCATCAGGGCACCGCATGGCCCTGGCTCATGGGCTTCTATCTCGAAGCCTACCTCCGCGTCTATAAGATGAGCGGCGTCAACTACATCGAGCGCCGCCTCATCGGCTTCGAGGAAGAACTCTACTACCACTGCGTGGGCACCATCCCCGAACTCTTCGACGGCAACCCGCCCTTCCACGGACGTGGCGCCATCTCGTTTGCAATGAACGTCAGCGGCATCCTCCGCGCTATACGCCTCATCGAAAAGCAGCGCGCTGCCGAAGAGGCTGCCGAGGCCGAAGAATGACAGTAAACAGGATTCCCGCCCCGGCAAAGCCCGACAGGGCGAGGAAACCTCACTAAGAGCGAAACAACTAAATCTCTAATACGTATGAAAGTTCTAATGTTCGGATGGGAGTTCCCCCCTCATATCTTGGGCGGACTCGGAACGGCCAGTTATGGCATCACAGCCGGATTGGCCAAGCAGCCAGACATGCACATCACGTTCTGCATTCCCAAACCGTGGGGCGACGAGGACAAGAGTTTTATGAATATCATAGGCTTGAGCGAAACCCCTATCGTCTGGCGCGATGTAGATTACGACTATGTCAAGCAGCGCCTCGGCGACAAAATGACGCCCGAGACCTATTTCTCCCTGCGCGATAATATCTATGCTGATTTCAACTATCGTCAGACCAACGACCTGGGATGTATCGAGTTCTCCGGCCGCTATCCCGACAACCTCTTCGACGAAATCAACAACTATTCCATCGTCGCCGGTGTCATCGCCCGCCAGCAGGAGTACGACCTCATCCATGCCCACGACTGGCTGACCTATCCCGCCGGCATCCATGCCAAGAATGTCAGCGGCAAGCCCCTCGTTATCCACGTCCACGCCACCGACTTCGACCGCTCGCGCGGCAAGGTCAACCCCACCGTCTATAGCATCGAGAAGGACGGCATGGACCACGCCGACCTCATCATGTGCGTGTCCGAACTGACCCGTCGCACCGTCATCAACCACTACCATCAGGACCCCGCCAAGTGCATCGCCATGCACAATGCCGTCTATCCCCTCTCACAAGAGATTCAGGAAATTGTGGCACAGCGCAAGCCCGACAACGCCAAGCGCGAGAAGGTTGTCACCTTCCTTGGACGTATCACCATGCAGAAGGGTCCCGAGTACTTCGTCGAAGCCGCAGCCCTCGTCCTCCAGCGCACGCGCAACATCCGCTTCTGCATGGCAGGCTCGGGCGACATGCTCAACGCCATGATTGAGCTGGCAGCACAGCGCGGCATCGCCGACCGCTTCTTCTTCCCCGGCTTCATGAAGGGCAAGCAGGTGTATGAAGTGTTCCGCGACAGCGACGTCTATGTCATGCCCTCCGTCAGCGAGCCCTTCGGCATCTCGCCCCTCGAGGCCATGCAGTGTGGCGTGCCCTCCATCATCAGCCACCAGAGCGGATGCGCCGAAATCCTCGACAAGTGCATCAAGACCGACTATTGGGACATCAACGCCATGGCCGACGCGATGTACTCCATCTGTACCAACAACGGCCTCTATGAATACCTGCGCGAAGAGGGCCGAAAAGAAGTGGACCAGATTACTTGGGAAAAGGTGGGCGAACGCATACGCGCTGCCTACGACCAGGTGTTAGCCCGCTACCAAAAACACTAATGCGTGGGCCATACCCTCATTTACCCATCTTTCCTAACACCCACCAACAATTGTCACATACACGACTATGAAGACCATTTGCTTATATTTTGAGATTCACCAGAACATCCATCTCAAGCGCTATCGTTTCTTCGACATCGGTACCGACCACTACTACTACGACGACTACGAGAACGCCCGCTCCATCAGCGAGACGGCCGAACGCTCGTACGTCCCCGCCCTCAATACCCTCATCGACATGGCCAAGCAGTATGGCTCGTACTTCAAGTGTGCCATCTCGCTCTCCGGCTGTGCCATCGAGCAGCTCGAAAACCACGCCCCGCAGGTCATCGAACTCCTGCAGGAGCTCAACAACACCGGCTGCGTAGAATTCCTCGCCGAGCCCTATTCCCACGGTTTCTCCTCGCTCAAAAATCCCGACTGCTTCCGCGAAGAAGTGCGCCGCCTCTGCAAGAAGGTAAAGCAGCTCTTCGGTCAGGAGCCCACCATCTTCCGCAACTCCTGCCTCATCTACTCTGATGAGATTGGCGAACTCGTGGCCGATATGGGCTTCAAGGGTATGCTCGCCGAGGGTGCCAAGCATGTCCTCGGATGGAAGAGCCCCCACTATGTTTACAACTGCTGCCGCAACCCCAAGCTCAAACTCCTCCTCCGCGACTACAGCCTCTCCGAAGACATCAGCTACCGCTTCAACGACAGCTCGTGGCCTTCCTACCCCCTCTTCGCCGACACCTATGCCAACTGGATCGCCCAGCTGCCCGAAGAGGACCAGGTCATCAACATTTTCATGGAGCTCTGCGCACTGGGTATCTTCCAGCCGCTGTCGTCCAACATCCTCGACTTCATGAAGGCTCTGCCCGAACAGCTCCGCCAGCGCGGCATCGTCTTCTCCACACCGTCGGAGATTTGCGCCAAGATCAAGTCGTCCGGCGACCTCATCGTCGAGTACCCCACGTCGTGGGTGGACGAGGAGCGCGACCTCTCGCCCTGGCTCGGCAACGTCATGCAGCGTGAAGCTTGCGAGAAACTCTACAGCGTGGCCGACCGCGTGCGCATCTGCCAGGACCGTCGCCTCAAGCAAGACTGGGACTACCTCCAGGCATCCAACAACCTGCGCTTCATGAGCACCAAGCCCAATTCCTACGGCGGCTACCGCGGTATCTACGACTCGCCCTACGATGCCTTCACCAACTATATGAACATCCTCGGCGACTTCATCAGCCGCGTCAACAACCTCTATCCTGCCGAGGTGGACAACGAACAGCTCGAATCGCTCTTCACCACCATCAAGAATCAGGACCAGGAGCTCGCTATGAAGGATAAGGAGATTGACAAGCTCCAGCAGATGCTCGCCAAACTCGGTCCGAAGGCTGAGAAGAAGGCTCCCGCCAAGAAGGCCGCCGCTAAGGCTGATGAGCCGGCTGAAAAGAAGGCTCCTGCCAAGCGCACCAAGAAGGCTGCCGCCAAGGCCGAAGAGCCCGCTTCCGCAGAGAAGGCTGAATAAGCACACATACACATCAACTTGTTCTATTGGTCCGTCCGGCATGGGCACAAACTCCCGCAGTTTGTCCCATGCCGGACATTTTTGTGGGGATGAGAGGGGAGAGAAGTTGAGACGCTGCGTTAGTCGGCACCGTCCATTGATGGCACCATGGGGGAAGCTTAGTAGGGCCATGTCCATTGACATGGCACCGGGGGCGCAGCCGCGTTTTTTCGGCAAAGAATAGGTGTCGCGGCCGACGTCGCGACGCGTGCTGAGTGCCACGTCAATGGACATGGCACTACTACGCGGCCTCAC
>CAMGHE010000110.1 GCA_946055775.1 uncultured Bacteroidales bacterium
TTCTCGCGGCCGTTGTCTTCCTCGATGACCATGGTCTCAATGGTGTCGCCGCAACCTACGGCAATCCAAATGGTGCCGACGATGACGCCGGCCTTACCGCCGTCGGGGCCGCCGGGGCCGGCGTAACCGCTGATGGCCACGGCATAGTCTGTGTGGAACAGTTCGTTGCAACCCTTCACCATCTGGCGGACAACCTCTTCGCAGACGGGCGTCTGCTCGGCGATGACGTTGGCATCTACCTTGAGGAGGCCTTCCTTTACCTCGTCTGCATAGCATACGAGGCCGCCTTTATAATAGTTTGAACTGCCGGGAACGGCGGTGATGACACTGGCTATACGTCCTGCCGTGCAACTTTCGGCTGTGGAGAGCGTCTTGTGGTTGCGCCACAGGATTTCATTGATTTCTTTGCTGAGGAGTTTCAGGTCTAATTCCATCGTTATCTGTTTTCTGGGTGAATACTTCTATATAGTGGTGCGTGCGAAGGCGGGTTTGTCAATGGGACAAAAGTCGCCGTCGAGATATTTGTAGTAGGCGTTGATGGCTATCATGGCGGCGTTGTCCGTGGTGTAGCCGAAGGGCGGGATATATACCGTCCAGCGCTTCTTGTCCTGCATGTCGCGGAAGGCCTGTCGGAGCGCGGTGTTGGCCGAGACGCCGCCGGAGAGGGCGACGTGGCGTATGCCGGTGGCCTTCGACGCCTGGATGAGCTTTTTCATGAGGATGTCCACGATGGTGTGCTCGAGTGAGGCCGCCAGATCTTCTTTGTTTTCCTCGATGAAGTTGGGGTTCTCCTTCATGCGGTCGCGAAGGAAGTAGAGGAACGAGGTCTTCAGGCCGCTGAAGCTGAAGTCCAGGCCGTCGGCGTGCGGTTTGCTGAAGGCGAAGGCTTTGGGGTTGCCTTGGCGAGCCAGGCGGTCGATGATGGGGCCGCCGGGATAGCCCAGCCCCATCACTTTCGAGCATTTGTCCATCGCTTCGCCGGCGGCGTCGTCGATGGTGCGCCCCAGTATCTCCATTTTGTTGTAGGCTTCGACGCGCACAATCTGCGTGTTGCCGCCGCTCACCAGCAGACAGAGGAAGGGGAAGGGCGGGTCGGGGCGGTTGTCGCCGGCTTCGTGGACGAAGTGGGCCAGGATGTGTCCCTGCAGGTGGTTGGCCTCGATGAGGGGGATGCCCAGACCGAGAGCCATGCCTTTGGCAAAGGAAACACCGACGAGCAGCGACCCCATCAGTCCGGGACCGAGCGTCACGCCGATGGCCGAGAGGTCGTCGCGGCCGACGCCGGCCTTTTTCAGCGCCTGGTCCACGACGGGCACCACATTCTGCTGGTGGGCTCGCGAGGCCAGTTCGGGCACGACGCCGCCATAGGCTTCGTGCACGGCCTGCGAAGCCGTGACGTTGCTCAGCAGGACGCCGTCGCGCATGACGGCTGCCGAGGTGTCGTCGCAACTCGACTCGATGGCGAGGATGGTGATGGGCTTGGCCGGGGTGTCAGACATATCGTGAAGGATAGGGGGAGAGGTCTTGGGGAAAGTAATGACTATTGAAGGGAAGATTAGGTGTCGGGCCGTGTCAGTGGGTGAGGATTTCCAGTCCGTGCTCCGTCATGACGAAGGTGTGTTCCCACTGTGCCGAGGGCAGTTCGTCTTCCGTCACGACGGTCCATCCGTCCTCTTCGTCGATGAACACCTCGTAGGTGCCCATGTTAATCATCGGTTCGATGGTGAACACCATGCCCGGCACGAGCAGCATGCCTTTGCGGCGCGTGTCGTAGTGATCGACTTCGGGCTCTTCGTGAAATTCAAGGCCGACGCCGTGTCCGCACAGTGCGCGCACCACGGAGAAACCGTTGCGATGGGCGTGGCGGGCGATGGCTTTGCCGATGTCGCCGACGAAGCCCCAGGGCTTGGCGGCCTCGGCGCCTATCTCGAGACATTCGCGGGCGACGTCCACCAGTTTTTGCTTCTCGGGCGAGGTCTTGCCGCCGACGACGAACATGCGCGAGGCGTCGCTGTAGTAGCCGTCGAGGATGGTCGATACGTCCACGTTGACGATGTCGCCCTCTTCGAGTATCTCGTCGTCCGAGGGGATGCCGTGGCAGACCACCTCGTTGATGCTCGTGCATACGCTTTTGGGAAAGCCCTCGTAGTTGAGCGGGGCGGGGATGGCGCCGTGGGCGGTGGTATAGTCATATACCACGCGGTCGATGTCGGCCGTCGATATGCCCGGCTTAATCATTTCGGCCACGGCGTCGAGGACGCCTGTGTTGACCACGCCCGAGCGGCGTATGCCCTCTATCTGTTCTGCCGTCTTGACAAGGCGGCGTGTGGGTACGAGGCAGCCTCGGTTTTGAAAGGCCAGCACCTTCTTGTCCAGTTCGGTGAAGGGCTGTCCCTGAGGTACGTACCAATTGTTTTTCTTCTTGTTCATCGCTAATGTGTCCTCGCTGAGGCTTGCAAAGTTACGTTTTTCTCCGCAGAGTTTGGCCTTATGGCGGCGGTTTTCTGTGTGCGTCCGTCGTGTCGGTGGCATATCGGCGGCATATCGGCGTTGTATCAGTAGGCTCTTTCGCCGAATATGCGTGTGCCGATGCGCACCATATTGCTGCCCTCCTCTACGGCGATGCGCCAGTCGTCGCTCATGCCCCACGAGCGTATGGCAAAGGCGGGGTTGTCGGCCATGGCGCCCTGTTTCAGACGGTTGAAGTATTGCCGTGCGGCGCGGAAGTCCTGCCGTATGCGTGCTTCGTCGTCGGTATGGCTGGCCATGCACATCAGTCCGCATATCTGCACGTTGTGCATGTCGTGCCATGCGCCCTGCTCCAGCCATTGGCAGCAGGCTTCGGGCTCCCATCCGCTTTTGCTCTCTTCCTGGGCGATGTGCAGTTCGAGCAGGCAGCGAATTGTGCGGTCGGCGCGGCGTCCCTGCTTGTTGATTTCCTCGAGCAGCGCCACGTTGTCCACGCTGTGGATGAGGCTGACGAAGGGGGCGATATACTTTACCTTGTTGCGTTGCAGCGTGCCGATGAAGTGCCAGTCTATGTCGCCCGGCAGGGCATCGTGCTTGGGCAGCAGTTCCTGTACGCGGCTTTCGCCGAAGACGCGCTGTCCTTCGGCGTAGGCCTCGGTCACGGCTTCGGCGGGGTGGAATTTCGATACCGCCACCAGTTGTACATGCTTGGGAAGCTCGTCAAGGGTTTCCCGCAAGCGTTGTTGCAGGTTGGTCATGGCTTCTTGTGATGTGGGGGGATTGGATTGGGATAAGTTCTGTAAGAGGGGTGGCCGGTGCGCGGTGTTATTCCTGCACCTGCTCTCCGCCGTTTTGGCGCACGGCGCCTTCGGGCAGTTTGCGGTAGCGGAATACGTCCACGATGGCCGTCTCCGTCACTGAGGCGATGGTGTAGTCCATCATCGAGCCCTTCATGCCCTCGTCCAGGCGGTCGATGCTGCCGCGCAGGTCGGCGGCCTGCACCAGGACGTTCTGCGAGGTCTTGCGCTCCTTGCCGCTCTTCTCGTCGAGCGTGATGAACACCAGTTTGATGCGGAACCACTTGTCCGCGCTGTCGCTCACCGTCTCGAAGAGTTCGGCGTAGTTGGCGCGCTTGATGTCGGCCACTTGGTAGTCGCCCGTCATGAAGGGTGCTATCTCTTCGAGGATGCGCTTCTCGGCTTCCGTGAAACTGAGGGCATCCACGAGGTAGGGCTCGTTGACTTTCTTGACCAGACCATTCTCCATGGTCTTCTCGTATCGTATCTTACATTCAAACCATTCGTTCATAGGGTGTCGTCGGTGTGTGTGGGTGTGTGGGGGGAAGTGTGTGGTGTTGGGGTGGGGGAGTGGAGTGTGTAAAAGGGGTTTGCGGGGGATGCCGTAGGCTTAGAAGCGGGCGTAGAGCTGCAGGTCAATGGTGTTGTAGCGGCGCGAGCCCCGGGCGGCGCTGCGGTCGAAGGTGCGCGTCAGGTTCAGCTGGAAGATCAGGTTTTTGATGGGCGTGTAGTTGGCCGCCAGTGTCCAGTCGGTCTTGGCCTTGTCCCATTTCTTGGCTTCGCGATAGACGTCCCATCGGCCGTAGCACTTCAGTTTGTCCATCACGGGCACGCCCACCGTGGCGTACCATGCGTCGGCGCGGTGGGGTGCCGAGGGCTTGTCGGCCACACCGCCTACGGAGTGCATGTACTCGCCGCGCACCGTCCATGCGCTTTCATACTTCAGGCCGGCGCCCCAGCGTATGCGGTCCACGCTCATGCCCGTCGTCTCGCTGGTGTAGCGGCCGTTCCATCCGAAGGCGCCGATGGCCAGGTCCTTCAGCGGACTGAACCACATGCCGCCGATGAGGTCCTTGTGGTTGTCCTTGTCCTTGTGGTTAATGCCCTGGCCGTTGAAGAGGCCCACCTGATAGTGGATATACTTGTGACCGTCCTGCGCGGGGAGCAGGTCGCCCTGCAACTGAATGCCCACGTCGCGGCCCGAACTCTTGTGCTCGCCGATGCGGTCGCCAATCGACGCTATCTTCATCGTGGCCTGCGAGTAACTGCCCAGACCCACGTCCAGCGGGTTGTAGGGGTTCTCAAAACCGAACGAGCGCTTAAACTGGCCCAGTTTGACGCGGGCCTCGTCCATCGGCTGCCATTCTATGAAGGCATCCACGATGCGCGGACCCTTGTCCACGCCCGGGGCGTCGTTCATCTCCATCTGCAGACGGTAGTAGAAGTCTTTGAAGCAGTAGCCGTTGAGGTACAGGCGGACGAAGCGCAGGTCGAACGAACTGTGCGCGGCCTGACGGTCCTTGTCCGTGGCCGAGTACTTGCCCACGATGTAGCCGCCGAACTTTATCGTCGGCTGAGCCTGCTGGAGGATGGTCTGCAGCGAGGGCAGTGCCTTTTCCGTGTCCGTCGTGCGGGGGGGCAGCATTGCCGTGCTGTCGGCATCGACGGGCGCTGCCGTCATCTGTGCGGCACAGAGCATGGCCCCGGCCAGGGAGAGAAGAGTATATCGTTTCATGATGGGAATGTTGAACGGTTATATATTATAAGGAGTAAGGCCAAGCCGGCCGCTGTTTACGCCAGATACATTTCGCTCAGCGTGGGGTGGGCGTGGATGATGTCGTGCAGGCGGCTGCGTGTGGCGCCTTCGGCGATGAGCACCGCCGCCTCGTGAATCATCTCGGCCGCCCCTTCGCCCAGGATGTGTGCGCCGCGCAGGCGGTCGTCGGCGTCGAAGAGCAGTTTGACCATGCCCTCTTCAGCCCCCATCGTCAGGGCGCGGCCGTTGGCGCGATAGAACGCCTTCACTGCCGTGGGCTTGCCGTCGGCAAAGTCCTCCTCGCGCAGACCCACCTGTGCCAGATTGGGCTGCGTATAGACCACCGAGGGCACCAGGGCGAAGTCGATGCCGTCCTCACGACCAAGGATGTGGTGCAGGGCACGACGGCCTTGGAACGTCGCCGCGTGAGCCAGCTGGCAGCGGTTGTTCACGTCGCCGATGGCATAGACGCCCGGTACTGTGGTCTGCATGTTCTCGTCCGTGACGATGCCGCGTGCAGAGTGCTCGATGGCCGTCTGCTCCAGCCCGAGACCTGCCACGCGCGGAGCGCGGCCTACGGCCATCAGCACCAGGTCGGCCTCCACAGCGGCGGCCTTGCCCTTCGTCGAGAAATGGACCGCCGTAGCGCCGTCGCCGGCTTCGATGCGCTCTACGGCGCTCTCCAGACGGAAGTCGATGCCCTTCTTCTTGAGAATCATGCGCAGGCGCTTGGCCATGTCCTTGTCGAAGGGCGGCAGTATCTCCTTGCAGTATTCCACCACCGTCACCGTGCTGCCCAGCGTGGCGAAGATGCCGGCAAACTCCATGCCGATGACGCCGCCGCCGATGATGCACAGACGCCGGGGCACCTCCTGCAGGTTGAGCATCTCCGTGGAGGTGATGACCTGTGGCAGGTCCGCGCCGGGGATGGGCAGGCGGCGGGCCTCCGAACCGGTGGCGATGATGATGTGGGGGGCTGTCAGCGTGTCGTCGCCCACGCTTACGGTGTGGTCGGCCGTCAGCATGGCGTGTCCGGCATAGCGCTCCACGCCGGCGCTTTTCAGCATGGCGTCGATGCCTGCCGTCAGGCGCTGCACCACCTCGTCTTTGCGCTGTACGGCGGTGGGCAGCGAGAAGGAGGCCTCGCCGCAACTGATGCCGAAGGCGGCGGCTTTTTTGACGCTCTCCAGCACTTCTGCACTGTGGGCCAGGCATTTGGTGGGTATGCAGCCTTCGTGCAGGCAGGTGCCGCCGGCGGCACGTTCTTCGATGAGTGCGACGTGCTTGCCTGCGGCGGCGGCTTCGAGGGCCGTCTCATATCCGCCGGGTCCGGCACCGATGATGATGAGGTCAAACTGTGTCATGCGTATAAGAGGTTAGTAGGTTCTGGTGGTTTTGTGACATGCAAAGTTACGCAAATCGTAGGAATAACGGAAAGTTTGCGCTGATTTTAGGAGAAGCGCCACGCACCATAGAGCACCATAGAGGGTGTATCAAAATGAAGATGTTTGAGCGACGGGGCCCGCTAGGAGAGTGTATCAAGATGAAAATGTTTGGGCGATGGGGCCCGCTAGGAGGTACCGTCCATTGACGGCACCCCGCCGCAGATTAGTAGTGCCATGTCCATTGACATGGCACCGGGGCGCAGCCGCGTTTTTGCGGC
>CAMGHE010000111.1 GCA_946055775.1 uncultured Bacteroidales bacterium
TACCGTCGATGAGTCGGCCTTCGTAGTGGCATTCCACGCTGTCGGTGGCTTTGGGTTTGCGCAGGGTGCCCTCGCGCAGGACGGTATATTGCAGTCCGCTGGGCAGGACGATGACGCCGTCCTTCTTAGCGTTTTCGGCCAGGAAGGCTTCGCCGGCTTCGCGCACGGCCTTGCCTTGGTTTTCCTGACATTCCTGCAGGTGTTTCTGCACGAGCTGCTGTGCTTCGGCATCGGTCATGGCGGACTGCTTGCCGTCGAGGATGTCGGCCACGGCCTGGGCAAAGTCGGCACTGCTCAGTTGGCCTACGTTCATGCTCTTGAGGTTGTGGCCAATGACCATGCCCAGAGCGTAGGAGATTTTGTCCATAACTATTGTATATATATAATAGGTGTATCCAAGGGGGTGTGCCGGCGCTATGCCATGTGGCTGTGCCCTCACCGCATCGCGCCCTCCTGTCCCGACAGGAAGGCGCGGACGTGCGGAAAACGGCGCAAAATTACAACAAAGATTCCGAACAGAGGCTTTTGTGCTCCACTATTCCCTTGAACGGCGCTCATCACATCGCCTTGCGTCAGCGTTTCAGAGCAGGCTCCAGGCCACGGTGAGGCCAGCCATGACGATAGCCACCATACTCATGAGTTTGACCAGGATGTTGAGGCTGGGTCCGGAGGTGTCCTTGAAGGGGTCGCCGACGGTGTCGCCCACGACGGTGGCCTTGTGGACGTCGCTGCCCTTGCCGCCGAAATGTCCCTCCTCGACATATTTCTTAGCGTTGTCCCATGCGCCGCCGGCGTTGGCCATGAAGACGGCCAGAACGAAGCCGGCCGACAGACCGCCCACCAGCAGACCCAGGATGCCCGATACGCCGAACACCAGCCCCGTGAGCACGGGGGCGATGATGGCCAGCAGCGAGGGCACCACCATCTCGTGCTGGGCACCGAGGGTGGAGATGCGCACGCAGCGGGCATAGTCGGGCTGGGCCTCGCCCGTGAGGATGCCCTTGATTTCGCGGAACTGGCGGCGCACCTCATCAACCATGCGTGCGGCGGCGCGGCCCACGGCGTTCATCGTCAGGCCGCAGAAGAGGAAGGCCATCATGGCGCCGATAAACATGCCGGTGAGCACCTTGGGATTCATGAGCGTGACGTCGTAGTAGGTCATGAAGTCGGCAAACGATGCCGTGGCGGTATCTACCGTGCGTCCGCCCACCTCGAGCGTGGTCTGGCCGATGCGCTCCAGACCGATGCGCACCTCCTCGACATACGAGGCGAGCAGCGCCAGTCCCGTCAGCGCGGCCGAACCGATGGCGAAGCCCTTGCCCGTGGCGGCGGTGGTATTGCCCAGGGCGTCGAGGGCGTCGGTGCGTCGGCGCACCTCCTCGCCCAGTCCGCTCATCTCGGCGTTGCCGCCGGCATTGTCGGCAATGGGACCGTAGGCGTCGGTGGCCAGGGTGATGCCCAGGGTGGAGAGCATACCCACAGCGGCCAGACCGATGCCGTAGAGGCCCATCGAGATATTGGCCATGTCACCGCCGGCAGCCAGCAGGAACGACAGGATGATGCCGGCTACGACGGCCAGCACGGGGACGGCCGTGGAGAGCATACCCAGACCCAGGCCCGAGATGATGACCGTGGCGGCACCCGTCTGCCCGCTCTCCGACACGCGGCGTGTGGGACGGTACGACTGCGAGGTATAGTATTCCGTGCTCTTGCCTATCACCACGCCGACCAGCAGACCCACGGCCACGGTGCCCGTCAGGGGCCACACGTTATCTACGCCCAAGGCGGCGAAGACGCCCAGGGCAGCCACCACGATGGCGGCGGCGCTCAGGTTTGTGCCGCGGCTCAGAGCGCCGAGCAGTTGTTTGGCGTCGGCGTCTTCGCGCGTGCGGACGGCAAAGATGCCCACGATGGAGAGCACCACGCCTACGGCGGCGATGAGCATCGGGGCGATGACGGCCTTAATCTGCGCCTCCACGTCGCCGCCTGCCATATAGGCTGCGGCACCCAGGGCTGCCGTGGCCAGGATGGAGCCGCAGTAGCTCTCGTAGAGGTCGGCACCCATACCGGCCACGTCGCCTACGTTGTCGCCCACGTTGTCGGCGATGGTGGCGGGGTTGCGGGGGTCATCTTCGGGGATGCCGGCTTCGACCTTACCCACCAGGTCGGCGCCCACGTCGGCTGCTTTGGTATAGATGCCGCCGCCCACACGGGCAAAGAGGGCCTGCGTCGAGGCGCCCATGCCGAAGGTGAGCATCGTTGTGGTGACAATGCAGAGTTTGGTGGTGGCACTGCTGCCCTCACCGATGAAGGCATTGAGGATGAGGTACCATACGGAGATATCGAGCAGACCTAGGCCCACCACCACCAGGCCCATCACCGCACCACTGCGGAAAGCCACGCGCAGACCGCCGTTGAGCGATGTGCGGGCGGCGTGGGCCGTGCGGGCCGAGGCCGCCGTGGCGGTCTTCATGCCCAGGTAGCCGGCCAGGCCGGAGAAGAAGCCACCCGTCAGGAAGGCTACGGGCACCCAGGCGTTCTGCACGCCGAAACCGTAGGCCATGACGGCAAAGAGCACGGCCAGCACCAGAAACACCAGACCGACAACGCGATACTGCTGCCGGAGGTACGACATGGCGCCGCTGCGCACGGCGGCGGCAATCTGTTGCATGCGCGGCGTCCCTTCGGACGTGCGCTTCATCTGCCTGTAAAAATACAGGGCGAAGCCCAGAGCCAGCACCGAGGCGGCCGGAATGAGCCAAAAGATAGCGGGGGTAGTCATTGAGGTATTAGATTATGATTGTGTTGGGGTTAAAAACAAGGACGATTTCTGTTTATGGTTATCCTGTTAACACAAGATTTCCATGATAAAACCGTTTTCCATGCGAAATTACCTAACCCTGCGCGAACAGGCGGCACGCCAAGCGTTAAAAAACATTGTCATGATGACAACAACGTTAACAGAAGGTTAAATAAGCGGTGTTTTCTTGTCCCCGGTCAACATTTTCGGCGTTTTCCGTGGCGATGAGGAAGCATTCTGCCGCCTTTGCGTAATTTTGCACCACGAAAATAACGCAGCCCTCTGGCGAACAAGCAGGGGCGCGGCAGTCACAACAACGGCTGGCTGCAGTGGCAGCACAACCAACCAGCATATACCCGTCGCGGAGATACGGAGTGATACCTATCATTCTTGGACTTTTGGTGTGCAGACATGCCAAAAGGAAAAATGTGGTGTGATCAGGTGTAAATTATGGTGCCACTCCCGCCTCCGCGACGGGTGTATGTCGTTTTGTGCGGGCATACCATGGCGCGCAGCTTAGGAGGTGCCGTCCATTGACGGCATCCCGCCGCAGTTTCAACGCGCATTGTTCGCCCTATCATCGCGCCTGGTGCCGTCAATGGACATAACAAAACAGACTTCCACCCTTTGCGAAGGATGCAAAATGGCGGTGTGTCATGATGGTCCATTTCTCCGTGGCTGTGCGAATAAAAAAGCCAAACGTCCCTATGCGGGGGCGCCTGACTTTTATGTATGAGTACTTATCCTGCCATAACTTCGTTTTGGCGGGAGCGGGGTTGCTACTCATCTTTTCCCGCGCCTCCCGTCCCTTCCCATCCCTCTCGAGGGCCTTTTTTGTGTAGCCCCCTCTCGGGACGTTCAGGGTCGTTCGGCTTACCTGCCCAATGTTCTTTCCTGTTTTAATGCGAAGAACTGAAGGCGAGGCGGACGCCGCCGGTGTGAAGTTCCGACCCGTAGTGACGGTGGACAACACGGCAACCCGTAGCATCGTTGTCCCAGCCGCCGCCGCGCAGCACGCGGCCGGGGCCAGTACTGGGCCCTGTCGGGTTGGTCTGAGATGACGATGAATAAGTATCATACCAGTCGCTGCACCATTCCTCAACATTGCCGCTCATGTCGTAGAGACCAAGTTCGTTGGCGGTCTTTTGGGCAACAATGTGGGCATCCTGACTGCTATTATCCAAATACCAACCCACGTTATCCATCGTGTTCCCGCCGCTATAGAGGTAGCCCTTGCTCTTGTTGCCGCCACGCGCCGCATATTCCCACTCGGCCTCGGTCGGCATACGGAAGGTGCGGCCAGTCAGACTGTTCAACTTGGAGATAAAAGACAGAACTTCATTATAACTGATAAAATAGGCAGGATAATTGTCGCCCAAACCATCTTTGCGCTCCCATAGGTCGACGTCGTCAACCGTAGGCGTTTCACCCATCACCACCTTCCACAGCGCCTGCGTCACCTCGGTCTCACCGATGTAATAATCGGATAGGGTCACTTGATGGGCGGGCTTTTCGTCACCGTATATGTCTGTCTGCTCGCTTGTCGCGCCCATCGTGAAGGTGCCGCCTTCTACGCGAATCATGGTGAAGGTTACGCCTTTGACCGTGAAGTCCAAAGTTGGGTCGGCCTGTCGGGGAATATCTACAACCTTGTCGTTATCAACCACATCGTTAGGAAGTGTGTCGCAAGCAAGTGAATCATGTCGAGAAGGATCGTCAGTAGAATGGTTATCAGCACATCTTTTTACAATCGCCCCGAAAACTAACAATACCAACAAGAGGCCTGCCAGAACGGACCAAAGCAAATAATTTCTCATAGAAGGCTTCTTTGGAGGGGGTGGAGGGGTTGGCGCCACTATCACCTTGGGCTCCACAACAGGCTCCACCTTCTTCGGGGTTAACTTCGCACTGACCTTTTTCTTCACGATTGGAGGTGTCACGGGGGCGGTGCCTATAGGATGCTTCACCGGTTGTACATCATCCAATATCGTCGCTTCTGTATCTTCTTTGATTTCCGTCTTTTCATCCTCCACGGCCAGCGGCGGGTAGGCGCGAAGCAAATCCGCCACCGTCTGGTAGCGGTCTTTCCGCATCGGCGACATGCAGCGCGCAATGACCTTGATCAGCGACGGGGAGCGGTGACACAGCACCAACGGGCCATCGGGGAAACCATCGTTCAGAATGTCTGTGGCTTCGGGCGGGCGCTGGCCGGTGAGCGTCTTGTACATCGTGGCACCTAAGGCGTAGATGTCGAGCGTGGCAGGGAAGGTGCCGTCCTTGATTTGCTTGACCTGCTCAATAGGGGCGTAGCCCGGTGTGCCCGCCCCTATCGTCGTGCTCGACTCGGGTTCGCCGTTCGCGCCAAACTGCTTCGACAGACCGAAGTCGATCAGGAAGACCTCGCCCTTCGACGAGCACATGATGTTCTTGGGCTTGAGGTCGAGGTGGAGCATGCGCTGCCCGTGCATGAAACTGAGCGCACTGCAGACGCGGCCGAGGATGGCGACGGCTTCGGCCTCGGGCAGGGGGTGGTGCTGCTGGATATACGCGTCCAGGGTGAGGCCTTCGACGTACTCCATGCTGTAGTAGGTCGTGCCGTTCTCATCAAAGACGTCATACACGCGGATGATGTTGGGATGGTGGAGTTTGGCCAGGTTCTCGGCCTCGCGGCGGAAGCGGTGGCGGTAGTTGGTGAAGACGCTGCTCGACGAGCCCTCTACGGTCTTGCCGTCACGGTCGCGCACATTCATCTCGCGCATGAAAAACTCCTTGATGGCTACCTTCGTCACAATCTCCCTCGCTCCCAGTCCGCCATAATTCATAAATTTGGCGGTGGCCAGATAGGTGATGCCGAAACTGCCCTGCCCGAGGGTAGCCTCAATCTTATATTTCCCACCCTGCAGAAGGGTGCCTTGCTTTAGTTCCATACGGGTTACGGTTAACAGATGATGGGGCACACAGCGGCAGGCGCTGAGTGACAGTCTGTCGCAAAGGTAGCGCTTTTTTGTACTTCAATAACAAAAACGGGACAAAAAAACTAGCATGAGAGCCAAGCATGAGAGCCGCATGGTTTGGGAGGCTTTAGGGAATCATCAGGTGGTAGCGGTTATAGACGTTGCCACGGTTGACAATCTTGATTTTGAACGTGCCGGTCCACTTGGGCGTCCAGGTGCAGATGCCGTTGTCGTCATCGTCCGAGGTGATGAGGTTATTGTTTTCGTCGTAGATATAGAGGTCCAGATCGGTGTCGCCGTCGCCCTCTACGGTGACGCGGGCTTCGCTGTTGGCGCGGAAGGTGAAGGTCCAGGTGTCGGTGTAACCGGCCAGTACCTTGTCGTAGAGGTCGATGCTCGGACCAATCTTGTCGTTCGTGTCGGTGATCATCGTGACGCTGGCGGGAGCAGCGGCGGTGGCTTCGCTGTTGGCGGCGTGTGCTGCATTCAAGGAAAGGAGTGTGAAGGTGCAGGCGGTAAGGAGGCTCTTGGTCATCATAGTGGTATGCCCTGGTCCGTGTCGGGCGCAACGTTTAACGGTTAATTGTTATGTCTGTTTATGTACTCCATGTAACGTTAGTAACCATGAGCCTCTAAAAAGTGAACGTAGGCTTTCTCTTTTTATTATGGTTGGGATTATCGCCTGCGGCGAGTCCAAAAAATCACGAGAAACATCTTTAACCAATATCCGCGTATCCCCTTATCCCGTTGGCTTCTGTGGGTTTGACCTTCCGATTCACTAAGGGCATCCAGGGGGCGGAAGGGGAAAACAAAAAACAGAAATCTACCCCTTGCGCTGGATGCAAAATGTCTCTGACGAGCCATTGATGCTGTAGCCGTCTGAAAAGCCACAAAGCAAGCTTCGG
>CAMGHE010000112.1 GCA_946055775.1 uncultured Bacteroidales bacterium
TTGAAGAATAAAGCCGCATCACCTATTTAATGAGCATAAATAAGCAAATTTAGACTATATCTTTTGTGACAGTATATTATCAACTGTCTGCAACTGTCTGCAACCGTCAAAAAATCAAAATACGGGGGCGAATGCTTTGTCCTTCGGAAGGGTTGATGTAACTTTGCACAGCAATTTGCTTGATTCTATCCTCATGAACCCAAAGAAACTCTGTCGGCTCCTGTCCCTTCTGCTCGTCACCCTGCTCAGCATGGCATCGTGTAACGAGTATGACAAGATAGTGGGCGCCGCTACTTCCGATTATAAATATGAGGCCGCCAAACAATGGTATGCCGAGGGCTATTATAACAATGCGTCCATCGTCCTCAACGATGCCATCATCATGCTCAAGGGTACCGACAAGGGCGAAGAGTCGCTGTTCCTGCTGGGCATGAGCAGTTACCGAGCACACAATTACGAGATGGCTGCGCAGACCTTCAAACGCTATTACGCCAGTTATCCAAAGGGCGCATATACCGAGAAGGCCCACTACTTGGCGGGTATGGCCCTCTACGAGAGTGCGCCCGAGATAAAACTGGATCAGACGGCCGTCTATGAAGCCGTCACAGAGTTTCAAAACTATTTGGAACTCTACCCCGCTGGCGAGAAGAGCGAGGATGCACAGCGCATGGTGTTCATGCTGCAGGACCGTCTTGTGGAAAAGGAGTACCTCTCTGCCAAACTCTACTATGACCTGGGCCCGTACTTTGGCAACTGCGACAACGGCGGCTCCAACTACCAGGCCTGCATCATCACGGCCGAGAATGCCATACGCGACTATCCCTACACCTCCCGCCGCGAAGACCTCGCCATCCTGATACTTCGGGCTAAGTTTGAACTGGCCGAACAGAGCGTAGAGTCGAAGAAGGAGGAGCGTTATAACGCTGCCATCGACGAATACTACGGTTTCACCGGCGAGTACCCCGAATCGAAATACCGCAAGGAGGCCGAGGCCATGTTTGCCAAGGCCAAGAAATATCTGGGCACCGATGCTGACGCAGCCCAGCAGGAAAAGTAACCATAGAAACAACTACCACAATCATATCATTACAATGGATTACAAAGGAAGCAAAGCACCCACCAACACGGTTACGCACAATCTGATGGATTTTTGCGAAGGCACGAACAACATCTACGAAAGTGTCGTTATCATGTCGAAGCGCGCCAACCAGATTGCTGCCAAAATGAAGGAAGACCTCCAGAAGAAACTCAAGGAGTTTGCCTCCACCAGCGACAATCTGGAAGAAACGTTCGAAAACCGGGAGCAGATTGAAATTTCCCGCTACTACGAGAAACTGCCCAAGCCCACGCTCATCGCAGCCGACGACTTCCTGCACGACAAGGTCTATTACCGCAATCCCAGCAAGGATAAGGATAAACTCCATTCCGACTTATGATTCAGCGCATCCAGAGCATTTACATGCTCCTGGCCGTCATCCTCTGTGGCCTGACCTATTTCTTCCCCCTCTCGCTTGTTGTGGGCGAGGCTGGCAACGCCCTCGCCCTCACCGCCTGCACAGTAAGCGGCGAAGTGGCTGGCGAGAGCGTGAGCGGTACGTCATGTGGCATCGCCGTGCTCCTTTTTGCCACTATCGTCATTGTCCTGACAGCCATCTTCAAGTATAAGCGCCGCAAGGTGCAGATACGTCTGCTCAACGTGGCGATGGTCTGCCTGCTGGCATGCTATGTGGCCGGCATTGCCTATACATGGGTGTGGAGCAGCCGCGTCAGTGAGGGCCATGCCGCCATCACGCCTTACGCCCTCCTGCCTTTGGCCGCCTATCTCTGCCTATGGTTCGCCCGCCGAGGCGTGCGTCACGACGAAGCCCTTGTGGCTGCCGCCGACCGCCTGCGCTGACATCTCTAACCCTCTAATGTACCTCTCCACCATGTCACTCAATAAAGTCATGCTCATCGGTAATGTGGGTAAAGACCCCGTGGTCCGCTATATGGATCAGGGGGTGGCAACGGCCACATTCTCTTTGGCTACCACCACGCCAGGCTATACCCTCCCCAACGGCACACAGGTCCCTGAGCGTGCCGAATGGCATAACATCGTCATGTGGCGCCGTCTGGCCGAAACCGTAGAGAAGTATGTTCACAAGGGCGACAAACTCTATATCGAGGGTTCATTGCGTACACGCAACTATGTGGACAAGCAAGGTATAACGCGCTATATCACCGAGGTTTGGGCAGAGAACATGGAGATGCTGACGCCACGCACCGACGGCGCTCAGCACGAGCCTAAGAAATAATTAGCCGACCATGCCCCGCGTCTATTATCCTCAGGTTGAAGCCACGGCTAACGCCCATGGCATAGACCTGCTGTTTTGGCATATTCAGGAAGGGGAATCCGAACTTCAGTCGCTTGCCGGTTGTGCCGAAATACACCTGGCAGGCATGGAACATATAAGGAGCACCGCTCGCCGCATGGAAAAATGGGCCGAGCGCGTGCTTCTTTCCTTTTGGTATGGCTCCGGCGTCGTGTTGGAACACCGGCCCAACGGTGCCCCCTATGTGGCGGGTGCGGCTGATGTGATGAGCATTTCGCATACAGGCTGCCATCTGGCGGTAGCCCGATCAGCCGCCGCAATGGGCATCGACATCGAGCAGCGCAGTCCGCGGGCGCTGCGTCTCACCCGTCGCTTTCTGGATGCCCGCGAGGCAGCCTGGGTGCAGGCTCAGGCCTGTGCCGAAGATGCTGCCACCCTCTTGTGGAGCGCTAAGGAGGCCGCCTACAAATGCGCCCAGATAGACGGTCTTTCGCTGCTGGAGGGCATCCGCGTCATCCCCAGCGTTGTCGGCGAGATTTGGACCGTTCGGGTGCAACCGCCAGACCAGCAATCTTGGCAGGAATATCGCCTGTATGCAGCCATTCTGCCCGAGTTTACCTTTGCTCTCTGCTTCTGACACCCTTTCGTTACGCCCCTCTGACCCCAGCGGAGACAACTGGCCGGTTCTTAGTAATCCGCGCAGGGGTCGTGAGGAGACGCACAAATTACTCGTTGTGACAGGATGATTAAAATTAAGTGAAATTTCGGCGTCAAGAGGTTTTTTTATATTTTTGCACCAGTATTCTCACACAAACTCCCTTTCTATGGATTTCTTTTATTTAGGCGTCCTGATTTTCCTGTTCATCCTGGCCACCTTCGATTTGTCGGTCGGTGTGGCCAACGATGCAGTGAACTTCCTCAGTCCCGCTGTCGGCGCCAAGGCGGCTAAGTTCAGGACCATCCTGATTGTTGCTGCTGTGGGTATCTTTGTCGGCGCATCGTCCAGCAGTGGCATGATGGACATTGCACGTCACGGCATATTCTCACCAGCAAGTTATACGCTGGACGATGTCATGTGCGTCTTCCTCTCGGTGGCGGCCACGGACGTCATCCTGCTTGATATCTTCAACACGTTGGGCATGCCCACATCCACCACGGTGTCGATGGTCTTCGGCCTCTTGGGTGGTAGTTCGGCGTTGGCTATGTCGAAGATACTGTCGTCTGGTGCCAGTTATCAAGACCTTATCAATACCGACAAGGCCCTGCAGGTCATCATCGCCATCTTCCTCTCCGTGGCCATCGCCTTCGTTTTCGGATTGATAGTCATGTGGATTACGCGTGTCGTCTTTACCTTCAACTATAAGAAGCATCTGCGGTACAGCATCGCCCTTTTCGGCGGTATCAGTGTGACCAGCATCTTCTACTTCCTCCTGGTGAGCGGCATGAAAGGCTCGGATTTGCTCAAGATGCTAGGCGTCAGTGAGTGGGTCAATACCCACCACGGCACCATCCTGGTAGTAGGCTTCATCGTCTTTACCATTCTGGCGCAGATCCTCCATCTGCTGCGCGTCAACATCTTCAAGGTGGTTGTACTCTTCGGTACCTTCTCCTTGGCCATGGCCTTTGCTGGCAACGACCTTGTTAACTTCATCGGTACGCCCTTGGCCGGTCTGGAGTCGTTTCTCGATTTCACCAATCACCATGGCGACGTGGCTGCCGGCAACTATACGATGGACGTACTGGCCGGCGAGTCGCATCTACCCAACAAGCAGCTTTTCCTGGTATGCGCAGGCCTCATAATGACCATCGCCATCTGTACCTCCAAGAAAGCCCGCAAGGTGGTTGAGACCACCGTCAACCTGTCGCGACAGGACGATGGCGAGGAAGTATTCAGTTCGTCGCGTATCGCTCGCAAGACCGTGCGCAGCGTCTTGAGCAGCACTCAGGCGGTCCTGCGCTTTGTGCCCCGCAAGACCAAGGCATGGGTCAACACCCGCTTCAATCAGGACGAGGCACAGATTTCAGAAGGCAGCGCTTTCGACCTTGTGCGCGCATCGGTCAATCTGGTATTGGCCGGCCTGCTCATCGTCGTAGGCACCAGTCTGCAGTTGCCCCTCTCCACCACCTATGTGGCCTTCATGGTAGCCATGGGTTCGAGCCTTGCCGACCGTGCCTGGGGCCGCGAGACCGCCGTCTATCGCATCACCGGCGTGCTCTCCGTCGTCGGTGGCTGGTTTATCACCGCAGGCGCAGCGCTCATCATGAGTTTCACCATCGCTATGCTCTGCCATGTCGGTGGCTTCATCGCCATGCTCCTGCTTATCGCCGTACTGGTGCTCGTGCTGTATAACAATAATCGTAAGTTCAAGAAGAAACAGCAGCAGGATGAGAATGTTGATACCTTGTTCCGCCAGTTGGTGCGCTGCCCCGACAAGGCTCAGGCATGGTCGCTGCTGGTAGAGCACGTCGGAACCACCCAGCGTGACCTGCTCACCTTCACCGAAAAGAACCTTTCCGACCTGTCGGAGGGTCTGGTCAAGGATGACGTGCACATACTGAGAAACGTGGGCAGTGCCATCGATGACACTAAGAATAAGTGGAAGCGATATCGCCGCAAAGAAATCCTCGGTATGCGCAAGATTGACCCCATGCAGGCCGTCGAGAAGAATACTTGGTTCCATCTGGGCTGTAACAGCGCCACGCAGATAATCTACTGCCTGAAGCGTATGCTTGAGCCCGCTCTTGAGCATGTGGACAATAACTTCACGCCGCTGCCCGCCGCCTGTGCGTCCGAACTAAGGGCCATTACGGCAGAGTCGGTGGAATATCTGGCCAGGACCCGCGAGATGATAGAGTCGGGCAACTTTGACAAGGCCGATGCCGTCCTTGTAGATGGCAACGCCCTCAAGGCCCGCATCTCCGAACTGCGCCACCAGCAACAGTCGCGCATGCAGAGCGAAGACAGTAATATCAAGGTAGCCCTGCTCTACCTCAATACGCTACAGGAACTTCAGGAACTCATCTCCACCTCGCGCCACCTGCTGCGCGCGGCCAAGCGATTCCAGAAGTAATCATCCCATACCCATTAGGTTCAGAGCCGGTCAACGCCACTCTGGACCTTTTGCTTGTCACCTATCCAGACTTAGTTATGAAGAAAGGCAAAGAAATCATTGTATATCTATGGCGGATACTGGCAGACCACAAATATCTGTGGACCATCGTTATCTTTGGCCTCTATATCGGTTTTCTGAGTGATGACAGCATAGTCAAGCGCATCCAGGTGCGCGCCGACAATGCCGCCCTGCGCAAGGAAATTAAAACTTTTGACGACCGCTACAAGCAGGATAGCCTGCGCCTCGACCGTATGAAGAAAGACCCCGACGCCCTTATCCGTGTGGCCCGTGAAAGCCACAGGATGTGCGCTCAGGACGAGGATGTCTATGTCATCACGGAGCAGTAACTGCTCTTGCATAATCTAGAACTCCCCCCCCCAAAAAACACGTTATGAAACTTCTCCTCTATATAGGCGGCCTGCTGGTGGTCTGCGCAGCCGCAATGCCCATTTTCGACGTGGCTCCGTTCATGGCCCCCTACCTGATGATTATAGGTAGCGGGGCGTTTGGCTATGCCCTGTGGTACGACCATCGTGCCCAGCAGGCCGATATCACCGTGCGCCGCCTGTGGCGCATTCAGACCCTCGGCAGTCTGGCTTTTTTTGCCAGCGGCGTCTTTATGCTCCTCGACAGCCTCGACATGGAAGGCGTGGACGGCAGTTGGTGGCAGGCCGCAATAGCCATCGGCGCTGCCCTGCACGTCTATACCTCGTTTCGTCTGCCCGGCGGCCGTTAAACCGATAAGGCAATCTCCCTTGCCATCCCTCTCCCCCGCCATCGCCCCATGCACCCCTCCCATACCGCAGTGTGAAAGGGGATGCCACATTTTTGCCGGTCGGTTCTCCCGCGCTTACAGTTTGGTGAAACAAAGCGTTTTTTGCCGTTCCACCCAATGCCTCTTGAAACAAAATCATTACCTTTGCAGGCAATCTGACGATGAGGGCCACCTAGAGCCTTCAAACGTCGCGTCACAATCTGGTCAACAATCCCTATAACTATACCAGTGCCTCAATCCGAGCGCACGAATAATGCTTGATATAGATATGAACTTCAAGACCTCCGCCAGTTTTAATCCCGCCAGTATAGGCGAGGAAGTACTTGCTTGGTGGCAAAAAGAAAACCTTTTCCAGAAATCTATCG
>CAMGHE010000113.1 GCA_946055775.1 uncultured Bacteroidales bacterium
ACGTGCGCAAGCACCGCACCTATGACGACCTGGACTACGGCTATCTGCAGAAGACGCTCGATATCTCCGCCATCTCTTTCCACAAGATGCTTCAGGTGGCCAAGAAGCAAGACGCTATCGCCGAGGGCGGTTCGGTGGTTGCCCTGACCTACGTGGCTTCGCAGCGCACTTTCTTTGGCTACAACGATATGGCCGATGCCAAGAGTATGCTCGAGAGTATCGCACGCTCGTTCGGCTACATCTACGGTCGCGAGAAAAACGTGCGCATCAACACCATCTCGCAGTCGCCCACGCCCACCACGGCAGGCAAGGGTATCAAGGATATCGATAACATGATGGACTTTGCCGACAAGATGTCGCCCCTGGGCAACGCCTCGGCCGAGGAGTGCGCCAACTACTGCGTGGTTCTCTTCTCCGACTTCACCCGCAAGGTCACCATGCAGAACCTCTTCCACGACGGCGGCTTCTCGAGCATGGGCATGAGCCTGCGCGCCATGAACCAGTATGCCAAGGACATGACGCCCTATACGGACGCTGAAGGCAAGATTATCTACGGCTAATTACCCTACATCCATACCTATAATATAAGGGAATGATGCGGTCTGCCCCGTCCCACACCGAGACGGCACGCCGGTCATTCCCTTTTTCTCTTCCACAGCAACCTACTATGGGATTCTTCAAGAAACTCTTTGGGCAGGCTGCCGCCACCGAGGCTGCCGCCGATAGCACACAGCCGGACGCCCGGCAGTTTGACCGCCTTATCGATAACGGCGTGCGCGCTCTGCAGATGAACGAGGTGTGCATGGCCACGCCTTATCTGGAGCAGGCCCACGCCCTGCGCCCCGACGACCGCCGTGCCACGTCGCTCCTGGTCGAGGCCTACCTGCGTCGTCACGACCACGCCGCCGCTCTGCCCCTGCTGCAGGCGCTGGCCGATGCCGACGATGCCCAGGTGCTGATGCTCCTGGCTGACACCCAAAGCCATCTGGGGCAGTATGAGGCCATGCAGGCCACCACCGCTACGCTTCTGGCCCACCATGCCGACGACCCCCGTAGCCACTATCTGGCCGCCGTGGCAGCCCACGGCCTGCGCAACGATTTCGAGGCCATCGCCCAACTCTGTCTGGCGCTCAATGCCGAGGAGGGCTACCGCCAGGCCCGCCAACTGCGCGCCGAGGTGCTGGGCACCATGGGGCAGTGGCAGGAGGCCCTCGCCGACACGGCCCTGCTCGCTGCTGCCGACGACGCTACGGACGAGGAGCGCCTGCTGCACGCACAGGCTCTGGCGGCCACAGGGCAGGCCAACGAGGCCCTGCAGGCAACGCAGGACGTGCTCGATGCTAACCCTTTCTGCCGCGAAGCCTTCCTGTTGCGTGGCGTCATCTACGAGCAGCAGCAACTGTGGGACAAGGCTCTGGAGACCTACGACGAGGCTTGCAACGAGGTGCAGGGCTTCGGCGAAGCCTACCTGCGCCGCGGTGCCGTCAAGCGACGCTTACACGATGATGCTGGCGCTGCCGACGATATGAAGACCTACCTCAGCCTCTGTCCTGAGGCTGCAGAGAGTCTCGACGGCGACTTCTCCAACATTGAAAACCGCATGAACGACCAGTATCGCCGCCTCAATCCCTACCAGTTCTGACCCCTCCCCTCTTCACGCTTCTTCTCCCATTTTCCTATGCTCTACATCCTTTTCAACGCCTTGGCCGTCGTCATTGGCTCGGCGATCGGTGCCCTGGCCCGCAAGGGCATCCGCGAGAAGTATATCACTGTGCTCAATACCGCCATGGGACTGGCCGCTCTCGTCCTGGGCATCAATGTGGCGATGGCCAATATGCAAAATTCGCACGCTCCTGTGCTCTTCATTATCTGTATGGCGCTGGGCGGTCTCATCGGCACCCTTCTGCGCCTGGACCAGCGTATGGACCGCGCCACGGCCCGCGTGTCGGGCGGCTCGAATTTGGCCGAAGGCATCACCACCAGCATCCTGCTCTGCTGCGTTGGCACGCTGTCGATGATGGGTCCCGTGCTCTGCGCCCTCAAGGGCGACAACACCTACCTCATGACCTGTGCCACGCTCAACCTGGTCACGATGATTGTCATCGCATCGAGTTATGGCTTCGGCACGGCGGTGACGGGCATCGTCGTCTTCCTGTGGCAGTCGGCCTTTTACGGCATAGCCCACATGTCGGAGAGTTTCGTCTCGGACGAACTGGTGGCCGAGACCTCTATCGTCGGTGGTGTACTCATTGCTGCGGCAGGTCTGGGCGTGCTCAATATCAAGGACTGCAAGACCATCAACCTGCTGCCAGCCCTCGTCCTGCCCATGCTCTACTTCCTCGTCAAGGACGCCTTCGGCCTCTGACCCATGCCGTGCTCTGCCAGCAGTAGGCGGCCTGCATGTGTCATAACGCTCCGCGGGCGTATCAGCACACCTGTAATAAGGTAGGCTGATACGCCCGCGGAGCGTTGTTGGTGGGTAGGACTTACGGTTCGGCCTGCTTGCCGTAACTGTTGCTGCAGATGCTCTCGCAGACCTTGAGCGTGGCCAGGATGCCCCAGTAGATGGCGACATCGAGCAGGATAGTCCACTGGGCGGCCAGGTCCATGCGCAGCGCGGCCATATTGATGCCGATGAAGAAGAGTGACAGGGCAAGGATGGCGATGAGCGCCTGGTGCATGGTCAGGCCCGCTGCCATGAGTTTGTGGTGGATGTGCGTCTTGTCGGCGTGGAAGATGGACTTGCCCTGCAGCAGGCGGCACACGGCCACGCGGATAAGGTCGAAGACGGGCACAATGACCAGTGTGTAGGAAATCATCAGCGCGTCGGGGCGGTAACGTAGTTGGTCGGGGTTGTGCATGGCATACTTGATGCAGAGGAAGGCCAGCGCGTAGCCCAGAATGAGACTCCCCGTGTCGCCCATGAAGGTCTTGGTGTTGCGCTCCACGCGCCCCCAGATGTTATAGTAGAGGAAGGCCAGCACCGAGCCCATCAAGCCGGCTGCCATGATAGTGTAGGTCACGACGTCGATGTTGTAGAAGAGCAGCGCCAGGGCACCCAGGGCGATGAGGCTCAGCGAGCCCGCCAGCCCGTCGATGCCGTCGATGAGGTTGACCGAGTTGATGATGAGCAGGCTGACAAAGACCGTCAGCGGGTAGCCTACATAGAGCGGCAGTTCATACACGCCAAAGAGGCCGTATAGGTTGTTCAGGCACAGGCCGCACAGCGGCATGAGCAGGGCCGAGATAAACTGCACTGCAAACTTGATGCGGGCGTCGAGCCCCAGAATGTCGTCGATGAGGCCGATGAGGTATATCAGGAACAGGCCGATGGACACGAACAGCGTCGGACCGCCGAAGGTGGGCAGACCGCCATCGTTCCACAGCATGAAGGCCAGGGCCGCCATGAGGCCCAGCAGCATGGACGGCGCAAAGAAGACGCCGCCCAGGCGCGGTATCTTGTTCTTGTGCATTTTGCGGTCGTTGGGCATGTCGTAAAGCCCCCTTATCTTGCACAAATGCAGCAGCACCGGCATGCCCACGAACGTGACGGCCAGGCTTACCAAAAAGGAGATGAGGAAATAGGTCATAGGCAGGGTACAGGCACAATGCGCCTGTGATAGATATAACGCCCGATGCCCCCAATTATTGTTTCCCCTCCCCACTGTTTTGCTTTTGGCGGGAAAAAGTGGACCTTTGACTCAGCACCAACGGCAGGTTCGTGCGCTGGCAAAGCCTTCAGTGGCGGCGGTTTTTGCCGATGTGCAGTTTGCCGGCGATGACTTCGGTGGTCTTATAGACATAGCGCATGGCCAGCAGCAGCATGTTCGATGGTACACCATTGGCCTTGAGCGCGCGCCGATGGTCGCGCATGATGCGCACATGGCTCTTCCAGCCCGAGGTGCTGACGCCTCCCATGCGCATGGTGACGAAATCGTGCGGCAGATACTGCGTCCGTATGCCGTGGACGTAGATCAGGCGGAGCAGTTGCTCAAAGTCGGCCGCTACGCGGTAGGACGTATCGAAGGCGCCGTAGCGCTGGTAGATGGCTGTGCGACAGTAGAAGGTGGGGTGGGCCGGCATGAAGCCCATGCGCATGCGTTCGCGGCGGAAGACAGCCGACGAGTAGTAGCGCACGCTGCGGTTTAGGTTGTCTGGGTGAACATAGTGTACGTCGCCATAGACGGCATCAATGTTCGTGTCGTGGAAGGCCTCGGCGATGCGCTCCAGGACATAGTCGTCCGTGTAGAAGTCGTCCGAGTTGAGCAGGCCCACCACATCTCCTGTGGCCATGCGGATGCCCTTGTTCATGGCGTCGTATAGCCCCTTGTCCGGTTCGCTGATGATGGTGAGGCGGCCGTCGTAGCGTGGTGCCATGCTGCGGGCTATGTCGAGCGTACCGTCGGTCGAGCAACCATCCACGATGATGTGTTCCACGTCGTGGTGGCTCTGTCGGAGTATGCTCTCCATGGTGTCGCGCAGTGTGGCGGCGCTATTGTATGTGGCAGTGATGATGGTGATTTTCATAGAAGCGTAGGGCGGGGACGGCGGGCCCCGCTTAGAATTTACGCAAAAGTAGTCAATTCTTGTCGTTCAGCGCGCAAATCCTGCGTGGAAAGCGCCCTGCGCGCCTTAATCTTCCTCAATCCCCACCGCTGGAACGGCATAGTGTCCGCTTGGCGCGGGAAACAGACCCGGCGTTTTGGTGCAGAAGGCGTAGCCGTTTTGGGTTAGGGTATCGGTCTATACCATAGTCGGCAGGAACTGGACAGAGCGTCGCCCCCCTTACAAAAAATGAGATGTTTCTAAACGACCCAAAAACAATCCAGTCTTTGTAATCGTTCGAAACATCTCGTTCTCTCAGACATGACTGAGCCTTCGTGGTTCAAGCCACTGTTCAGACGATGCCTGACTGTTTGCTATTTGCGTGTGAAGGTCAATCCTCCGAAGGTCATTTTGTTTACACCGACCTCTGCTCTATATTTTCCATTTTCAAGTCCCATGGTCCCGTCGGATCCGATAATAGTTACTGTGCTCTCGGTGGGGTTATAAATGTATTCAAACGAGGATAGAAAGGTTGTGCCCTGTACAGTTTGCTTTTCGATGCCAGTGTTGTCGGACTTGAACTCTACAGTGTAACCTTCGATCTCGTCAGTAACCCAAGTGCCGATGATGTTGGAGACAACAGGGGCATCGTCGTCGTCGTCGCTGCACGAGTTGAAGGATACAGCACTGAGCAGCAAGAGCATGGGTACAAGAAAGACATTCATAAATTTTGTCTTCATAGCATTTTCCCTAAATGTGTGTCGGG
This sequence comes from uncultured Bacteroidales bacterium, assembly GCA_946055775.1. Lineage (GTDB taxonomy): Bacteria > Bacteroidota > Bacteroidia > Bacteroidales > Bacteroidaceae > Alloprevotella. Next base: position 5,312 of record CAMGHE010000113.1, read on the forward strand.
CGCAACTTTAGTATTGGCCGATTCTCAAAGCCAACGGTAAAACTTGGAAGATAGGACAGACAACACACAAAAAGCGTGAGAATCTACTGTTCCTCGTCCCACCTTTAGAGGCTTCTCGCATTGCCCGATATTGTAGAACGAGCAACGAGAATCCTCACGCTGATATGGACACAGCATACCCTAACAACCATTCAGACGCCATCGCACAGATGGCATCGTTCATAGGTGCACCGGGTAGTACGGGCGCACATCAAGAGGACATCTACGTTGCCTCATCCTTGACAATATCTGAATCTTTGCGAGAAATTCCTAAAGGTCAAAGACAAGACGCATGTAAACGCCTTTATATATGTCGTGGCAGTTGAGGCCCTTTGTGGGGGCGTAACCCCTCGAAGGCAGACTAATGTATCTCAAAAGCGCAAATCATTGCGCACAGAAAGACTATAGTCGTCACAAATACCGCTGCAAAGATAAATAAAAGTTTATTTGTCGCGAAAATCTTTTAACAAAAAGATAAATTGTGTATGATAGTTTCTTTTAGACTACTTCCAGATAGTCCATCGCAGATAGCGTAGCGTAGAAAACGGCGCTTGGTTTCGTGAATAAGAAACAGATGCTATTCCTTGCGGCAAAAGCAAAGATATGGCGACTATTCAGATAGTGTTAATGGAAGAAACTCCGGCTTTCCTTCGCAGTTTGCCCATTCAGGCTTACAGGAAAGTAATCTACAATATGACCGTGTGGCTGGTGGAGAGAAGAATGTCGAGTTGTTCAAGAATTTGAAAACTCTGAGATTTGGGAGTTATGCACACCATACAATGGTGTGGCCTACCACTTACTGGCCCTTTGGGATACGGAATAACAGTCTTTGGTCGTGGTAACTCATGGTGTTGTCAAGAAAGTACAGAAGACCCCGAAGAAGGACCGCCAAGGCTGAGGTGATTAGGAAACATTATTTTTGAACAATTAGACTACAACTAGAAATAAGTGTGGTAACTTTGTACGCGAAATAAAGTGTAAAGACATGGAAAGCAAGAGATACAGCAACAGTTTTACCTCCTCTGGGATGGTAAAGGAGGAAGGAAGGGCCGCATACTATAAACTGCTTGAAAGCGTGCGAGATGGTGACACTATACGCATCAAGCGCGGTGTGTATGCCACAGCCGAACAGTTGGCTGACACCATGATAGATGTAGAAGCCATTGTTCCGGGAGGGGTGCTGTGCCTTTTC
>CAMGHE010000114.1 GCA_946055775.1 uncultured Bacteroidales bacterium
GGTCATCTTGTTCTACTTTGGTATAGTTAAACCTGAGTTATTCAAAAATCGGGTGCAAAGATATTATTTTCAGTTGGTTTGAAGAATTATCTTGCCCAGTTTTTTTGTCTTTCTGCCTGCGTCAGAGGCAAATTTGCTCAAGTTATTGCTTGTTGGAGGGCGATTTGCAGGTGTTGCAGTCAGCTGCTGCCGTTCACGCTGACTCACGTGCGGCTTTCACTGGCCGCCGTGGTCTGCGCTCACCACTACCGTAAGGCCTTCAGAAGGGGATTTTCTCGATGCGACGCTGGTGACGTCCACCCTCGTAGGGCGTTTTCAGGAAGGTGTCAACAATCTGGCGGGCCTGATCTTCGCTGACGAAGCGGCCGGGCATCACCAGAACGTTGGCATCGTTGTGCTGGCGGGCTAGGGCGGCTATCTCGGGCATCCATACCAGAGCGGCGCGAATGGCAGCATGTTTGTTAAGGGTCATGGAGATGCCCTCACCGCTACCGCAGACGGCAATGCCCGTCTGGCACTCGCCGTTTTCCATACCGCGGGCCAGAGCATGGCCGAAGTCGGGATAGTCACAACTGTCGGTGCTGTAGGTACCGTAGTCTTTGACGTCGATGCCGCGGCTAGTGAGCAGGCTCTTGACATATTCCTTGATGGGGTAGCCAGCGTGGTCGCTGGCCAGACCGATGGTATTCATGCTTGTTATGCTTTAGATGAGGGGAAGCGGAAACGTCTCAATTGTCGAACGAGGCCAGATACTTGAGCACCTCGCCATGGATATGCTCGGGCGTGTAGCCCAGTTTTTCGTCCAGCACGGTGAAGGGGGCACTGAAGCCGAAACTTTCCAGACCATAAACCACGCCGCGACCGCCCACAAGCCCTTCGAAGGTGACGGGCAAACCGGCCGTGAGGCCGAAAATCTTGCCGAGGCTGGGCAGGAGATATTCCTGATACTCCTTGCTCTGACGGCGGAAGAGACCCTCACTGGGGCAACTTACCACACGGGCCTTGATGCCGTCAGCGCGAAGCAGTTCTGCCGTCTGCCCCAGGGTGCTCACTTCCGAACCAGAGGCCACAAGGATGACGTCGGGGTTGGTTTCGGGCACCACTTCGTAGGCACCACGTTCCACGCCGGTATAGTCGGTGTTCTTGGGCAAATCCTTCACATTCTGGCGACTGAAGATGAGGGCCGTTGGCGTATCCATGTTTTCCATGGCCATGCGCCAGCATTGTGTGGTGGCATGTACATCGCAGGGACGGAACACGCGCACACTGTCGCGGCCGCTGTGGTTCTTCAGTTTCTCCATCAGACGAATCTGGGCCTCCTGCTCCACGGGCTCGTGGGTGGGGCCGTCTTCGCCCACACGGAAGGCGTCGTGTGTCCAGACGAACTTCACCGGCAGTTCCATGAGGGCTGCCATGCGGATGGCGGGCTTCATATAGTCGGAGAAGACGAAGAACGTACCCATCGCCGTGATAATACCGCCGTGCAGCGTCATACCGATGCAGACGCAAGCCATGGTGAGCTCGCTCACACCGGCCTGCAGGAAGCCACCGGCGAAGTTGGTGCGGTTGATGACAGTGGTATGCTTGAGGAAGCCGTCGGTCTTGTCGGAGTTGCAGAGGTCGGCCGAGCTCACAATCATGTTGGGTACATGGGCCGAAAGCAAGCTGAGACAGGCCGACGAACCGGCACGCGTCGGACCGTCGTTCTTCTGCTGGACGGTGTCCCAGGGTATTTCAGGCAGGCGGTTGGCAAACCAGTCGGCCAACTGGGCGGCCTTCTCGGGGTTGGTCTGTTCCCACTCGGCTTCGGCCTGACGGTATTTGGCCACTTCAGCGGCCAGTTCTTCGCGGCGTGCTTCATACATGGCGGCCACCTCCTCGCGAATGACGAAGGGGGTTTCGGGGTCGCCACCCAGATTCTTCACCGTATTGATATACGCGTCGCCACCGAGGGGCGCACCGTGGGTCTTGCAGTCGCGCTCGTAGCTGCTGCCGTCGGCCTTGCGTGCACCCTTTCCCATCACGGTATGCCCAATAATGAGCGTGGGGCGTGCCGTCTCTTGATTGGCCTGACGCAGAGCCTGACGAATTTGCTCGCAGTCGTTGCCGTCAATTTCAATGACGTTCCAGTTCCATGCCTTATACTTCAGGCCGGTATCTTCCGAGATAACCTCGGCCGTTTCGGTGGAGAGCTGTATCTCGTTGGCATCGAAGAACATGATGAGGTTGTCCAACCCCAGGTGGCCGGCAATACGGCCTGCGCCCTGCGAGATTTCTTCCTGAACGCCGCCGTCAGAAATATAGGCATAAATCTTCTCGCGGCGGAAGCCCTCAAGGCCAGTGCGTGCGTAAAGCGCCTTGGCGGCGATGGCGGCACCGACGGCATAAGTATGTCCCTGACCCAGGGGGCCGCTGGTATTCTCAATGCCGCGGGCAAAATTCTTCTCGGGGTGTCCGGGCGTAGGCGAGCCCCACTGACGGAAATCTTTCAGTTCGTCAAGGGTAAAATTGCCAATCAGGGCCAACTGCGCATAAAGCATGGGCGACATGTGACCGGGATCCAAAAAGAAGCGGTCGCGACAACGCCACTGAGGGTCGGCAGGGTCGTAGGTGAGGAACTCGGAGTAGAGCACGTTGATAAAGTCGGCTCCGCCGAGTGCGCCACCGGGATGACCGGACTTGGCTTTTTCTACCATGGCTGCCGCCAGTACGCGGATATTGTCGGCAGCGCTATGCATCAACTGAACAGGGTTTTCCATTGTGTGAGTTTCGTGTGTTGTGTGTGATGTGCGTGCAAAATTACAAAGAATTGTCAGACGGGCAAAGCATTCGTTTCCTTTTCTCTACGACCTCTCCGCTTTATAAAGGGCTTTCATAGGGGCTTTGCAAACACCATGTGCTGCGTCGCAGGTGGCGTGTGACAAAAACAGGTCCGTAGGTGGCAGTGGCGGGAAGCGCTCCGCGCATAACCGCAGCAGAGTGGCCATGATGGCGTGAAGCAGGATTTTTTCAAGCTTGGCCAAAAAAGCATGGTTTTTATTTGGACTATTAAAATTAGTGTGTAACTTTGCTCTCACAACAACAGCACACACGGCTGCACCGGTTCGATTGGGATACTCATCAATAATTACCTGAAAACCGAGAATGCTTACCCTGCCAATGGCGTGCCGATATGCGGAATCGTAGGGTCGGATTACAGAGGCAGGGATGGCCCTCAAATCCTATTTCTCTCGGAGTTTCATCACATCACTGGTGCAGCCCTTTTTGTATCCCTAAGTTGCCCCGCTCCGCAGGATTTTTCCGCTGACAATGCCTTTCCGCAGAGTACTCCCTGGGAATACTCTTTGAAAACACTTCGCTCAAGACACAGAAATAGTACAACACGAGCCTTCCCCAAACGGCAAAATTCTGCGGGCAGCAGAGGGCGATTGCTCTCTGCTGCCCGCAGGGTATGGGGCTTAGGCCAAAAAGTTAGGCCTTGATGATGTCGAGGTCGATGAACACCTGGCGCAGGGCGGCCACGGCGCGATCTACCTGCTCCTTGGTATGGGTGGCCATCAGGGCGACGCGCACCAGAGTGTCCTGCGGAGCGCAGGCGGGAGGAATAACGGGATTGATGAAGACGCCAGCCTCGAAAGCCTTGGCGGTGGCGATGAAGGTCTTCTTCGTGTCGCGCACATACAGGGGGATGATGGGCGATTCGGTCTCACCAATCTCAAAGCCAGCCTCGCGGAACTTATCCAAAGCGTAGCGGGTCACATTCCACAGGGCCTGAATGCGCTCAGGCTCTTGCTGGATGATGTGCAGGGCTTCCATGGCCGAGGCGGTGGCAGCAGGGGTGTTTGAGGCGCTGAAAATATACGAACGGGCATTGTGGCGCAGCCAGTTGATGATGGAACTGTCGGCAGCAATGAAACCGCCAATCGAGGCGAGCGACTTACTGAACGTACCCATAATCAGGTCCACCTCGTGGGTGAGGCCAAAATGGTCGCAGACGCCGCGACCCTGACGACCGAAGACGCCGATGCCATGGGCCTCGTCCACCATGATAGAGGCATTGTACTTATGCTTGAGGCGAACAATCTCGGGCAGGTTGGCCAGGTCGCCCTCCATCGAGAAGACGCCATCCACAATGATGAGCTTGACGGCCTCGGGAGCGCACTTCTGAAGCTGGCGCTCCAGATCCTCCATGTCGTTGTGCTTGTACTTCAGGTTGGTCGAAAAGGACAGGCGGCGGCCATCCACAATAGAGGCGTGGTCGCGGTCATCACAGATGATATAGTCTTCACGACCAGTGATGCAGGCGATGACGCCCTCGTTGACGGTGAAGCCCGTAGAGAAGCACAGGGCCTCGTCCTTACCGACGAAGGCGGCCAGTTCTTTCTCCAGTTGGACGTGGAGGTCGAGCGTACCGTTGAGGAAACGCGAGCCAGCACATCCGGCGCCATACTGGCGGAGCGCCTTGACACCAGCCTCGATGACGCGCTCGTCACCGGTCAGACCCGTGTAAGCGTTCGAGCCGAACATGAGCACCTTATGGCCACCCATGTCCACCTCCGTGCCTTGCTTACCTTCAATCTCACGGAAGTAAGGATACACACCGGCTGCCATATATTGCTGGGGCAGTGTGTACTTAGCTAATCTGTCTTGTAAAATTCCCATTCAAAGTTTACATTCAGAGAGGATTACGCAAGCCAACGCGTGGCTGCCGACTCCCCTTGGTTCTAAAAAAACGGGGCAAAGATACATTTTTTATCGCTATTACGCGGACTGCTTTCCAAAAAAAACGTGCTCAGTTCAAAATATAGGTGAGAAAGCGGAGAAATTGGAATATTGGCATTATCTTTGTGAACTTCACGACACAGCGTTCTTCTCCGATGACTCCCAAGCACATCCTCTTTATTATCAACCCCATCTCGGGCACCCGCCGCAAGCGGTCCATACCCACCCTCATCCAAAAGCATCTCGACCACACGCGCTTCACCCACGAAGTGCGCTTCACCGAACATGCCGGCCACGCCACCGAAATAGCCGCTCAGGCGGCTGCCGACGGCGTGGACATCGTGGTAGCTGTGGGTGGCGACGGCACCATCAACGAGGTGGCCCGCTCACTGGTACACACCAAGACGGCGCTGGCCATCATCCCCTGTGGATCGGGCAACGGACTGGCGCGCCACCTGGAACTGCCGCAGAACGCCCGCGGGGCCATCGACATCATCAACAAGGACACGGTGCACCGCCTCGACTACGGCATGCTCAACGACCGCCCCTTCTTCTGCACCTGCGGCATGGGTTTCGACGCCTTCGTTAGCCAGAAATTTGCCGAGAGCGGCAAGCGAGGCCTCATACAGTATGCCAAGAATACCATCGGCATTGGCCTGACTTACAAGGGCGAACACTACATTGTAGATTACGGCGAAGGACCGCGCGACATGGACGCCTTCGTCATCACCTGTGCCAACGCCTCGCAGTATGGCAACAATGCCTACATCGCCCCCTCGGCATCAATGAAGGACGGCATGATGGACCTTATCATCATCAACCCCATCAACCCCGTCGAGGGCGCACAGGTGCTGCTACAGATGTTTACCAAGACACTGCTGCACAACCACAATGTCAACCTATATAAGTGTACAGAGGTCCATATCACACGCGAAAAGGAGGGTGCCGTCCACTGCGACGGCGAGGCCATCATGATGGGCCGCGAGATTGACGTGCGCCTCATTCCGCACAGCCTCAACGTCGTAGTCAACCCGCAGGCACACCACCCGCGACCCAACGTCATTCAGGAACTGGGGGAACGCCTCGACAGCGCCCTGCGGCAGAACACGGCCAAGGACAGCGCGCCGGCAACGCCCGAGGGCGAGGCGGACACCTACGACCTGCAGCGCTTCGTCAAGGCGCAGGAGAGCGCTTATGCCCGGGCGCTCAAAGAGGTAAGAAATGGCCGCAAAATAACCCACTGGATGTGGTACATCTTCCCCCAACTGGCCGGGCTGGGCACGAGCCAAACGTCGCGCTACTATGCCATCAGCGGACGCTTAGAGGCGGAAGCCTATCTCATGCACCCCATCCTCGGCCAGCGGCTCACAGAGGTGACGCTGGCGCTCATGGCCGTTGAAGGGCGCACGGCGCAGCAAATCTTCGGCGCGATAGATACCGCCAAACTGCGTTCCAGCCTCACCCTCTTCTCTTCCATTTCTGATGAGGGTAACATCTACGAGAAAGCCCTCAACAAGTATTTCGACGGCAAGCCCTGCGCCTTTACATTGCGCGCCGTGGCGACGGAGAAATAGAACTCACGACGCCTCCACACAACATCGACAACGCAAAGTTGTTCCTCTTGCACATATTGGCGTCAAATATAATAACACGACAACCAAAACAACGTTGACAACGCAATGTCGTTCCCGTTGGCTATGTTGTCGTCAAATATAATAACACGACAACCAAAACAACGTTGACAACACAATGTCGTTCCCGTTGGCTATGTTGTCGTCAAATATAATAACACGACAACCAAAACAACGTTGACA
>CAMGHE010000115.1 GCA_946055775.1 uncultured Bacteroidales bacterium
ACGCCATAGTCGATGGCTTCGAGCGCTTCGGCGATGTGTAGCGGACGGGGCTTGCCGTCGAGTCCCTTGCGGTCGTAGTCGTATAGACGATAGGTGATGTCGGAGGCCTGCTGCACCTCGGCCACGAAGCAGCCCGTACCGATGCTGTGGATGCGGCCAGCGGGGAGATAGAAGAACTGTCCCGGCCGGACGTCGAACGTTTCCAGTACGTCGTGGATGCGCTTCTCCTGTACCAGCGTTTGCAGTTCGTCCGGCGTGACTTGACGTTTGAGACCGGTGGTGATTTGCGCGTTCGGCTCGGCATCGATGACATACCACATTTCGGTCTTCCCGTGGCTTCCGGGCTGGCGGCGTGCGGCCAGGACGTCGTCGGGGTGTACCTGTATGGACAGGTCGTCATGGGCGTCGATGAGCTTGACCAGCAGGGGAAAACTTTCGCCATGCTGTGCATAGACGCGCCGACCCAGCAGGGCACCCTTGAAGGTACGGACCAGGTCGGTCAGGCTGCGCCCTGCCAAACGGCCGTTGCTCACTATGGAGGTGTTGCCCGGCATGGTGGATACTTCCCAACTTTCACCGATGTGTGGGCCGGCAGGTGGCAACTGCTTGAAGGCGGCTATCCTTTTGCCACCCCACACGGTGGTCTTGAGGATTGGAGAGAACTTGAGCGGGTACAATGGACTAAAATAAAAGTTGAGGGAGAGATTTAGGGAGACGGGGCAAAACTATTGATTGTCTGACCGTCATGCTGGACGCATTAAATAGTTGGTGCACGTCTCTGCGACCTAACTTTGCCGGTCCAGTTGCGTCAGGGCATAGGTGTAGGCGCCGACGGCCGTGGCTTTGGATGCTCCCATGCGCGAGATGGCAATGCCGATACGCTTTTCGGGGTCGTACTCCACCTCCTCGTCGGTGCCATATATATTTATGCGGCGGACGTTGCCTTTGGCGAATCGGGCGAAGTCGTCCTCGTCGTCGAGGTTATAAACCTTCATCTGCAGGCGGTTCAGTGTTTCGCCGGCCATGGTATGTATCTGTCCGCGGAGCGTCTCGAGCAGCGTGGGCATGAAGTAGCGTGCCGCCGCCGTCATGCCGCCGCCGATGACGATGAGGCCATCGATGAGTGTGGCCGCGGTGAGGATGGCTTCGCCGGCAATCTCGCCCATGGTGGCAAAGGCTTTGCGGGCCGCATCGACGTCACCCGGACGCAGGCCCTCGGCCACTTCAAAGATGTCTTTCGGTTCCAGACCGTGGGCCGGATTGCCCGACACCTCGCCATATACGCGCTTGACGGCACGGATGGCCACGCCGTCTTCGACGATGACGTCGCTGCGGCGCTTGTGGGGCAGACAGAACGTCTCGACGCACGAGTTGTCGCCGCGGTTCAACCGCCCGCCGATGACCGTGCCGATACCGAAGCCCGTGCCCAGCGTGTAGCCGATGAGGTTGTGGTAACGCTTGCTGCTTCCCGCTGCGCTGAGCCGCTCATTGATTTCGGGCAGTACGCCCCCTAACGCTTCGCCGTAGGCAAAGAGGTCGCCGTCGTTGTTGATAAATACGGGAATATGGAAGTGGCGCTCCAGATAGGGGCCGAGGGCCACGCCATCGCGGAAGGAGGGGAAGTTGGGCAGGTAGCCGCCGATGATGCCATGGGGATAGTCGGCCGGGCCGGGGAAGGCGAAACTGATGGCCGTCGGCGTGGCCTTGATTTGGTTGACGACCATCTCGAAGCCAAGGACGATGGTGCGCAGGCACAGGTCCAGGTTGTCGGCATTGGCGGGCAGCGTGATGGGCGTGCCCAGATAGTCCTCGCCCTGCATGGCGCCGAACACCATGTTAGTGCCGCCGGCGTCAAGGGTGAGCACGATGCGCGAGTCGTTGCGGTATTTGTTCATAGCGGGAAAGAAAAGGGTGGGGAACATTTGGCCGCCTTGGCCGCGTTACCGGTTGGCCTGCGGCATGCTTGCGGCGAAGGTGTCAGGTGTGCCCAGTATGTAATGCTACATGCAAAGGTAATGCAAGCGTGAGAAATATGCCCTATGTTTGGCGGCTTTTCTCCATGCGGTCCCTGTCCTGCCTCTCACAATTGCCAAGCATCGACAGCCCCTGCGGGCATTATGCACGCTGGAAGGAGGAAATAAAGTGATAATTGTTATACAGAAATCAAATAATTCCGCTTACCTTTGCTGCGTGAAAGGGCAATGCTTTGCCTGCGTCTTCTCCAATATCCCATAGAATCATCACAACGCGTTATGTCAGAACCGAACGATACCCCATCCCGCATCCCGAAGCGCGGCGGACGGCGTCAGGGCGCCGGACGTCCCAAGGGCGATAGCCGGATGTTTGCCTTTCGTGCCGATGGCACGTTGGCACAGTATATTGAAGCCCACGACAACAAGAGCCGGTTTGTCGTGGACTGTATAGAAGCGGTCCGGCGCCGCGAGGCTGATGGCGGAGTGGCCTTTGTGTGGCCAAGACTGGGAACCGTTGTGCCCGCGACCATGCTGGGCGGTCTGCCGCTGCCGCTCTTTGACGTGCGTGTGGTGGCCGGTTTCCCCATCCCCTTAGACAGTGATGAGGCGGCGCAGCGCATAGATCTGCTCAAGATGCTGTGCCCCAACCCCGAAGCCACCTACCTCATTCGCGTGGAGGGAGAGTCGATGCGCGATGCCGACATCCATACGGGCGACATCCTTGTGGTGGACAAGAGCAACCGCCAGCCTACGCCGCGTCAGGTGGCCATGTGCGAACTGGACGGCGAATATACGGTGAAGTATGTGGAAAAAACCTCGGAGGGCTTTCGTCTCATCCCCGCCAATACCGACTATCCCGCCATCGAAGTCGGGCCGGGCAACCGTTTTTCCGTATGGGGCGTCGTGACGTACGTCATCCACAGTCCGCGCCACTGACCCTCACCCTTCACCTTGGTATAATACGTCCCCCATGTATGCCCTTGTAGATTGCAACAGTTTCTTCTGCTCAGTCGAGAAAGTGTTCCATCCCGGCCTTGAGGGTGTGCCCGTATGCGTGCTCTCGTCGGGCGACGGGTGTATTGTGGCCCTCACCCCCGAGGCCAAGGCGTTGGGACTGCGTCGCGGCGACCCCTTGTTTCGCGTGCAGCACATCGTGCGTGCCGGTGGGGTACGGGTCTTTTCGGGTAATATGGTGCTCTATGCTGCCATGTCCAAGCGGGTCATGCAAGTGCTGCGTCGGCATATCGGTGCTGTCGAGACCTACAGCATCGACGAGAGTTTCTGCGACCTGCGCGGCCTTGGCAGCGGCGAGGCGCTGGTGCGCTTCATGCACGGGGTGGTGGACGACGTGAAGCGCTGTACCGACATTCCTGTCAGCGCCGGCATTGCCCCCACCAAGACGCTGGCCAAGATGGCCAGCAAATTTGCCAAGCAATATAAAGGCTACCGCTCGGTGTGCCTCATCGACAGCGAGGAGAAGCGGCTGCGAGCACTCTCGCTTTTCCCTCTTGCCGACGTGTGGGGCATCGGGCCGCGCACCTATGCGGCGCTCCGTGCCGGTGGAATGAACACCGCCCTCGATTTTGCCCGTCAGAACGGGCGATGGGTGCGTAGCCGCTTCGCCCTGCCCGTCTATCGCACCTGGCTCGAACTGCAGGGCCACCCCTGCATCGACACGTCCGAGGTGGCGCGGCGCGGCCAGATATGCCGCAGCCGCTCGTTTGGGCAGATGGTCAGCGACCTGACCAACCTGAGCGAGGCGGTGGCCCGTTTTGCCACGGGTTGTGCCTGTTCGTTGCGGGCCGAGGGCAGCGTGGCCGGCAGCGTCACGGTGTTTGTGTCGAGCAACGTCTATCGCACAGACCTGGCGCAGCACCAGCAGGCCGACACAGCCACCTTCCAGGTGCCTACGGCCGACACGCTCGAGATTGTCCGCGCTGCGCTGTCCGTGCTGCGCCGGATGTACAGGCCGGGCGTGTGGTACAAGAAAGCCGGCGTCATCCTTTCCCAGATTCAGGCTGCCAATCCCTGCCAACTGAACCTGTTCGACCCCATCTCCCGCCGGCCGCAGCGTATGGCGCTGATGCGTACCATCGATGCCCTTAACGATCGCTTCGGCCTGGCCAGCGTCCATACGGCCATCGACATGGGCAAGGACAGTCCGTGGCATGCGCGGTGCGACTACCGCAGTCCCAACTACCTGACCGACCTGACCGACATTCTCAAGGTGAGGATATAGCGTAGGCAGGACGGTAAACTCTTTTACGAGTTTCTCTTACGGGGCTCTCTTGAAGAGGAACCTTGCCTGGTCCTGCTGGCCAAGGGAGCAGCGTGTGGCCATCGTGTGTTGTGACCGGACTATACAGTAATCATAGGGAAAGTCCGGCGACGCCATCGGTATATGGCATCGCCGGACTTCTTACTCATTATTGAGATATGCCCGTGGGCTTGTCAAAGATATGTGCGAAGCGGTCAATCTCTCGTTGGGCAATGCCCAAATTCTTGGCTAGTTGCCGCCATCTGCCAACGGATGCCATCACTTCACAGATAATCCTTTGGGCATCGGCCCTGCCAATCATGTAGTCCTCGCAGGATTCTAGCAGGATTCCCAGGTCCGAATCATTGGTGGCACCATTGATAAGGAGGCTCTGATGAAGCCACGGCGTGGGATTCATGTCGTAGGCCGGTGAGAGTGTCCAGCCTTTGGGAGTGAGCAAGAACCCATGGTTACGGAAATGGTCGTCCGTATTGCCTATCGCTATGTTGAACGCTATACGCCTGTACAGTTGCTGGAGGTTCTTGGTCACGTCGCAGCAGTTCTGAAGGATAAAATCGGCGATATCAAGGTAGCCGTGTCCCGTATTGGCGTCACACCCGTCTGTAAGTCCCAACAGGGTGAGGGCAGAGGCGAAATGAACCCTTTTCCCTGCCGCTGTCCGGTCAAATCGAGCCGAAAGTAATACATGATACTTCTCTCCGGCATGGATTATGCGGGTCTGAGCCGCATGTATTCCTGCATCGTTGGCTAACAGGTGACTGAGGTGCTCCCATAAGGCCATGTCATAATCGTCATTGCGTGACGGAAACTTGGCGATGTACAATCGCCCGTTTTCGTCTCTTACGCCAGCTTTGGGGCGTGCTCCGCCCAATGAACTGCCGGGATGGACCAGTTGTTGAATCCATCGTTTGTCGGGCATGACATTCTTTAACTCGCAGCGTTCAAACTCCATACTGGCCTGTACCAGGCTGCGCAAGTCTGTGAGGGGGGGGATGCACAGGCGAGGGTCGCTGTTGATGAAGGAACCGGTGGGCGTATTCTTGAAGCGGAGACCTCCGATACGCGAATAATCGTCTATGCCAGTTAGGTAGTCGTAAGAGGATAGTCTTCTTGCCGGGCGTCGTTCCTCGGTGGCTGTAATCTGCTCCCTGCGGTTTAGGAGAGTTTTTCCCCAACGGTCAGGCAGCGCATCGGCAAAACACCCGAAGATATCTTTGCCAGGCTGTGTGTACTGCGGCCCTGTATAATTGTTGATGTCTGCACTGAGGAAGATGCCACCGTATTTCTTTAGCCAGTCCGGACTGTATTTGAATGAATAGGAGTCTGTGCCACGAAGCGATTCGTAGCCTAACTCCCCGATGAGAACTGGTGAGTCCATCCAGTCGAAGTCAGCAAATACCTGTAGCCTGTCCATATGCTATATCTTTTTCGAGGCGCGTTCACGCTGCTTGAGGCGAAGGTCCTGAAGCCCGTGGCCTATCTCGTCCTTCTGTGCGAGCAGGAGGATGTCATCGTCGAGCTGGAGCGCATAGAGCACGCGCAGGTAGATGCCGATGGCGACGGTAGCAGCGCCTTTCTCTATGCGCGAGATGGTAAGGGGGGAACATGTGGCACGCTCGGCCACTTGGGCAATACTCAAGTCGCGGCGCAGCCTGGCCAGCCGTATCTGTTCGCCTACCACCTGCATTTTTTGTTCCAGTTTCCGGGGCAAGCGGGTGCCCATCGTAGATTTGGTCATAATGCGCAATGTTTATTTACGGATGCAAAAATACAAACTAACATTCATTTAATGATAGGTTACGATGGAATAAAAGCGCGTTGGTAGGGAGAATGGCGGCGGTTGTGTCTCGGCGTGAGTCGTCTATAACAAAAAACATGGGGAAGCGGCTGCCTCCCCATGTGTGTGGTTAATGTGATGCGGACAAGGACTGCACAATATCCTCGGCAATCATGGTGTCCACAATCCTGTGGGCGGCCAGGAACTCGGCCGGCGCGTAGCGGTCAACAAACTGCTTGCGGGCGCCGTAGCAGAGCGTCTTGACGTCCGTCGGGCCGTAGTGGCGGGCTATCTTCTCGCCGAAGCCGCCGTCGAGCACGCCGTCTTCCAGCGTCACTACCAGTCGGTGGTCCGTGGCGAGGCTATCCAGCAGGGCGGCGTCCGTGCCCGAGATGAAGCGCGGGTTGACGAGCGTGGCATGAATGCCTCGGCCTTCAAGCAGACGGCATACCTGCTGACCGAGGGTGAAGAAGTTTCCGAGGGCCAGGATGGCGACGTC
>CAMGHE010000116.1 GCA_946055775.1 uncultured Bacteroidales bacterium
CCAAAAGCGAACCGAGACGGCCTGCCTCTGTAAGGTTATCCACCTGCTGACGGAGTTTGAACTTGTCTATGATGTCCTGTACATCCTGCGAGAATCCATTGAAATATTCAATGATATTCATCTTCAGTCGTTGGGGGTCAATCTCATTTTTGAGTGTCTTCATCGTGAAGGCACTGGTATTGTAGAACGGATAGCCAGTAACCTGAGTGAGGAACGGGGTGTAATCAGCCAAACGATGACTGTCGCAGAACTCCTTCTTCTGGAGAACGGCAGCCTTGGTGGGTTCGAGGAGCACGTCGATGCGACGCAGCACCATGAACGGAAGGATAATCTTCTTGTAGTCGCCCTTCTCAAAAGCATGTACCAGAACATCGTTAGCGATATTCCAGATGAAGGAGAAGAGAGCGTTATATTGCTTGTTGTCCATAGGATTTTAGATTTGAGAGTAATTAAGCGTCAATTTGCACCTCGTCAGTACGAATCAGTTCAGCAACCTCAACGTTCAGAACCTTGGAGATTTTGATGAGCGTTTCAAGATTTGGCTGAGAGAAATTAGTCATCCATTTAGAGACAGTCGCCTGACTGACTCCTAACTTTTCCGACAACCATATATTTGGCAGGGCCTTCTCTGCCATAACGACCTTTAACCGATTCAACCTCTTTACTTTCATATGAGTAATATATATATGGTACAAATATATCAAGAATAATTGTTATCAATTTCGTTTTACGAAAGATTTTAACGATTGGAGGACTGTAAAAGTTAAGAATACATTTCGGGCATGCAGTACATATATATCTTACTACTACAGAAATAGCCGCCGTTCGCATAAATTTTCGTACCTTTGCACGCCGAAGTGAAGCCGCCCCCTTGTGGGCTTTGGCCGTGCGCCGCAGGCTTCGCCCCGTGCAGACCGTTCCGCAGGGGCTGAACAAGATAAACGCATTCTACTCGATATGATTACAGTTTCCAACCTCGCCATACAGTTTGGCAAGCGCATTCTCTATCAGGACGTCAACCTGAAGTTTACCAGTGGTAACATCTATGGCATCATTGGTGCCAATGGCGCCGGCAAATCCACCCTGCTTCGAGCCATTTCTGGCGAACTGGACCCTACGAAGGGTAAGGTGGAGATGGGACCCGGCGAACGTCTCTCCGTGCTGAGCCAGGACCACTTCAAGTATGACGATCAAACCGTACTCAACACCGTGCTTATGGGGCACACCGTGATGTGGTCGGTGATGCAGGAGCGCACAGCGCTCTACAGCAAGACCGACTTTACGGACGAAGACGGTATCAAGGTGGCCGAACTAGAAGACAAGTTTGCCTCGCTCGGTGGCTACACCGCCGAAAACGATGCCGCCACGCTGCTCAGCGGTCTGGGCATCAAGGAGAACCTGCACGGCAAACTGATGGGAGAACTTTCAGGTAAGCAGAAGGTGCGCGTCATGTTGGCGCAAGCTCTCTTCGGCGAGCCCGACAACCTGCTGCTCGATGAGCCCACCAACGACCTCGACCTGGAGACCGTTGAGTGGCTCGAGGAGTATCTCGGCAACTTTGAGCATACCGTCCTCGTCGTCAGCCACGACCGCCACTTCTTGGACCAGGTATGTACGCACACCGTTGACATCGACTTTGGCAAGGTTACCCTTTTCTCTGGCAACTACTCCTTCTGGTACGAGTCGTCGCAGCTCGCCTTGCGCCAGGCCCAGAACCAGCGGCAGAAAGCCGAGGAAAAGCGCAAGGAACTGGAAGAGTTTATTCGCCGCTTCTCTGCCAACGTGGCCAAGAGCAAGCAGACCACCAGCCGAAAGAAGATGCTCGAGAAACTTAACGTAGAAGAAATCAAGCCCTCGACGCGCAAGTACCCAGGCATCATCTTCCAAATGGAGCGCGAACCAGGCAACCAGATTCTTGAGGTAAGCGACCTCAAGGCCGTTACCGAAGATGGCACCGTGCTCTTCGACAACCTCAACTTCAACGTAGAGAAGGGAGAGAAAATCGTCTTCATCAGTCATGACCCCCGCGCCATGACCGCCCTGTTCGAGATTATCAACGGCAATGCCAAACCCGCCGCCGGCACCTACAAGTGGGGCGTGACCATCACCACGGCCTATCTGCCGCTGGACAATACCGCCTTCTTCAACACCGACCTCAATATGCTCGACTGGCTCAGCCAGTACGGTGAAGGCAACGAGGTCTATTTCAAAGCCTTCCTGGGCCGTATGCTCTTTAAGGACGAGGATATCCTGAAGAAAGTGTCCGTCCTCTCCGGTGGCGAGAAGATGCGCTGCATGATAGCCCGTATGCAGCTTACCGGCGCCAACTGCCTGATCCTCGATACCCCCACCAACCACCTGGACATGGAGAGCATCCAGGCCTTCAACAATAACCTCAAACTCTATCGTGGCAATATCCTCTTTGCCAGCCACGACCATGAGTTTATCAACACCGTGGCCAACCGCGTCATCGAACTCACGCCCAACGGCACTATTGATAAACTGATGAACTATGAGGACTATATTCATGACGCCCACATCCACGAACTGCGCATGAAGATGTACGGTGAAAACTAAGACGCACATTGACAGGCTTAGACCAGCGTACTGGCCGATATAGCCAAACTGTGTGCGCTTTGTCTCTGTCACCTTTGCCATTGGCATACAATTTGCGTACTGCTACGCAGAAAGACTTGACCACAAACAACCTAAGCAATGAACGAAAAAGATATAGAAAAGCAGACCGTCGCTCCTGAGGCTGCTGAAGCCCAGGACAACCGAAACGCACAGAACGACGCCGAGACCCAAACCGCCGAGACGGTGCAGGCCGAGAAAGCACAGGCTGAAGATACCACACAGGCGGAAGCTGAGAAGAGCGATGCCGAAAAACTGGCTGAGGCTGAGGCTACCATTGCCAGTCTGCGTGACCAAATGTTGCGCCAAATGGCAGAGTTTGACAACTTTCGCAAGCGCACCATCAAAGAGAAGGCCGAACTCATTCTCGGCGGCGGTAGCCGCGTGCTGGAAAGCCTGCTCCCCGTGATGGACGATCTGGAGCGCGCACAGGCCAACATGGCCCAGGCCAGCGACGTCGATACCCTTCGTGAAGGCGTTGACCTCATCATGCAGAAACTCATGAAGACCCTCGAAGCCAATGGTTTGAAGAAAATGGATACCCAGGGTGTGGCCTTCGATACCGACTTCCACGAAGCCATCGCCTTGACACCCGCCACCGACGAGGCGCAGAAAAACCACGTCATCGACTGCGTGCAGGCGGGCTATATGCTCAACGACAAGGTGCTGCGCCACGCCAAAGTAGTGGTGGCCCAATAAGGGCAGACGGTACATGCCGCCAGCCCATACGGCGCCAACCGCCGGTCCGCCACCCGCAGTAGGGTGGGGCGCACGACGGCCTGCTGAGTGACAAACAGAAACGTACAGAAAGTTATGGCAGAAGAAAAAGATTACTATAAGATACTAGGCGTGGACAAGAACGCCACGCCTGAGCAGATAAAGAGCGCCTACAAGAAGGTGGCCATCAAATACCACCCCGACCGCAATCCCGGCGACAAGGAAGCCGAGGAAAAATTTAAGGAGGCGGCCGAGGCCTACGATGTGCTCAGCGATGCCGACAAGCGCGCCCGCTATGACCAGTTTGGCGCGGCCGGCGTCAATGGGGGCGGAGGCTTCGGTGGTTTCGGTGGCCAGGGCATGGATATCAACGATATTTTCAGTCATTTTGGCGATATTTTCGGCGATATGGGCTTTGGTGGTTTCGGTGGCTTCGGCGGCGGACGCCGACAGGGCGGCCGTCCCGTCTATAAGGGTGGCGACCTGAAGATGAAAGTCAAACTGTCGCTGGCCGAGATAGCCACGGGCGTGACCAAGAAGTTTAAGGTGCGCAAGGATGTTGTGTGCGACCACTGCCACGGCAGCGGTTGTGCCGACGGCCATCAGCCCGAGACCTGCCAGACCTGCCATGGCACAGGTTACGTCGTGCGCAACCAACGCACCATGCTCGGCATGATGCAGACCCAGCAGCCCTGTCCCACCTGCCACGGCGAAGGTACCGTGGTTAAGGACAAGTGTGCGCACTGCCACGGCGAGGGTATCGTCAAGGGCGAGGAAATCGTCGAGATAAAGATTCCCGCCGGCGTGTCGGAAGGCATGGTGGTCAACGTGCCCGGCAAGGGTAACGCCGGACGGCGTGGCGGCGTAAACGGCGACATTCAGGTCTTTGTCGAAGAAGAGCCCCATCCCGACTTCATCCGCGATGAGACTGACTTGATATACAACTTGCTGCTCACCGTACCTCAGGCCATCCTCGGCGACACCGTCGAGATACCCACTATTGACGGTCGGGCCCGCATCAAGATAGCCCCGGGCACACAGCCAGGCACCGCCCTGCGTCTGCGTGGCAAGGGACTGCCTGCCGTGCAGGGCTACGGCTACGGCACGGGCGACATCGTCGTGAACATCAGCGTCTATATCCCCGAAAACATTTCGGCCGATGAACGCAAGGCTGTCGAAAAACTGCGCGACAGCAAGGGCATGGAGCCCACCACGTCAATCAAGGAGAAAATCTTTAAGAAATTCAGAAACTATTTCAGTTGACGCGCTGATGCATACAGGCGGACAACAGGCCGGTGACGGATGCCCGGAAGGGTGGTGCCAACCATGCCAGTTGTCCGCCTGCTTTTTGCTCTTAAGAGCATTGCGCCAACAGCCTGCTTCAAAGGCTATTCACACATTCCCTATGACCTACGAAGAAACCGTGGCCTATCTCTATGCCAGTGCCCCCTTGTTCCAGCAGGTGGGCGGTGCCGCCTACAAAGAGGGGCTCACTACTACGCATCTGCTTGACGCCCACTTTGGCCATCCCCACCGCCGCTACACCACCATCCATGTGGCTGGAACGAATGGCAAGGGGTCGTGTGCCCACACTTTGGCCGCTATGTGTCAGGCTGCCGGACTGCGCACCGGCCTTTACACCTCGCCCCATCTCGTCGATTTCCGTGAGCGTATCCGCGTGGACGGCCAGATGATTCCGCGCGAAGCCGTCGTTCGCTTTGTTCAGGAAGAGCGTGCTTTCTTCGAGCCCCTTCATCCTTCGTTCTTTGAATTAACCACCGCCCTGGCTCTGAACCATTTTGCACAGGAACAGGTCGATGTGGCCATTATCGAAGTGGGGCTCGGTGGCCGCTTGGACTGTACCAATATCAT
Organism: uncultured Bacteroidales bacterium; assembly: GCA_946055775.1. GTDB lineage: Bacteria > Bacteroidota > Bacteroidia > Bacteroidales > Bacteroidaceae > Alloprevotella. The sequence goes on from CAMGHE010000116.1 coordinate 5,224, forward strand.
TACGCCAGCCCTAAGCGTCATCACCAACATTAGTCTGGACCATACCCAGTTTTTGGGCCATACGCTCGAGGCTATCGCCGCCGAGAAGGCTGGCATTATCAAGGCCGGTGTGCCCGTCGTGGTGGGTGAGGCCCTCGATGCCACACGGCCCGTCTTTGTTCGTCGCGCCGCCGACGTGGGTGCTCCCATCACCTTTGCTCAGGACCATCCCGAGGTGATCGCCTCTAATGTAGGTGCCGATGGCTTGCGACACTATGCCACGCGCCACTTCGGTGACCTTCAGGGTCAATTGGCTGGCGACTGCCAGGTGTGCAATGCCAACACCATCCTCACTGCCGCTCGCATGCTTGCCGAACAGGGACTGTTGCCACAGGGCGATGCATTGCGTCAGGTGGTAGCTCAGGCCTTTCGCCACGTATGCGACATGACGGGCCTTATGGGGCGTTGGCAGGTGGTGGGGCGGCAGCCGCTCGTGGTATGCGACACCGGCCACAATATGGGCGGATGGGAGTATCTGGCCCAAAGACTGTGCAGTAAGGAATGGCCGCAGGTGCACGTCGTCTTCGGCATGATGGCCGACAAGGATGTGGACCATGTGCTGCAACTCCTGCCGAAGCAGGCCCGTTACTACTTCACTCAGGCCAGTGTGCGCCGATCCATGGATGCCAATACCCTGCTGGGCCATGCGCGGCGTCACGGACTTGACGGCGTCGTCTTCGCCCGCGTCCCAGATGCCGTCCATGCCGCCGTGGCACAGGCCGGTGCGGACGACCTGGTCTTCATCGGCGGTAGTAGTTTCGTTGTGGCCGACTACCTCGCCTCGCGCCCCAATCTGCACGAGAACTAAAGAGACCGCTGGTTGCTGAATACGTACATAACCGTCCCAGAGACGACCATAATCTGCGAAAGAGAGAAAGGGTGTTATAGAACATACTTTTCTCTCTTTGTCGTTTGGAGGGAAATGACTAATTTGCGCTGGTTTTTTACGGGAAGCCCTTCGCCTCCCCCATGAAAGACACACTCACATCCCACAACCAGGCAGTGGCCACTTGCGGTCCGCCCCCTAAAAGCCAAGCCCAATCCTGTTCTATGGCGGGAGCCGGCGAAAGGTTAGGGGCAGCGCAGCCGCCGCTGCATAAATCTAATAGCGACATGAAAGTGTACGATTCTCACGAGATCAAGAACATTGCCCTCCTTGGTAACGATGGCTCAGGTAAGACCACCCTCACTGAAGCCC
>CAMGHE010000117.1 GCA_946055775.1 uncultured Bacteroidales bacterium
ACAAGCAAACCCGCCTTCGTCGGGTTTGGGATGGCCTTCAGCCATCCTCCGTCCCACAGCATTTTTACCGGGCAGCAGCAGTACTAAGAAATGATACTTGGCCGCAAGTCTTGCCGCCCGCCGCCTACTCTACGGTGCAGCGCTTGTAGAGTTCGCGGTAGAAGCGGTGGTGGCCCAGCGTCTCGCCCGAGCCGATGAGAATCAGTTTGCTGCGGGCCCGCGTGATGGCCACGTTCATGCGGCGCAGGTCCGTGAGGAAACCAATCTGGCCTTCGTCGTTGGCGCGCACCAGGGACACCAGGATGACGTCGCGCTCCTGCCCCTGGAAGGCATCGACGGTGTTGACCGTGATGCGGCGGGCCAGGGGGCGCAGCACCTCGTTGCGCCGCACCAGATGGCGCAGATACTGCACCTGCGCCTTGTAGGGCGAGATGATGCCGAAGTCCGTGCCCTCGTCGATGAGGCGCTGGCGGCCGAGACGCTCCACATAGGTCGTCAACGCCTCGATGGTCAGGCGCGCCTCGCCCTTGTTGATGCGGCCATACGAGGCCGCCACATAGGCTTCGCGCAGCGGCTCGCGGTCGTGCCCGCCCTCTGCGTCATCATCGCCACCGGCAGGGCCGGCGTGGCGCGGGTCGTCGGTGTCGATCCAGACCATGGCGTTGTCAATCTGCTCCAGCATGGAGCGCTGCTGCACCTCGGGCGCTGCCGTCAGACGGCCGTCGTAGAACCAGTCGGATGAAAAGCGCATCAGCGCCTCGCTCATTCTATACTGCACCGACAGCAGGCGAACACATTCTGGCCGTTCGCGGGCCAGCACCTCCATCATCGTCACCGCCAGACCCTCACGCTGTGCCTCATAACACTTCACCGTGGGTGGCAACTGGCAGTGGTCGCCCGCCAGAATGACGCGGTCGGCATGTTGCAGGGCTATCCAGCAGGCCGCCTCGAGCGCCTGTGCCGCCTCGTCGATGAAGAGCGTGTGGAAGTGGTGGCCCGTCAGCACAGGGTTGGCCGTGCCCGCCAGTGTCGCCGCCACCACGCGGGTGCTGTCGAAGAGGCTGTGGCGTATGGCAATCTCCATCTCGTCTGCCCGTTCGCGCAGCCGTGCCATCTTTTGGTGGAACGATGCCGGGCGCTGACGCCGCGGCAGGGCGTACATCTGGCGTATGGTGCGCCTCAGTTGCCACAGTGCGGGATAGTCGGGGTGGCTCTCGAAGCGTCGTTCGTAGGTGTGAGCCAGCATGTCGTCGGTCACCCTGGTGGGGTTGCCCACGCGCAGGACGCTCAGGCCGCGGGCCGCCAACTGCGACGAAATCCAATCGACCGCCGTGTTGCTCTGGGCACACACCAGCACCTGCGGCTCGCGGCGCAGCACCTCGCATACGGCCTCGACGAGGGTCGTGGTCTTGCCTGTACCGGGAGGCCCGTGCACCACCATCACGTCGCGCGCCCGCAGGGCATCGGCCACCGCCGCCTCCTGGGCCTTGTTGAGCCAGGGCAGGCTTGGCGGCATACTGCTGCCTGCGGCAAACTGCGGGTGGAGTGTGCCGTGGACAATGTCGCGCAGGTGCGCCAACCGGTTGTCGCGCGCGGCCAGGGTGCGGTCGATAGCGTCGAACATCAGGCGGTAGGTCGTCTCGTCAAAGTGGAGTTGCACCCCCAGGCGCTCCGCACTTTGCAGGCGGGCGGCAGCGCTCTCGTCGGGCACCACCACCACCATGCGGTCGGCCTCGGCATAGCTCACCGTGGCCGTGAACGGCAGCCATTGCAGGTTGTCGGCCCCGTCCATGGTGAAGAAGCATACTGGCCGGCCATACTCGAAGGCATGCTCAATGTCCGTGTCGGTGCTGCGCGTCAGGGGTACCACCAGACGGTCCAGCGCGTTGTAACTGCTACGGCCCGCCGTCACCGGATACCAGCATTCGCCACGCTTCACCTTGCGGCCAACGCTCATCACCTCCGTCGCGCGGCGGAAGGCTTCTTTCTCGTGTTCATATTCCAAACGCAACAGGGCGCGCTGGCGCAGCAGGGTGGGCATGGGTAGGGGTGGCAGGATGAAGGTGAAGGGATGGAGAGGTTAGAAAAAAGGACAGACGTACATATAATATATAAGGTGTGGGCTGCCGACGAGCACACCGCAGCGTCTGTCGTCAATACTTGTGGTGCTCTACGCTGACGGCGATGGTCGCCGTTTCGCCTATCTTAAACTCGGCCATGGCGCCGATGCGTTCGCGGGGGATGACGTAGGGCCAGGGGGCGTAGAGCGTGTTCGCGTGGTAGAGGGGGTAGCGCAAGAGGCCCGTGTCGGGTGTGAAAGCCTTGCTGCCATAGGCGTAGAGGTTGACACGGTCGGTCAGACGGTAGCACAGTGCCGCCGCCACGCCGCCCTGCGTACGACTGATGCCGTCCCAGTCCATGTGCATGGCATAGAGCCCTGCCGCCACCGAGAAGCGTTCACTCAGCGGCACGGCATAAGCCAGCGCTGTGCTCTGTCCGAAGCCCACGCCATGCAGGCGGTTGTGCCCGAAGCCCGTACTTAGGCTCAGTTCGACCTGGGCGTTCAGTCCCTGGTGCAGCGGCCACCATCCCATGCCCATCAGCGGACTGACGGGAAAGGTCATGTCGAAGGCCGGCTGTAGCGGCAGGCCCAGACAGTGGGCGTCGTTGGTGCGCGTGCTGTCAGACGGCACCGCGGGTGTGGGGCTGTCATCGGCCACATGTTGGGCGGTCAGCGTCATGCAGAAGGTCGACGCGCAGAGCGTGGCCAGCAGACGAGAAAGAGGCGTTATCATAGAGGTCTGCGTTTTGGTGGGTCAAAGGTAAGCAGTTTTTGCTTAGCGCAGTGGCCTCCATACGTTATTTTTTGCTATCGTCCTCTTCTCCCTCCGCCATGTTTTTCCCAAAAGTTGTTGATATAGTATGAAGCCTCATTGTGGAAGAGAGGTTTACTTGCGTCTAAAGATAAAAAATACAGGAGACCATGGCGCAAACGGGCGAGAAGGAGCGAGGCATCCATGCAAGTCTGGCATTCTGTAGGTGCCGATGGCCCGCTGGGCGCACGGAAATGCTTACCTTTGCAGCGCTGTGGAGAAGGTGCACCGCTTGCTGCGGCAGCCATTCTTCCAGCCTATTCTACAACAACTCCCGATATACCCCACACTTTTTAAGATACATTCCTACGCCCATGTCCACGATGACAGATACCCCCAACACTGACAGCCTGAACGAGACGCTGCGCACCATCAAGCGCAGCCTGCGCGGCGTGATGAACGGCCCCGTGAGCCAGTCGATGCGCGAGAAGGGCCTGACGTATAAGGTCAACTTCGGCGTCGAACTGCCCCGTTTGCGGCAGATGGCCGAGGCGTGGCCCCACACCTACGATTTGGCCGCCGCCCTGTGGAAAGAAGACATCCGCGAGTGCCGCCTGCTGGCCGCCATGCTCATGCCCGCCGAGGCTTTTGATGCCGACCTGGCCGACCTGTGGGTGGAGCAGATGCGCTTTGTGGAGGAGGCCGAATGCACCGTCTTCCACCTGTTTTCGCACCTGCCCTACGCCTCTTCCCGGGCCTTTGCGTGGATAGCCCGCGACGAGCAGATGTTCCGCCTCGTGGGCTGGCTGCTGCTGGGCCGCCTCTTTGCCAACGGGGCCACGCCGTCCGACCGCGACGCCGACGAGATGATCGACCAGGCCATGGCCGAACTGCCCCGGTCCGGCACCCCCGTGGCCCGCGCCGCCTACAAGGCCCTGATGCACTATGCCGGCACCGGCGACGAGGCCGCCCGCCGCGTCGATAGCGCCCTGGACCGCCTCTGACCCGCTCCACCGTCGCGCCAACAGGTAAAGGGCGCGCCAACAGGTAAGGAAAAGAATCCCACCTATACAATACTTATCATACATCATGCAATCAACCCATTTCTTGCAGAAGGCTGCGCCACTGACGTTCCGCCGCTTCTCGCGCAAGGGCTATGCGCTGCACGCCTGTCTGGGGCGCGAGGTACGCATCGGCGTACTCACCGCCGCCATGCTGGCCACCGCTGCCCCTGCGCTGGAGGCCCGCAACATGGCCGAGGCCGACACGCTCCGTCCCACAGAAGCCGCCGATGCCGGCAGCCTGGACGAGGCCGTCGTCCAGGCATCGCGCGCACCGCTCCAGGCGGCTGTGGCAGCCCGTCTGGTGACCACCCTGCAGCGCCAGGACCTGGCCGCAGCGGGGGTGACGACCCTCAATGACGTTCTGAAACTCGCCGCCGGTGTGGATGTCCGGCAACGCGGCGCGTTCGGTATGCAAACGGACATTTCTATCGACGGAGGCACGTTCGACCAGATGGCCCTTCTCATTAACGGCATCTCCGTCACCAACCCTCAGACCGGCCATAACGCGGCCGACTTCCCCATTGACATCGCCGACATCGATCGCGTCGAGGTGCTGCGCGGCGCCGCCTCACGCCTATATGGCAGCCAGGCCTTCAGCGGGGCCGTCAATATCGTCACGCGCCGCGGGGGCAGTCCGCTCGAGGTCAACCTTCAGGGCGGCAGTTACGGCACGGCCTTAGCCTCGGCACGCACGGCCCTCCGCCTCGCGCCCACCTTCACCACGACACTCAGCGCGGGCTACCGGCGCAGCGACGGGGCTGTGGAAAACAGCGCCTTCGAGGGCTGGAAAGCCTACCTCACCGGCCACTATGCCGACGCCTCTTTCTCGCTCGACGCACAAGCCGGCATCACCGCCAACGACTTCGGCGCCAACACCTTCTATTCGGCCGCCTATCCCAACCAGTGGGAGGCCACGCGCCGATACATCGTCGCCGTCAAGGCGCAGACCAACGGCACCGTGCACGTGCAGCCGCAGGCATCGTGGATTCGTAGTACGGACCATTTCCAGTTGGTGCACCACTCCGACTTTGGTGAAAACTTCCACCGCACTGACGTGGCCACTGCCGGCGTCAATGCCTGGACCGACTGGTGCCTGGGCCGCACCGCCATCGGCACCGAGATGAGGCAGGAGGAGATATACAGTACGAACCTGGGCTATCCCCTCGACGAGAGCCAGCAGTTTGCCATCCCCGGTGCCGGCGGCCGCCAATACACGCGGCATGCCGAGCGCACCAACGTCAGTTACTTTGCCGAGCACAACGTCGTGCTCGACGGCTGGACGCTGTCGGCCGGTGTGATGGCCCAGCGCAACAGCGCCACCTCGCGCCATTTCGGGTTCTACCCCGGTGTTGACCTCAGTTTCCGCCCCGGTGGCGGCTGGCGGCTCTTTGCCTCGTGGAACCGCTCCATGCGCCTGCCGTCGTTCACCGACCTGTGGTACAAGTCGCCCACGCAGCAGGGCAATGTCGGCCTGCGTCCCGAGAAGTGCTCCGCCTTCCGCTTAGGTACGGCATGGGGCACGACGGGCGTGCAGATGGAGGCCCAGGTGCACTATGAGCGCTGCACCGATATGATAGACTGGGTGATGTACGCCGCCGACGACATCTACCACGCCACGGCCTTCCGGGCCGACCGCGTGGGCGCCTCGCTCACCGCACGCCTCGACTTCGACGCCCTCTGGCAGACCCGCACGCCGCTCCGCCAGTTGCGCATCGACTACGCCTGGCTCTGTCAGCATCGGTTGGCCGGCGAGGCGTACTATAAGTCGAACTACGCCCAGGAGTATCTGCGCCACAAACTGACCGCCGCGCTCACCCACCGCCTGCCCGGCCATCTGACCGCCACATGGACGCTGCGCCTGCAGGACCGCGAGGGCGGCTACGTGCGCTACGCCGGCGGACAGAACACGGGCCGGCTCGTCCCCTACGGCACCTACGCCCTGCTCGACGGCCGCATAGCCTGGGAACAGCCCAAATACACGCTCTTCGTCGAGGGCACTAACCTCACCGCCAAACGCTATTACGACCTGGGCAACGTGCGCCAACCCGGCTTCATGCTCATGGGCGGCGTGCGCCTCAGCCTGTAGCGGCGGCGCTGATTACGCCTTGTTCTTCGAGCCATTTTCCCAACGCCCTTGGGAATCGAATTCCCAGCCGCTGGGAATCGTGTTCCCAGCCCTTGGGAATAATGTTCCCAGCCCTTGGGAATAATGTTCCCAGCCCTTGGGAATCGTGTTCCCAGCCCTTGGGAATAA